>JACQYK010000182.1 GCA_016208255.1 Deltaproteobacteria bacterium | reverse complement strand
GATATCATCCAGTATATCTACACCACCTTGAATTCCATTCCCGCCGTGCTGCTGATCGCCGCCGCCGTTTTGATGACCCAGGTTTACATGGACAGCCACCCCGAACTGTTCGAGACCGCCAGCGCCCGGGCCGACCTGCGCCTGTTGTTTTTGTGTCTCATTCTCGGTATAACCAGTTGGACCGGGCTGTGCCGCCTGATGCGGGGAGAATCATTAAAACTCCGGGAGATGGAATACATCCAGGCCGCGCAGGCCTTCGGCGTTTCCGACTTCAAGATCATCAGGCGACATATCCTGCCCAATGTCATGCCTATCGTCCTGATCGCCATCGTCATGGATTTTTCCGGTCTGGTGCTGGCCGAGGCCGTATTGTCCTACGTGGGGGTCGGCGTCGATCCCTCGATGATCAGTTTCGGCACGATGATCAATAGTGCCCGTTTGGAAATGGCCCGCGAGCCGATGGTCTGGTGGTCCCTGTCCGCCGCCTTCGGCTTTATGTTCCTGCTGGTCTTGTTCGCCAATCTGTTTTCGGACGCGGTGCGGGACGCCTTTGACCCCCGGGTGCAAACTCGGGCCGTACGACTGCAGCTCTTTAAAAAAAGACCTAAACCCCCGGAGAAAGAGACCCTCCCATGAACCCATCGCTATTGGAGATCGATCGCCTGATCACCCGGTTGATCACGGACGGCGGCCTGGTTAGAGCCGTGGACGGCCTGTCTCTGACGATTAATCAAGGGGAGACCTTCGCTCTGCTGGGGGAATCGGGCTGCGGTAAATCGATGACCGCCCTTTCCATTATGCGTCTTTTACCGGAGGCCGGTCTTATCCTTGAGGGCAGCATCAGGCTGGAGGGCCGCGATCTTTTAACATTGTCGGAATTGGAAATGCGTCAAGTTCGGGGCAGACGGATCGGCATGATTTTTCAGGAACCGATGCTGAGCTTGAATCCGGTCATGACCATCGGGGACCAGGTGACGGAAATTCTCATTCAACACCTAAAACTGCCGGGTGAGGAGGCCAGGAGACGGGCCCTGGCCCTGCTCGAGGCGGTGGGCATTCCTGATCCCGCCCGACGCAGCGGTTATTATCCCTTCCAATTTTCCGGAGGCATGAAACAGCGGGTGATGATCGCCATGGCCTTGGCCTGTGAGCCGGCCCTGTTGATCGCCGATGAACCCACTACGGCCCTGGATGTGACCATTCAAGCCCAAGTCCTGGATCTGTTGCGGCAAATCCAAAATCGCAGCCGCATGTCAATCTTGCTTATTACCCATGATCTTGGGGTGGTGTCGGAAATGGCCCACCAGGTGGCGGTGATGTACGCCGGAGAGATCGTGGAAACGACCGACCGCCAGCGGTTTTTTGAAAGCCCGGCTCATCCCTATTCAAGAAAACTTTTTGAATCCCTTCCCGGGCGGAATAAGCGAGGCCGGTCCCTGGCCATGATCAAGGGCAGTGTGCCGCCCCTGACCCGGGAATTTTCAGGCTGCCGTTTCGTCGACCGCTGCGATTTTAGTTGGGATCATTGCCTTCAGCAAAGGCCCCGTTGGAACCAGTGGGAGCCGGGCCGCTTCGTCAGATGCCACCTGTTTGAACATCAGGCGAAAGGCGAGAGGCGAGAGGCAAGAGGCAACCAGCAAGGGGCAAAGGGCCTAGAGCAAAGAGTATGGAGCAGGGCAGAGGGGGATGACAGCCGAGAACGAGATACGGGATACGAAGCGCGAGATGCGAAAGCACCGACACCCCTTCTGAAAGTGGAGGATGTGAAAGTTCACTTTCCCATCCGTAAAGGCCTGTTGAAGAGGACGGTCGGGCGGGTCAAGGCGGTTGATGGAGTTTCTTTTTCGATTCCTGCCGGTAGGACCCTGGCCCTGGTGGGGGAATCCGGCTGCGGCAAAACCACTCTGGGCAAGGGAATCCTCCGCCTCATTCCTCTGACCGGCGGTTCCGTTCTGTTTCAGGGCCAGGATCTTTCATCACTTTCGTCCGCCGAACTAAGGCCCTTGCGCCGGGAATTTCAGATTATTTTCCAGGATCCTTACGCCTCGCTCAATCCCCGCCTGCGCGTTGCGGAAATCATCGAAGAAGGTATGGCGGCCCTGGGCATCGGGGCCGGCCCTGGCGATCGGATGATTCGTATCGATCGGTTGCTGGAGGAGGTGGGGTTGTCGGGTTCGATCAAGTTTCGCTATCCCCATGAATTTTCGGGAGGCCAGCGTCAGAGAATCGCTATCGCCCGTGCCTTGTCGGTGGACCCGAAACTGATTATATGTGATGAGCCGACCAGCGCCCTGGATATCTCCGTGCAGGCCCAGATCCTGAATTTGCTTAAAGAACTGCAAGACCGGCGCGGCCCGGCCTATCTGTTTATCACTCACAATATTTCCGTGGTCGAATTTCTGGCCCATGAAGTGGCGGTGATGTATCTGGGGCGCATCGTCGAGCGGGGAACAGTAGAAGAGATCTTGGACCAGCCCCAACATCCTTATACCCGGGCCCTCCTCTCGGCCGTACCGTCAATCGATCCAAAAACCAAACGGGAAGTGATCCGCCTTCAGGGGGACCTGCCCTCCCCGGCCGACCCGCCCGCCGGCTGCCATTTTCACCCCCGCTGTCCGGAGGTGTTGCCGGATTGTAAATTAAGCTATCCGGACCAAACCCGTTTCAGCGCCAGCCATTCCGTCCACTGTTATCTGTACCAGGGTTTGGAAGGGTAGGGTGGTAGTGTTGGATGAAATGAATAGGAGGTCAAAAAGAATGTTCAAAAAGAGGATTTGGTTTTGGCTACCGGTTATTGGTTTATCCTTATTGTGGTTTTCCCGGCCAAGCGGGGCTGTCGGCCTGGAAGCGGCCCTAGGCCTTTCCTATCAGGATTTTGAGGGAGGATTGGTCTATCAAGGAGATTCCCTCGACTTAAATGATGATTTGAGATTTAATCGGGCCGCCCGGTTTTTTGGCCGGGTTAGAATTGATATGCCCCTGATGATCCCCAATCTTTACCTGATGGCCACGCCCCTGGCTTTTGACGGAACGGCAACCAACAACGTCTCTTTTAAGTTCGGTAGTCAAACATTCGAGGCCGGCCTCCCTTTTTCATCAACGTTAAAACTAGATCATTACGATTTGGCCTTGTATTATGGATGGCCTTTTTTAAAACAGGCTACGCTGGGGGTGATTAATATTGACGCCGGATTGAATATTCGGCTCTTTGATCTAAAAGCCCAGATATCCCAGCTGGCAAGATTGGAATCCAACAGTTCTACTCTGTTGGTGCCAATGGCTTATCTTGGACTGCAAGTCAAACCGATGAAGACCTTCTCCCTGGAAGGAGAATTTCGTGGGATGGCTTACAATGGCGATCATTAGTACAGTTTGATCGGGCGGGTCAAATATCATTTTATTAAGTGGGCCTTTGTCGGTGTCGGATACCGCCAGGAAGAAATTTCCCTGGACCAAAGTGATATTAAATTGGATGCCAGGTTCAGCGGACCGCAGGTGGAAGTCGGATTTCAATTTTGAAAATTAGGGGGGAATTCATCCCCACAAAAAGTGAATAAATAGGCGCTGTCCCTATTTTATACTCAAATAAATGATCCCGTCAGTGGTAAAAATCCCCCTGTTTACTTTTCCCAAAAACATGTATAATGTGGTCCATATTTAGGCCAGATCGGTAATATAACCCGTCTTCCAGCAACCCTACTTTACCCTAAAGGGAGGCAGTATATGGAGGAATTTGAGGAACCCCATTACTCTGAGAAGTGATGGGGTTTTTTATTTATCTTAAAGGCTTAAAAAGGTGATCCTATGACCTCGGATAATCTAAAACGCAAGCTGGCTGCTATTTTGAGTGCGGATGTCAAGGGGTATAGCCGCCTGATGGGAGAAGATGAGGAGTGGACCCTCCGAACTCTGAACACATATAAGGGGCTGATTCGGAACCTGGTAGGGGAGCACAGGGGCAGGGTGGTGGCTTCACCGGGAGACAACGTGTTGGCCGAGTTCGTCAGCGTTGTGGATGCGGTGGAGTGTGCGGTGGAAATCCAGCAGGTCCTGCGAGTGCGCAGTGGAGATCCAGCAGATCCTACGGACTAAGAACGCCCTGTTACCAGAAACCCGCAAGATGGATTTTCGCATTGGGATTAACCTGGGGGATGTGATTGAGGAAGAAGATTCGATTTATGGGGATGGGGTGAATATTGCGGCCCGTTTGGAAAGCCTGGCTGACCCTGGTGGGATCTGCATCTCCGAGAGCGCCTTTCAGCAGATCGAAAACAAGATCCCGCTCCACTACGACTACTTGAGGGAGCATGAGGTCAAAAACATTGCCAAGCCAGTGAGGGTCTATCGGGCGCGGATCGAACCGGAGGCGACCTCATCCCCGATACTTGAGGAGAAAAAGCCCGAGAGGAAGAAATTCTCCCGAGCCGTTCTGGCTGGCATAGCCCTGGTGGTGATTGCCGCCGCTGCAGTTCTCTACCTGTTTGCCTTTCGTCCCTCTACTCCCAAGATGGAGGTGGCCTCAAAAGAGAAGATGGCTTATCCCTTACCGGATAAGCCATCCATTGCCGTGCTGCCCTTCGTGAACATGAGCGACGACGCCAAGCAGGAGTTCTTCAGCGACGGGATCAGCGAGGACATTATCAACGCGCTCGTGAGATGGCCCCCGATCTTGGTCGTCCCGCGGGCTTCGAGTTTCATTTACAAGGGCAAGCCGGTGGACGTGAGGCAGGTGGGCCGGGAGATGGGCGTGCGGTACGTTCTGGAGGGAAGCGTTCGTCGGGAGGGAAACAGGGTGCGCATCACGGTGCAGCTGATCGACGCCACCACCCTACAGCACCTCTTCTCGGAGCGCTACGAGCGTGACATGAAGGATATCTTCGCCATCCAGGATGAGATCACCATGAAGGTCCTCACCGCCATGCGGGTATCACTGTATGGCTTTGGGACCCAATCGTTGTCTGTGAAGGGGACGAAAAACATCGAGGCCTATCTGAAAATCCTGGAGGCAGACGTACATACTCAAATCATGAATCGAGCCAGCTTGACGCAGGCCAGGCAGTTGGCCGAGGAAGCCATTGCCTTAGATCCTGAGTATGCACGGGCATACAGCCTGTTGGCAGGTGTTATCGGAAACGAGTCCCTGCTTGGAGTGTACGAAGAGAATCGCCGCGAGGCCCTGGAACGGGCCATGGCGCTGGCCCAGAAGGGGGCCCAACTCGACGACTCTTCATCAAATGCGCGCAGGGTTCTCGGATACATGGCCTTTCTGAACCGGGACTACGAGAAGGCCATCGCCATTACCGAGCAGGCCGTCGCGCTGGAACCCAATTCCGTCGCTGCACATCACAGTCTAGGTTACTTTCTTTACAGCGCCGGTAGAACCGAGGAAGCCATTCCGATTCTCAAAAAAGCTGTGGCGCTCAGTCCAATCCCTCTTCCTCGTGCCCTAAGTCACTTGTGCATCGCCTCTCGCAAGGCGCGGCGATATGAAGAAGCAGTTTCGGTTTGCAGACAACTGATCCAGCGCGAGCCGAATCATGTGCTTGCGCACCTTACCCTTGCCGCCACATTCGTGGAGACGGAGAAAATGGGGGAGGCCCAGGCTCAAATCGCCGAGGTTCTGCGGATCGATCCTAAATATACTGTGAAAGTTGTCCCCCGATCCTTCCCATGGAAGGATCAGTCCGAAATAGATCGGTTAATCGATTCCCTTCGCAAGGCGGGGCTGAAGTGAGTGTGGGGGAGATACGAGAAAGCTTGCAGAACTTGATTATGCACAGTTCAAACCGTAATTGATTATTCGCAGGACTGTCTGGCTAAACGAGTAGGTGAAGCCGAGTACTTCCTGAAAGCGAGTTTTTGGAACTTGGCTATTGGAGAACAATGGAACAGAAAGTGCTTTAAAGACTTCATGCCAGGGCAGTGTCTGCCTTATGGCCCCAAAATAAGGAGTCGTTGTCGTACCCCTGAGTAGGATAACAAAACTTTTTTGTGGTAACATTACGATATAATAAGGTAGGATAAAAAAATGGAAGCTAAACACATTCCTAATCCTCGTATCGAGGAGCGCAAAAAAACCGGTCCGCATCTCACCAAAAATGAGCATGTCGGATTCAACGGCCGCCTCGCAGTGTTTATAACGAACTCGGTTAGCACGATGTGGTGCGCTTACATTTTTGCCGCGCTCGCATTAAATCGGGGGACACCTTACTTATTTCTCAACTATGAGATAATTAAATAGGTGACATCTTACGAATTTTGCCCGATGGGTGACAGCGGCTTTTTAATGGGTGACTTCCAGTCCTTAATGAGTAAGACTAAAAACTTTCTTGTCTCTAATCATCACTCTTCAAACATTTCCCGAAGGACGGAGAGAACTCTTTCCTGGGTTGGTTTATCGATCCGACCCAGTTTTTGTGAAAGCCGGATCTTGTCTACCGTCCTGATCTGATCCAGGACCACTGATATTCGCTTTCAAAAAAGGTCCCTCCGTAATTATTTATCTCAGATCTCGAAATGGCCCCTGTTTATCCGTTCTTAAATAAGGACAATTGGGACCCGGCTGTTTTTCTCTGGTCCACCTTTTTCTGCAGGCGGGCTGCCTCCCGAAGGTTGCCACGCTTTTTCCAGAGGCCCAGGGCCTCTTCCAGTCGATTCAACCGCTCATAGACCCGGGCCACCCCCGCTTCGTCTCCGATCAACTTAAAGCAGCGGAGGGCCTCCTGGTTATGACCGCCATCGCGGTAGGCCCGACCGGCTTCCGAATAAAATTTCGCTTCTTCAAGGATCTCGCCGGTCAAGTGGAAATTACGGTGCCGCCTTGACAGGTAGACGGCCTCTTCGGTTTTCCGTTCTCCCAAGAGAAATTCCACGGTCTGCCGGTAATACCTTGAGCTTTCGCCGAAGAGCTGGTAATTCCAGCCGGTCAACTCGAGGCGGTCCAGACTGGTTTCGAAAGCGTCCTTGTCCCGATAAAATTGATAACAGGCCAGGAGCGTCGGGTCTTTTTCCTGGGCGGCCAGCCGTTTCAATTCGGCGATGAATTTTTTCAAATTCGGTGAAATGGATTTGGCAAAAAGGGTCCCTTCCCGGACCGCTTCAAAAATCCCGTTGTAATACCGGCTTTGGAGCAGAAAATTGAAAACGGGAGCGGGTAGGCTCGACCCCCAGAAGGGGAGGGAGGAGATAAATTGCTCCAGACCAGACCGATAGTCCTCTTTATTACCCTTTTCCAGGAGCCGGCCCAGGACCTCGGCAATAAATACCTGGGCCTCAGTCCGAAGCCGATAATGGTTATCCGTTTCCAGATATTTATGCATAACGGCCTGTAAAAAGGGGAGCGAAATTTTCAAACCTTCGGCCTCCTTGACGTATCGTCCGGCCTCTTCCAGGCGGTTGTCCCTCAGAAAATAATCCAGTGCCTCCTCGTCCCGGCCGGTTTTCCGGTAAGCCGCACGCACCAGGTCCGGGGCATTGACGGTCTTGAAACGGACCAGTGCCCGGTCCGGAGCGCCTTCTTCTAAAAACTGTTCCCCTTCCTGGAGGAGCTTCAATTCCATCCGGGCCTCCCGCCGGCCTTGACCGAGATGGAAGGAAAGAAGGTCGGCGGCCTGCTCCCATTTATCCGGAAGCCGACTTTGCTCGATTTCCAGGGCGGCTTGATAATAATCCTCCAGGTTATAAAAACAGTCGGCGGCTTTTTCATGATCCCCCAGGGCCTGATACTGGGGCAGGGCCAGGTCGTAATATCCCTTCTTGGTAAAGAAATCGGCCGATTCCCGGTACTGCCCCAGAGCAAAGGAACGGACGGCCGCTTTCAGCAGGTTTTTTTTAAGCACAGCCTGGATTTTTTCTTTTTCCAAGAGGGCGGTCTGTTCCTCGCCGGTTCGGGCGAACCGGGTGAAGGCTTCCATGGCCGCGGCCAGGTCCCCGTTCTTTTCATGCAGCAGGGCGGCCCGGTAATCGTCCTCCCCTTTGATGTAGCACTCCAACAGTCGGCCCGGGTTTTTTAACCGTTTGTAGAGGACGGCGGCTTCTAACCAGTTACCGGCCTGGTAAAAAAGGTCCGCGGCCCGATCGAGCTTTTTCAACCTTTTAAAGAGGACCGCGGCCTGCTCATACAGCCTCCCGGCGGCGAAGGCTTCGGCCGCCTCCGGGTATTTTTTGGCGGCGGTCAGGTATTCGCCCAGGCGTTGATGATTCCCGGCCTTACGCCAATTATCCAGGGCCTTGACGATCTCCTTCCTTTTGAGCCACTCCTCCGCAGCCCGGTCATAATCGCCCCGCTGCTCATACAGAGCAATCCGGCACAGGGCGGCCCTCTCCTGGTTTTTTAATTTATCCCAGATCCCCAAGGCCTTCTCCCATAAGCCGGAACGCTCATAGCCGGCCCCGGCATGGTCCCAATAACCATGCTTCTCAAACAACGGAGCGGCTTCCCGGAATTGGTTACGCTGCTCCCAAACAAAGGCCTGGGCGATCTCCGTCCGGTCGAGGTTTCCGGCGTTTTTGTAACATTCCAGGGCTACCGGGTAATGTTCTCGATCCAGGAAGTAATCTCCCTGATCGGCCCATTCCTCCGGCGAAGAGACACGGTGCCAGAGCCTGGGCAGGGCTTCCGGATCGGATGTTGAAAACAGGAGTTCGCCAAGCTCGGGCAGGTTCCAGATCTCCGCACCCGGATCGTAAACAATGAGGGTATTCCGGGCCCGGGTAATAGCCACGTACAGCAGGTTGATCTCCTGGCGCAGGTGCGGCTGGCCACTGCGATCGAGACCACTTCCATGGCGGATACGCCGCCAAAGTGGGGCGGATTTTGGATCGGCGGAAAATTTCCAGACTAGAACCGTATCGAATTCCAGTCCCTTGGCCTCCTGGATGGTGAAGACCAACTCCGTTCCCAGGACCTGTTTCAGACGGGTCTGCTCTTCACGGTCCCGGACCAGAATGACCTGCCCTGCGGCCCGCATCCGCAATTGGGATAGGATTTTTTCCTCTTCCGGCTCGGTCAGCAGGAAAGGGGGCCTCCCGTTGAATTTCCATTCCTCCCTGATTTCCGAGCCTGTCAGCCCGATCAGACGCTGTTTGAGATCCAGCAGGGCGTTGGCCAGCTTGACTACGTTGCCCACACAACGAAAGTTAATCCGCAGGGAATGTACTCGGGGAACCTGGATCCCTTGCTCGAAAAAACTGTTCCGCACCTCTTCCCAGCGGAAGCCGCTGGGGTTGATGATCTGTTTAGTGTCTCCGGCCAGGACCACCTTCTCCGGAGAACCGGCCAGTCTGAAAATTAGAGTCAGTTGCACGTTGGCGAAGTCCTGGACTTCGTCACAGACTACCAGATCATAAAGAGTCCGGTTGTCGGCCCCCTGACCCAGCCGGTCCAGGACACGGCGGCAGAGGTCGATTTCATCCCAAAGCCCCTGTTCCTCCAGCTTGCCCTGATAGTATTCAGCAATTTCGTAGAGCTCTCGGCGTTCATAGAGGAAATTGGGTGCCCTTTTGCGTCCCAACTTCACATATTCCGGATAGGTGAGAAGAGGGCTGTCGAGGTTCCTGGATTTTTTTTCCATAATCCGGAAAATCTCCAGGAGTGCCTGTCCCTGTTCCTTCCGCCACAGGTTTTCATCGGAGGTCAGACTGCGGGCCAGCCCTTCCAGGCCGGCGAACCCGGTTTTGCTTTGTAGAAAGGCCTGAATCTTAGAGGCAGTCTCCAGGTTGACCAATCCGAGAAGACCTTCTTTTAATTCCAACACCCGATCCCGCGACTGGGGTCCCTTAAGGTAAGCCAGGGAAAGGCTTTTCCAACGTTCCAGCCGGAGCACCGGTTTGGCCCCCTTGATAATGGATCGGACTTCCTCCCAGACTAGTTCGGCATCGTAGCGGCCGTACAACCGGTGATTTCGGAAGAGGGTCTCGAATTCCCGCAGCCGGACTTCCCGATCCGGGTTGAACGCCCCGACCGCAGGGCCGAGCAGGTCGCGAAGCAGGTCCCGGAAGACGTAAAAGTCCGGTCGTGAGGCGATGTCTTCCAAGCTAGTCGGGGCCGACAGCCCGGCAAAGAGGCGCCGGCTGAAATCCCTCAGGAAAGGGTTATAGGTCAAAAACAGCTTCCGTCGACCGGCAAATTCCGGTTTAAGCAGATAATATACGGCCAGGGTGGTCTTGCCGCTCCCGGCGGTACCCGAAATAAGGACCGGTGGGGAGGCTTCCAGGACTTGAGCCTGCTCTTCGGTCAAATAAAGAAACAGCTCCAGCTCACCCGGTTTCCCGGCCTTCCGAAGCCGCTCCCATTCCTCGTCGTCCAATACCAGCCAGCGCTGGGGTCCGTAGTCGTCCGGCACCTGCGCTTCGATGGCCTCCTGGCTGTAAAAGGCCATGGGCAATTCGTCCAGGATGACTTCCGGGTAGTCTTCCTCGCTTTCCGAAGTAAAATCCAGGAAGGGGGCGTTTTCCGGCAGGACCCGCCGGGCTGTCCGGTTGACTTCGTCGTGGCCGATCAACCCCCAGAGATAGACGGCTGTTTGGGAACCCTTTCTCCCCAGGGTGAAAAGCATCCGGTCCGAGCGGGAAAACCGGGCCTCAAAAACGACCCGCCCTAAGCTGCCTTTCAGCTTCTTGACCCGCAGCCCGGCGTCCCACAATCCGGCCCGCAGGAACTCCAGTTTTTCCGTAAGCCTTTCTTTTTCCTTGGCGCCCATCGAAGGCAGGGCCTTCTTAAGACATTCGTTGAGCAGCAGGATATATTTTTGCCCGGACATCACCGGTTCCTTCTCTCTTTTTATTTCCCCTTGAAGTGCGGTTCCCTTTTGTTGATAAAGGCATCGAGGGCCTCCTGACGGTCTTCACTCAATTCCTGGGGTAAAACGTAGTCGACATACTCTCTTTCCACTTTTCGGCCCGACCGCTCCGTCTGGGTGTAATACCCGTATTTCACCGACCGGATAAACAGAGGGGGGACCTTCTTCAGCATCTCGGCCCAGTTTTCAGCTTTATTCATCAGATCCTCATCAGAGACGACATCATTGACCAAACCGAATCCCATGGCCCGCTGGGCGCTCATCAGGCGTCCGCCTTTCCAGGAGAGGAGCATGAATTCCAGAGCGATTTTGAAAGGCATATAGGGGACATATTGAGGCGGGATTTGGGCCACACCGGCCCTGCTTTCCGGATAGCCGAAAAGGGCATTTTCGGAGGCAATGGTCATGTCACAACCCGTCACTGAAATAATGTACCCCAGCCCGAGAGCGTGACCGCGGACGGCCCCGACAATCGGCTTGAAAAGGTCCGTACCGTTTAATGGGTAAGCCTCGTGGTATTCCCAGGGTTTTCCCATTTTTCGATCTCCATCGGTCAGGTCGACGCCGACGGAGAAGGACTTGCCCTTACCGCTCAAGATGGCGACTCGGGCCTCCGAATCGTTTTCAAAGCGCTTCCAGGTGTCCCGCAGGGCGAAGCTCATTTCCAGATTGAAGGCGTTTAATTTTTTCGGCCGATTCAGAGTGATGTAGGCTATATCGTTTTTCACTTCGTACAAAACCGTATCAGACATGTTGGTATCCTCCTTTCAAAAAAAGCAAAGCAATTTTTTTGCCACGGACAAAGGCAGGACAAGAGGAAGACGACTTGTCTTCCTCCTACCTTAAGGCCCTTCGGGCGCTACTTTTTCCTCTCGCCCGTTCCCTCCGGTCGCTCGAGCTCTCAGAGTAAGACGATCTGATTTTATGAAAAATCGGTGAGAGAACGATTTTTCATAACCCCTCGGGCCTCCGGCCAGTGTGCGCATCAGCGCCGAGCTTGTTTTTCATTGCGGTCCTCTCAACCGCAATGAAAAGATTGGTCTCTGTGCCTCTGTGCGCTCCGTGAGAGACAAGCTTCTGTCCGGCTTTTGTCCGTGGGGGTTTGGAGCGCCAGGATAAGCCTGGTACATCTTGCTGACTGAAAGGAGTCATTCATGGGAATTGCCCGTTCACCATGTAGCGGCGGACCCCTGCGTGAGGGCAACTGAACGCAGGAAGCGGTCCGGTGACTGGGAACAATCCTGGTCGCGAAGGGGTGGAGAACCCCTGA
>JACQYK010000197.1:15621-23771 GCA_016208255.1 Deltaproteobacteria bacterium | reverse complement strand
GACGTAACCGTCGTCGCTTCCGGGATGACGACCCACTATGCCCTGAAAGTGGCCGCTGAACTGGAAGGCAAAATCAGTGTCGAAGTGATTGATCCGATGTCCTTTGAACCTTTGGATCTTAATACCATCTTGAAATCCGTTGAAAAAACCGGGCGGCTGGTCATCGCCGACGAAGATACCGAACGATGCGGATTCGCCGCCGAACTGGGGTTCCAGGTCATGGAAAAGGCCTTTGATCTGCTGGACGCGCCCATCAAACGGGTCTGCTCACCCAATTATCCCATTCCCGGTGGCTATGTCGAAGCGGCTTACCTGCCCAACCCGGAGAAATTGGCTGCGGCTGTCAAAGAGGTGGTGGGATAAACCAAAGGTTTTAGGTTCAAGGTTCAAGGTTCAGGGTTAGGGTGTAAAACGCATGGCGCAAAGAGCATAGCGCATAATGCAGAGCGAATAGAGCAAAGAGCATAGTGTATGGTAAAGGGCGCAGGGCGCATAGCGAATAGCGCTCAGTGAAAGGTGAAGGCTTCGTAAAAAGCTGTCACCCCGGCGAATCCCGGATCAGAGCTTGCACTGGACTTGATCCGGGGTCCGGGACAGGCACCGGGGTCCAGAATATAATAACTAATCAAAAACACTGGATTCCGGCTTTCGCCGGAATGACGAATTCGGGCTTCCGGCGACTTTTTACGAGTTCATCAAATGTGTTGGGGAAAATACTTATATCCTGTACCTTATACCTCATACCTTATACCTTGGACCCTACACCTTACACCGGTTATTTATTTGATAAGGAGATATTTAAGCAATGGCAACTCAGGTAGTAATGCCCAAACTGGCCATGGCCATGAATCAGGGAAAAATCGTAGAATGGAAGATTAAGGAAGGGGACCGGGTTGAAAAAGGCCAGGTCATCATGGTCATCGAGACGGAAAAGGTAACCTATGACATCGAAGCCCCGGCAACGGGGTACTTCCACATCGTGACCGGAATTGATGAAACCGTACCGGTTAATCATGTCGTGGCCTGGATCGCCGCCTCGGAAGAAGAACTGAAATCTCTTCAGGCTGAATCCCCTTCCCCGGCAGCCGGCGATGAAAAGGCCGGACCGGAAGAAAAAGTCTCCTCGACCCAGTCCACGACGCCCGCCCAACGCCCTCCGGAAGGCAAGGTCAAAATTTCTCCGGCGGCCAGGAAAATGGCCGAGGATCACGGTATCAGCTGGGCGGTATTGACCGGCACCGGTCCGGGGGGACGTATTGTCCGGGAAGATATCGAAAAGGCCATTGAGGCCGCCAAAAAGGAGCCCGCTTCGCCACCGCCGGTGGAATGGGGCGGGGAAGTGATTGACGGCAAAAGGGTCAAACAGGCCCTCCCCTTGAAGGGGATGAGGGCGGCCATAGCCGAGCACATGGTCCGAAGCCTCCATACGGCCGCTCAATTGACCACGACTTGTGAAATAGACATGTCGGAACTGATTCGGATTCGCAACTCGTTTCTGGTCAAAGAGGAAGAAATCGGGGTTAGGATTTCCTTCACTGATCTGCTGGTTTTCATCCTGTCCAGGGTTTTGAAGGAACAGCCCAGGATGAACTCAAGCCTGATCGACAACAGGGTCATTTTATGGGAGGATATCAATATCGGGGTGGCCGTGGCTGTCGAATTGAGTGAGATGGAAACGGGACTGATCGTTCCGGTGATCCGAAATACGGACCGGAAATCCCTGCTGACTATCAGTAAAGAGGTCAAGGGTTTGACCAAAAGGGCCAGGGCTATGCAGCTGCTCCCGGACGATTTGGGTGGAGGGACCTTTACCATAACCAATTTCGGGGTCTTTGGCGTCGGCTATTCGATCACCACCCCCGTTATCAACCAGCCCGAGGCGGCCATCCTGGGGACCGGGGCGGTGGTAGACCGGGTGGTGGCCAGAGAGGGCCAGATGGTCATTCGTCCCATCATGCCCTTAAGTCTTACCTTTGATCACCGGCTTTTGGACGGTGCACCCATCGGCAAATTTTTTCATCGACTCCAGGAACTGCTGGAAAATCCCAATTTGTTGCTGTTAGGGGAATAACCATTTAGTTTTTTTTTTAATACCTTTTGCCATAGATCCACACCGACGACTTCAGACTTTTTCCAGGCGTAAATTCGCCTGGAAAAAACCTGCTCGCCCGACAGGGCCGGCAGGGTACTGATTGACAGATCGTCAATCAGTACATTTTCCCCGGTCTGTTTTTGTCTGCCTTGTCCGTGGCCAAAAATAAGGGACTCCTTTATTTATTAATAACCTAAATTGATACGGAGAATGACATGTATGATGTTCTGATTCTCGGCGGGGGACCGGGCGGATATGCCGCCGCCATCCGCGCCGCACAGTTGAAAGGTAAGGTCGCTTTAGTGGAAGCCACAGACCTCGGCGGGACCTGTGTCAACCGGGGCTGCATCCCCAGCAAGGCATGGTCGCGGGCCGCCTATCTCAAATACTGGATCGAGCGCGCCGAAGAATTCGGCCTCAAAACCACCCTGCAGGGCTGGGATCTTGGAACCCTCGTCCAAAGAAAAAACGGGGTGGGTCATGACATCAGGGAAGGCATGAAGGCGCTCCTCAAGAAAAACGGCGTGGATCTGGTGAGCGGACAGGGTCTGCTAAAAAGTCCGAAAGAGGTGTCCGTCGATGGAAAAATCTTTGAGACCAGGAATATCATCATCGCCACCGGAAGTTCCCCGTCTATCCCCCTGATGGCGGGCCTCGCCGACTTGGCTTTGACCGCGGAACAGGTATTCGATCTTGAGGAGCTGCCGGCCTCGGTCTTGATTCTGGGAGGAGGCCCCATAGAAGTGGAAACGGCAGCCATCTTGGCCGCTTTCGGCACCAAAACAACCCTGGCTGTTCCGGAGCGGCGCATCCTGCCCCTGGAAGATAATGGAACGAGCCAACGTTTGACCCAGGCCCTGAAGGACCAGGGGATTGAGATCATCAGGGGCTTCAAGGCAGAGGAAACCATCCCGGCCGGAGACGGAATCAAGGCCAGGCTGGGGGAGAAATGGGTGGAGGCGGCCCGAGTCGTGACTGGTGCACGGAAACCCAATACCGCAGGACTGGGTTTGGAAACCATAGGCCTTAAACTGAACGATGACAACTCAATCCCGGTGAACAAGAGACAGGAAACCTCTGTCCCCGGTATTTTTGCCATCGGGGATGTTACCGGCGGCTGGATGCTCAGCCATGCCGCCAGCACCATGGGAGTAGTTGCCGCCGAAAACGTCATGGGCCTAGAGGCGGTATACCGTTCCCAACTGGTGCCCCGGGGCCTGTGGACCAACCCGGAGATGGCCGCAGTGGGAATCAGCGAGGAAGAAGCCGGAAAGCAGGGGATCGACATCAACGTCGGTTATTTCCCTTATCCGGTCAATGGGCTGGCTATGGTGCGTGGTCAGGTTGACGGCGCCGTCAAAATCATTTCGGAGGCCCAATATGGCCAGATACTGGGGGTGCATATTGTAGGGGCCGATGCGACCGAACTCATCGGCGAGGCCGTCATGGCCCTGCAGCTGGAATGTACGGTGGACGAGCTGGCCCATTCCATTCGCCTCCATCCCACTTTTTCAGAATGCCTGATGGATGCCTCCCGGGATGCGGCCTCCTGGGCGTTGTATTTACCGCCCCGTTAAATTCTGACAGGTTGGTAAGAAACTTTTCTTTTCATCGCCTCGTAAGAAGCAAAGCACGTCTTTTACGAGACAATGGAGTCCTGCTTAGAGCGAGATTCCCCATTTCACTTGAAGTGAATTCAAGTGGTTCCATCCCGCCGGCACCGGGGGCGGGACTCAATGCCCACGTCCGGATAATCGACCTTTAATGAATCATTAAATCTTAAGGTTCGTGAAAGATAGGCGGTCCCAGCTTCTTTAAAGAGAAATTATTCAGGACCCGATGGCCGTCATAATCCAAAACCCGCAAATCATCTTCCTGATGAAGGTCGCCCATGATTACATTATAATGGTTACCGTATTTTTCTTTGACCTCGTCTTCCGACACTTCATAAGCAATGAACTTCTTGAATCCCTTGGTATCCAACTTCTGGATGAACTGCGGGTTGGTTAAAGAATCATAAGAAGTCAGGATAATGATGGGACCCGTTCCGGTAAAAAAAATTCCAGCTTTCATGTACATCCTCCTTTTAATACGAAAATAACCCTGGATTAATCTCAAGGCTTGTTTGTTCTCCGTCATGCCGGACTCGAGTCGTTCGGCTCATCGACTCCCTTTTGGATGCCTCTTCAAAAGCTCGACAAAGTCGAGCGGGCCGAGCGGATCGAGCGGCCCGAACTTTAAGCAAAGACTCCCTTTGGGAGTCGGCCGGCATCCAGGACTTTGAGGTTTATTGAATAATCTGGATTCCGGCTTTCGGTCGACTTCCCCCGGAAGTCTTTTATTGAGGTCGGCAAAGCCGACCGACCGGAATGACGACCTAACTCACTAGTCTCGCAACATTTTCATGCTTCGTCGGTGCCCTGGCGGGCATGAAGATTTAATATGAAAATAGCACTTCTCTTTATATTTTAGTTTCAACTCGTTCGCTCCCCCAGTTTTCAAAGATCAGGGGCATGATAGCCTGGGCAATTCCACGGGGATTACTCTTACTGTTGTTAAACACGGCATGGTAAAAACGGGTGTCCGAGATCGAGACATTGAGAAAGCTCTCAATGAACCGTTCCCTCATTTTCTGATTTTCGTCAACGAGTGATTTCGCCTCTTGACTGGTTATCCCCAACCGTTCTTGGATGGAGCGGATCCGGAACTCCAGAGGGGCCTCGAGTCGAAAATGAAAACAGTGGGGGAGATGCTGAGTCAGGACCGCCCCCCCTCGACCGATAATGATGGCGTTGCCATCGAGGGCGATCCGGATAATGTATTTGGAAAGGATCTTAAAAGCATCGCTATGGGTACGCATCCCGGGGAGGATGGTCAGTAAGGCGTCAAAGGCCCTGGAGGCGTCACCAAGGTTGGTCAGAAAATTTTCAGAGAGGGCGGTTTCACGACTGACTTTTTCAATCAGGGCCTTGTCAAATATGGTCCAGGGATCGCCTGTCTTCATTTGCAGGAGCTCTTGCAGAATTTCAGCCAAGGGATAGGCCTCGGCACCGAACTGGCGGGAAATGGTGATCGTCGGTCTCTGTTTCGGGGGAGGCTCTTTTTTCAGCTCTTCTTGTATTTTTATCCAGGTTGAAATCCTGCGATCTATATTGGGGATCAATTTATCAATTAACATCTTCAATCCCTCCTTTTGGAAAAATATTTTACCACTAATGGAATCTGTCATTAGAAGTAAATGTTAATCAGATTTTTATTGAACCTGGACGTAAATATCTCCTTACCCAATAACGGCGATGGCTTCGACCTCAAGCAGAAAGTCGGGGGAAACCAGGGAGACAACGCCGACCATCGTCGAAGCCGGGAGGTTCTCCTGGCTGAACCACTTTTTCCGGGCCTGACCTATCGCCCTTCCGTCCTCCGTCTTCATATTCACCACATAGGTGTTCAGCTTAACGATATCCTCCGGACGCGCGCCGGCGGACTCAAGGGCCAGGGAGAGGTTTTCGAATACCTGGGCGGCCTGGGCCCCCAGATCTCCTTTCCCGACAACCTTCCCCTCCCGGTCGATCGCCACCTGACCTGAGATGTAAATCGTCTTTGTTTCTCCGGATTGGACGGTTACCACCTGGGTGAAGAGTTTCGGAAAATTGGCAAGCTTTTCGGGGTGGATGAACTTTTTCTCCATGGATCATTTCCTTTCTTTCAGCACCGCTTCCGCGGCCAGTTTATATTGTCTTCTGACCCAGGACAGGGTCTGGGTCTCGTCCCGGTCTTCGGTTTGATCAATCGGAAAAAAGCCGACCGTTTTGCTTTGAAGGGCCATCTCATCCAGGGTCAGTCCCTGAGACTGGAATTTCCCGACTTCAAATTCCAGCTCTTCGAAAAAGGCATCATACTTCTCAACCATCTCCTTACCGCCCACCTCCCCGTGTCCGGGAACCACCCAATCGATGTCCAGGACGAGCATCTTCTTCAGGGCTTCTTTCCATTTTCCGAAATGGGCCTGCCCGAAGAAAGGGAATTGTCCTTCCACATTATCACCGCTAAACAGGACTTTTTCTTCGGCCAGGTAAATCATGATGGTGGCCGGGGAGTGTCCGCCCACGTATTCGAGCACGATGGTGGCATCCCCCATACCCAGGGTAAGTCCCTTATCAAAAGTAATGTGCGGCCTGACCAGATCAACCCGGTCAAGGTAGGATTCATATTTCGGCAGAACCTCAGGAAAGGCGTCCTGGATGATCTGTTTGAGGACCTCTTTATTTCTCAGGTAATCCAGGCCCCTGGCAGCCCGGGAATGGCAGATCACATTGGGAGTCAAAAAACTGTTTCCCAGGACATGGTCATAATGGTGATCGGTACTGATCACATAAGCCGGGGCCCGGCCTGTTTGCTCTCTGGTCAGGTCCGCCCACTTTTGGCCGTCCTCGGGTAAAAAGGGGCTGTCGACATAAACAAGTCCCCGGGCGGTGGACAGGCAGCTCACGTTGGCTCCCAGATAACCGGTCTCAACCAATATTCTCTTTTTTATGGTCTGCATGATAGGACCTTTCTTCACCCTTTTTATTAATCTTTTTCTATTGCCCCTGGCGGGCCGGAATCAGCTCCATTAGATTGACGTTCAGCGGACTGCCCGGTTCTTCCCCCCGGAAGTCGCTGTAGGCCCTGGCGCATTGGGCAAAGAGGAAGAAGGCCGGGGCTGAGGTCCACTCCCTTTTGCCCAGGTCGATGGTTTGAGCCGCTTCCTGAAAGCTCAAGCCCCGGTCAAAACATTGGCGGGCTTCAGCCAGCACGGTCTCCAAATAATCCCGGGCGTCCAATACCTTTTCCAGGCCGACAACCGGTCCGTGACCGGCCACATATATTTCCGCTTCCAGACCGGCCAGAATTTCCAATTGCTTTAGATGACCAAGGACACTGCCGGCCAGACTCAACGGGGGCGTACCGGAAAACAAAATGTCCCCGCAAAAAACGATCTTCTCCCGGGGTAAAAAAACATAGGTATCGGAGGGGCTGTGACCCGGCCCGAGGCAGACCAGCCGGATTTCCCGTCCACCCTGATACAGGGTAAGGGACTTCTCAAAAACCAGGTCCTGGGGGGTATCTTTGGCCCCATCGAAACTCATGGCCGGAACCTCTGTCCTGGCCCTCTCAATAAAATCCTCCGGCATTTGCAAAGTCACTTCCCGGCATTTTGAGGAGCAAATGACCGTCGCCTCGGTAAAGAAGTGATTGGTATAGGTATGGTCCCCGTGGGGGTGGGTGTTAATGAGAAACCGGACCGGTTTATCGCTGATCTCTTTTATTTTTCCCAGGAAACCCTCAATCATGTACTGATTGGTTAGAGAGTCCACCACCACTCCGTCTTTTTCCCCGGCGATCAACCCCGCGTTGCTGCTATAGAAAACAAAGGGTTGCAGATAAACGTAAATCCCCTCCGCCAGTTTCTTCATTTCAGCCCGCGGGGCGCGGTATTCAGGCATCACCGGCTCCTTTCTATCTGATTTTTATCATTACTCTGAGTATCGAATGCTTCTATGTTACAAGATCCTCTTTGAAAAGTCCTTAAAAATTTCAATTATTAAGATCTGAACCTTGCAGACCCGAGAAATCCACCAAAGCCCAAAAAGTTGTAAATTATTATTATTGACAATAAAAATAAAAAAGGTATACTTTTTAAAAAAAGGAGAATTTTTATGTCTCTCGCCCAAATTTCTTCCAAAGGTCAAATTTTGATTCCCAAAAGGATCCGAAATAAATACGGGGTCAAACCCGGAGGGAAAGTGCATATTCTGGAACGGACCGAGGGCATTCTTTTAAAACCGGCTCCCGACGATCCCCTGGAGACCGCCTGCGGCTTTCTCAAAGGCAATTTTTCACTGACAGAAGACCTGCTAAAAGAACACCTTAAAGAAAAAAAGCATGAAAGAGCCCGTCGTTCTCGATAGCTTTGCCCTCATCAGCTTCTTTCAGCAGGAACCCGGCTGGGAAACGGTCCGATCTGTTTTTAAGGAACTTTCTGTTTCAGGTGCCAAGGCCGCTCTTTCCCGTATCA
>JACQYK010000197.1:0-15552 GCA_016208255.1 Deltaproteobacteria bacterium | reverse complement strand
GAATTTTATTACATCGTTAAGAGGCGGGTCGGCAGGGAAAAAACCCTGGAGGCTTTAGCTCTCATAGAACAACTTCCCATAACCATCCTTTCGGTGGACGACTTACTGATCAGTGAAGCAGCGGAAATCAAATCCGATTATCCTATCGCCTATGCCGATGCCTTTTGTGTGGCCACAGCTAAACGCCTCGCTGGCCGTATCTTGACCAGCGACCCCGAGTTTAAATCCGTGGAAAAATTGGTTCCTATTCAATGGCTGACCAGGCGTAAAAGTTTACATTAACTGCCCCGCTTATTAACTTATCCCTCGGGTCCTAACAACCATCAAGATTTCTTGGATCAAATTTCTTAAACCCACCATTTAAACTCTAAAAAGTGCGATATAGGCCATTAATAGCCCAAGTTCACCATACTTCTTTTTCTTCCAATTACCTGCCGTGGCCCGATCCTAATTCCTCCACAATTTAATTTTCGAGAATTACTTCTCGGACTATTTCTTCTTCCATCAGACAAGTTGTTTTTACACCAGCGTCCCCATATCCCTCGGACGGGATTGTTTGGTTGTTGGGTAGTCCATTCTTTGAACATGTCACAATATGGACTTATTACAAGTCCATCAATGTTGCTCAGGGTCTTCCGGAGCGTGAGCAAAACATATGTCAATCCCGTTAATCCTGTCAGATAACTTTCTAGATAAGGGATTTTATTTATTCTTCGATTCAATTGGAATGTTCTGTCACGATCGCATCAACGGCGGAGGGAACCAGGTCGCCTCAACCACGTCGCTCCTTCCTTCGTAGATACGAAGCCCAAGCATATAGGGTCCCGCCGGTGCCGGCAGCCAGTTGGAAAGGTCGGCCGGGGGTTCGCCGCCGATGGTGATCGAAAGCCCATCGGCGTTGCGCAGCAGGCCCGGGGTCCGATCTCCAATGCTGTAGCGATTGAAGGGGTTGTCATAAAAGAACATGTCCGGTCCATAGACCGTCAGGGACCAGAAGGCCCTGGCCGGGGGTTCCTCTCCCGCTGGAAAGCGTAAGGTCAGGCGGCGGCGGCCGTCCAGGGGTTCGCCCAAATTATCCTGCCGGGCGGAGTAGCTGCTGTTCTCCTGGCGGTGATGTCCGGCCAAGGTGAACTGGGCGCAAGCGGCCCGGGCCAGGACGTTTTGACCGAACTGAGTGCCCCTGGAGCGGGTGCCCCAACCATTCTGGAAACGGTCGGCCCCGAAACCAACAGCCAAGATGCGTTGATGGCCCTGGATGACGCCCGCGGCCAGAATTTCCGGATCAACACTCGGGTCCAGCAGCTTCTGTTGCTCGGGGGTAAGCTTCGGATGCCAGGCCGCCGGAGGATCGACCAGCAAGGCTTGGCGAAGTTCATCAAAGAACGACGCTCCGGCCGAGTGTACTTCATTCGGTCGGCCCGGAGGAGGCGGCGTCGCCTCCGTTGGGTGATTGGGCGGGGCGGTCACGGTGATGCCCTGTTGTACCGTCCTGGCCCGGATCAGGTCCTCCGGTCCGTCGACCAGCGTTCGAACGAGCACCCAAACCGTGGGGGTTCCGAGGGCTATCGTATCGGCCCGACGGGTGTGGTCGTGTTCCGCCCTGGGGTCATAAGTGAGCCGGACCGATGTCCCCTCCACTCCGTACTGACGCCGGCTGACGTAGGTTACATGAGTGAAGGCGTCAAGCAACATGACCGACCAGTACCGGTCCGGATGATCTATCGGCGGTATATCGAGTCGTAAATCACCCTTTCGCAAATCATACCAGCCTGTTGAATAGAGGGTGTCGTTGTTCGGGCCGACCACGGTCCGATCCCGGGCTGTCGACAATTCCAGGCGATGCCGCAAGAGGCCCGGTCCGCCTCGGCTACAGTGCAGGGCCCGGGTCCGGTGTATGACCACCAGGGGATGTCCCCAGACATAAAGGTCGGCGGCGAGTTCAATTCGGGGATCTCTTTTTTGATCAGGTTGAATTTTATTCATAAGGCAATCTTTCTCAGACTGAACATTGAGTTTGGAGGCTTTAAATTCGTTATCCTTAATAATAATGCACTTTTTACGTCATTCTCGAATGTCTTGATCGGGAATCCAGTTTTAAAAAAATGAGAGATCAAAGTCCTGGATTCCGGCTGAAAACCTGCCGGAATGACGAATAATGAAACGGTTTAGTAAAAAACCAACATTGACAAAACATATAAAGGGGACGCTGTTAAGTTATTAAGTTTCTACTAAAAACACCCCCTTGCTCTCGGCGATTTTCTGTCCCCGGCTGACGGATAAACTGACTGCTATATCTCTTTTCCATGGCCTCTTCGGCGGAGGACAGGACGCGTTCCACAAAATCTCCATCCCCCAAAATCCTATCATCGTTCTTCTGATAGACACCCTCTTCTCGGAGGGTCTTAACCCCTTCCCATCCACCTGCGCTTCGTACCAGCCCCCCTCCGGTGAGATCCTGGCGTTTCCCCTTGGATATCCCCGCCACTACAAAGTTTTTATAGGATCGTCTCGCTTCACCCAGTTTCTTACGAAACATCCCCAGTACCCATTCCGTATCCTGCCAATGGTTCTTAAACTTCCCCATCAAAGCTCCGTGTCCGCAATAAGGATATTGGCTTAATTCATCCACGTCCTTCACCAGTTTCGCTCGGATAGGGTTGAGATGAATATATCTGACCAGTTCCAGAAGGTAGGTATCCTCTTGGCAGAGTATCGACTTGAAACGGTTCTGGAAAAGATGGCCATGTCTGCGGTGGGTCCGATTGAACCAGAGGGCATAACCGGTTAATAGCCGTCCCATAATGGTAGAGATTGGCATATTTCCGGTCCGAAGGAGTAAGTGAAAGTGGTTGGGAATCAAGGCCCAGGCATAGCAGGGGGTCTTGGTATCCTGGAGAATTTTTCCAAATCGCCTCAGGAATTCATCCCGGTCCGAATCATTTCGGAATATGGTTCCTTTTTCAATGCCCCTGACCATGATATGATGGAGGGCACCGGTTGTATCGATGCGAGATCGTCTTGGCATCCTTCCCTTTATCACTTCCCGCCCCTTTTGTCAATTTAATAACTTAACAGCGTCCCTTTTTTTCATGTTTCGGGCATTGGCATAGAGTCCGTCCCAGACCACTTTGGCGCCGAACCATTTGGCATAGAACTCGAGGCTTGCCTTGATATCCGAAGCAAAAAGATGCACATGATGCAGATTGAATGGAGAACGTTGATCTTTATTGTCACCGCCAGCGGCTGTTTCAGAATTTGACATTTTTTGACTCCTATAATTTGATATTTTTTGACTATGATCAGCAAAAGGAATGTTGAATTCCCATTAGCTTCACTTCAACATGAACCGATGATCCGATCATAAGGATTCAAAAGTAGCGCATCTTCGGGGCCTTGTAAAAAGAATAAAATTGTCTCTTTCACTTCTCTGAAAATTTTAAACCATAATCGTTAATTCAAACATACCCTACCGCTACATAGTAGTAAGTGCAAGTTGAATTAAAAGTTCTCTTGACACGCCCGTCAACCCAAATGCTGGTCGGGACAAATTAGGAGACATCCTATCCTGATCCTCTTAGGGAAAAAATGGCGTTTAAAAAAAAATATAAATTTTGATGAACGAGGGGACCGGTTATATAAATTCGAAATCTCCCTGACATCCTTCACCCTTATTACTCCTTGCCATTTTGTCAACTTAATAATTTAACAGCGTCCCCTTTTTTCTGGTCCGCGAGTTTATTTCATCATTGAGGGCAGGATGGTTACAATTTGGGGAAAGAGGGTCAAAAGTCCGATCACAACGAACAGATCAACCAGGAAAAAGGGGAGGAAGCCAGCGAAAATATCTTTCATGCTCAGGTGAGGGGCCACCCCTTTCAGAACATAGGCCTGAATGCCCACCGGGGGAGTGATGAGGCCGATCTCCAGCATTTTAACCACAACGATGCCGAACCAGATGGGATCGAATCCGAGTTTAATGAGGGGAGTAAAGATAAAGGGAACGGTCAGAAAGAGCAGCCCCAAGGCATCCATAAAGCAGCCCAGGAGCAAATAGACGATGATCACGCCCAGATAGACCAGCATGGGGTGAACCGGCAGCTGAATGATCATTTCGGAAAAATTGACGGGCAGGCGGGTCAGGGCTAAAAAGCGGACAAAGATATAGGCCCCCATGATGATGATGAAGATCGAAGAATAGACCTTCAGGGACTCGTAGGCGATTTCCTTAAAATTGTTCCAGCGGATTCTTCTCATTAGCAAGGCCAATATCAGGCAGGCGCAGGCCCCTACGGCCCCGGCCTCGGTCGGGGTAAAGATGCCGGCATAAAGCCCGCCAATGATGGCCCCAAAGACGAGTCCGATGCCGATCGTTCCTTTGAGACTGATCAGCTTCTCTTTTAAGGAAAAACTTTTTCCCGAAGGGGCTAACTTGGGATTCATCTTCACCCGGATAACGACCAGAGCGATAAAGGCCAGCAGGGAGAGAATACCCGGCAACACACCGGCGATGAGCAGCTTGGCTACACTTTCTTCAGTAATGACGCCATAAAGGACCAGCAGGATACTAGGGGGGATCAAGGCATCCAGAGGGCCGCTCATGGCCGCAGTTCCAGCCGCCAGTTTCCGGTCGTAACCATGGCGTTCCATTTCCGGCAGGCATAATTTTCCGATGGCGGCCGTGGCCGCCACACTGGAACCGCTGCAAGCCCCGAAAAGGGCACCCCCGATCAAGGTGGCCACGGCCAACCCGCCGGGCAGCTTTCCCACCCATTTGTGGGCCGTTTCATAAGCATCTTTGGCAAAACCGGCATGAAAGGCGACATACCCCATAAAGATAAACATCGGGATGACTGAGAGCAGCCAATTGGAGACTGCGCTGTAGGGCAATTGGTAAAGGGCATTCAAGGCCACGGTACTTCCCCGGATGGCCCAAATCCCGGCAAAGCCGACGATAGCCATGCCGATACCAATAGGCACCCCGATCACCATCATCAAGACAAAAATTAAAAATCCCAGTATCCCGATCAGGGCGGGGTCAAGGGTTGGCATGAAGGGACTCCTTATGGAGAATGTTTCTGATGATTCCCCTGATATCGATCAGATAACGGATACAGAGGAGAAGACAGCCAAAGGGGACCAGAACCTTGGCCGGGAAAATAGGAAGGGCTAATACCCCAAAAGTTGTTTCCCAAAATTTCCAGCAATTAATGGCCGCGGCCAAGCTTTGCCAGGTGATCAGAATAAAAAGAAAAAGGCCCAACAGGCAACTGATCAAATCAAAAAAAAGTTGAGTCTGTTCAGAAAAATGGGATAGGAATATATCTACTTTGATATGTCCTCTAACGGCCTGGGTGTGGGCCAGCGAGAAATACAGCAGGGCCACCATCATAAATTCAACCAGTTCCATTGTCCCCTCGATCGGCAGGTCAAAGAAGTAACGTCCGACAACATCGGCAGAAACCAAAAGCATCATGGCCAAAAGGAGGATCCCCCCGGCAATGGCCGATAGATATTTTTCAAAGACTGCGAACATGATTATTTTTTTTCGTATTTCTTATAGAGCCTCTCAAAATCAGCAATGATTTTTCGGCCGTCCACCCCGATTTTTTTCATTTTTTCCACATATTCGTCATCCAGGTTGCTGGCCGATTCCTTCCATCTGGCATATTGGGCCGGAGTGAGATTGGTGATCTTGACCCCGCCATCGCGCAGGGCCTTGATCTGTTTGGCGGTTTCATTGTCGGTGTGTTTGAGGACAGCCTCGGGGAAATAGTCCCGCCAGGCTTCTTCATAAATTTTCTGAATATCAGGGGGGAGTCTTTTCCAGGCCTCCAGGTTCATCCAGGTATTGAAGATGAGGGCATTAGCCACCGGGGTGGCTGTAAAAAATTTGCAAAAATCATGGAACTTATAAGGGACATGGACATAGAGATAACCCATGGTTCCCTCAATGACCCCCCGGGCCAGACCTTCGGTGACCTCATAAAAGGTCAGCGGAACAGCCGTGGCCCCGATGGAACTCAGCCATTTGGCTGTGGGCCCAACGGCCCTCAGTTTCAACCCTTTGAAGTCAGATAATTCGGCTAAGGGTTTTTTGCAGATAAAGGTGGTGGGATAGCCAAAGGTGCCCAGGAACTTGACCCCTTGTCGGTCGATTTCCTCTTTCAGCTTGGGATGGGTCCGGGCCATTTCGTTCCAGGCCTTCATCACCCCCATCAGGTCCGGTCCCCCTATAAACATGATTTGTGAAAATTGCCAGACCGGGAAAAATCCTGGATGATAGACCATATCCGGGGCCCCTCCGACGTCACAAGTTCCGGCCTTAAGGGCCTCCAGGGAATCCTTGGCCTTGACCAGAGATTCGGACCAGTAAAATTCATGTTTGACCCGGCCGCCGGTCCTTTTTTCTATTTCCAGCATGGTATCCTTGGCGGCCTCGGTACGGGCCGTGCCTTCTTTGGAGGGGTCTGAATATTTCAGGATGATAGGGTTTGAAGCAGCGAAAAGCAGGGGTGAATAAAAAAGGGCCAAAAATGTTACGAAGATAACCACATAAATGAAAATGAGATTTCTTTTCTTCTCCATCATTTCCTCCTTTTGGATTGGGGGTGAAGGGGCAAGAATAAATACTCTGTCTTCAATTTACGATGAAAGATTCCGTTTTTAAAGCATTAATTGAATGATGATTAATCTCCTCATAAAATAAATATTATTTCCAGGAATTACTTATCTTAGATGGAACAGAAAAGTCAAGATTAAATTCTTACAATCACTCTACGCAGGTCAACTAATATTTCCGGACCTTCCAGACCTTGCTCGCCCACCGCGATGTGAGGACTACGATACTTTTCACCCATTTCATTCCTCAAGTCGGGACGAATCGGGGGATACCATGGAAATGGGGACGACCTTAAATAATTCAATAGACCAAGTTGCCAATTAGCAATCTTCCAATGACCGTTCTCAGGGATTATTAGGTCGCAATCCTTTATTCATAATTTGTGAACTCAGTGGATGTCCCTTTCTTCCTTGTACAGCTCTGAATCCCTGAGAAGGGGATTCAGGCTGCGACCTCGGCCTCCGGCAAGGGAGTGCGTCAGCGCCGGACCGGTTTTTCATTGCGCCACGTCTTCAGCGTGGTCAACCGCAATGAAAAAATCAATCCGTTCTCTGTGATCTCTGAGGGCTCTAACGGAGCGGGCGAGAGAAAGGGGGAGAAGAGAATGTTTTTCAGAGTTACTCTGCCCCAGGTACATCAGCTTCGGTTGTTATGACGCCTTCGGCAAACAGATCACTTATGTCCTCATCAGTAAGTCCGAGAATCTCTTTAAAGACGAACTCCAGATCTTCCCCAAGACAGGGCCCCGGCTTATAAATAAGATTAGGGGTCTTGGAGAGACGATAGGCCGGGGCATTATAGGCATGCTCTCCGATAACCGTATGTTCCAAAAGCCGATAATGTTCACGGTGTTTTAATTGCGGGTCATTAAATAGGTCTTCGGCAGTCTGAACCATCCCGCAGGGGACCTTGGCCTCCTGCATCATTTTCATTATTTCTTCAGGCGGATATTTACTGGTCCATTCTGAAATAAGGGTCTCCAGTTCGTCTTCATTTTTCTTTCTGTTCAGAAAAGTCGAAAATTTTTGATCCTTTGACCAGGCCGGGTTGCCTACAACCCTGCAAAAATTCCCCCATTGGTTTTCATCCTCAACCGTTATGGCCACCCAGCGATCCTGGCCAAGGCATGGAAAGATTCCATGCGGTGACCGGTAAGGATCGCGATTGCCCATTCTTTTGGCCACCCTGCCGTTGGTCATATAATCAAGAATGGTTGGGCCGAGAAAAGTCACACCGGCTTCAACCTGGGATTGATCCAGGTACACTCCTTCTCCGGTTTTCCTCCTCCTGATAAGTGCCGCAATAACCGTTGAAGTGAGATACCAGGGGGCGATAAAGTCGCTATAGTTATTGAATATAAGCAGTGGTTCCCTATCCGGTAATCCAAGAAGATTGGCAAAACCAGCATACGTTGTTCCGAACATGCCATAGGCGCCGAATCGTCGTAGTGGCCCGGTTTGTCCCATCTGGCAGGTGGAGAAGTAAATGATATCCGGCTTTATTTTTTTACAGCTTTCATAATCCAAACCAAATTTGGCCATTGTTCCCGGCGTAAAACTCTCGGTGACAATGTCGGCCCAGGCCACCAGCTTTTTAGCCAATTCTTGTCCCTTGGGGATGGTCAAATCCATGGCTACCCCATATTTATTGGTATTGAAGGCCGCTCCGAAGGCGCTGCGGTCAACTCCTGGCTCTCCGTTTCTAAAAGGAGGAAATGTTCTTAAAGAGTCAGGCACTTTGTGACTTTCCACCCTGACAACCGTTGCCCCGTGTTCCGCAAGTTCTCGCCCCACCTGGGGGCCTACTCCAACCCATGCAAAATCCGCAACTTTTATTCCTTCAAAGACCTGTTTGGCCATTTTTTCCTCCCTAAGCACTCATGCCCGTTTGAAACAGGCACCACAAATTATGAAAATATAACTTCACGGGATCAGGTCGTCATTCTGGCGAAAGCCGGAATCCAGGTAAAGTTGGATTAATAAAAACCTCTGGATGCCGGATCGGGCCTGCCCCGTACCCGATACGGGGTCCGGCATGACGGAGAATCAAACTATCTTGAAGCCAAATTCGGGTTTATTTGTTTTCGCCGAATCCCGCCTTGAGGGACTGAACGACGAACGGTATTTCCGTTTTAAATGATATGACGGGTTTTTAGTAAAACGAGTTCTTGTTTGGAAAATCCCAATTCCTGGCAGTATATCTCTTCATTGTGTTCTCCGATAAGCGGAGATCGGCGTTGGGGTCTATACGGGGGCAAGCCGGTCCATTTTATGGGCCAGCCTGGATAAGCGATTTTTTCTCCCAGTTCCGGGTGATCTACGTCAACCCAAAACTTCCTGGCCTCCAGTTGGGGACTGGCGATCAAGTCCCTGACATCCATAACGGGCGCAAGCATTATATCGTGTTTGACAGCGTAATCGAAAAGTTCTTCCTTGGTTTTAGTCATCAGAAATTCAGCGATCAGGCTCTCTATTCGGTTTATCTCTTCCTGAATTATCGTAGCAAAATTTACCTCGAGCCATTTGTAGTCTTTAAGCAGAAGCAAATGCCCCTCGCTGTTTGCCCAGGCCACGAGGTTTTCAGATGAAATTCGGACACCTTGAGCCGCTCCCCCGCCGATCATAAGAATTACATAACCGTTTTTGCATGGCCAAACCATTCTCCTTATCAGTGGCCCCGGTGGTGTCGGCCTTACCGACATGGCGAACGGTCCTATCCCTTTGTAATTAACCTTGAGAATATCCCATATCTCGGAAGCCATCATAAGAGTCAGCACAACAGCCTGCTGACAGGAAACGTCCACCTGCTGGCCTTCGCCGGTAATTTCCTTATGATAGAGGGCCATCATGGAACCCAAAACTCCCTGCAGACCACCGTTAAAATAAAACTGGGGGGCTGAAAACCTCATGGGAGGAGAGTCTGTATAGCCATAGATACGTGCCATTCCGCCCATGGAAATGCCGACCAGATCGGTGGTTTTGTAATGGGCATAAGGGCCGGTTTGTCCAAAGGGAGTTATGGAGGTCAAAATAATTCCGGGATTGATTTTTGAAAGATCATGATAGCCCAGGCCAAGACCATCTAAAAAACCTGGTTCAAAAGATTCAACTACTATATCGGCCTTTGGCAAAAGCCTTAAAAAAAGCTCACGTCCCTGGATCGTCTTGATGTCCAGAGTAATTCCTCGTTTATTGAGATTGGTAAAAAACCAGAAAAGGCTTTTTTCCGGATGGGGAATATCATGATAAAAAGGGCCGTTGTTTCTGGCAGGATCACCCCCTGGTGGTTCTATTTTTATGACATCGGCCCCCAGGTCTCCAAGAATTTTGCCGCAAAGGTGTCCGATCTCATCGGTAAGGTCCAGTACGCGAAAGCCCTCCAGCAGACAAATATTATCTTCACTCATAATGCCTCCCTTTCCGCATAGGAATCAAGGCCAATATTTAAATTAGCAGGTTGCTCAGATGCAGCCGTCATCTATGGATTCGGCCTGACCGAGGTTCCCGAGAGCCCTGGTGGTCCCGGCTGGGTACCTAGCCGCCGTCTTTAGAAGGCGCTGACACCGAGCCGCTCCCGGGCCACAATCAGTTTCTGTATCTCGCTCGTGCCGTCGGGGATGGTGAGGGTCCGCGCGTCTCGGAAACAGCGTTCCAGAGGAAATTCCTTCGAAAGCCCGTAAGCGCCGTGGATCTGAAGGCCGAGGGAGGCGACCTTGACCGCGCTCTCACAGCAATAGTACTTGGCCATCGAGGTCTCCCGCGTCGCCCTCTTACCTTGATCCATGGCGTAGAAGGCCCGGTAAGCGATGAAGCGGGCGGCGTCGGTGAGCGTGTCCATCTCGGCGATCATGTGCTGTATCGTTTGGTGCCCGGCCAGGGGTTTCCCCCATTGCTGTCGTTCCCCGGCGTAAGTGAGCGCTGCCTCGAGGCAGGTCTGGGATATGCCGACCGCCCCGATCGCCAGCATGGACCGGGCCCGCTCGAAGCTTTGGAGGGTTTGCTTAAGCCCCTTTCCGGGGACGACCAGGTTTTCGGCCGGGACGCGACAGTTTTCGAAGCAAAGCTCACTCGTCGGGGAGGCCTTGAGGCCTAACTTGTCGAGCTCCCGGGTCCTGAAGGGGGAGACCTCCTTTTCGATAATGAGCTGGCTCAAACCCGGCTCGCCCTTCACCTTGCAGACACACATGACGAAATCCGCAACACTCCCATTGGTAATCCACACCTTGGTTCCGTTCACTAAGTAATGGTCCCCGTTCCGCACCGCGGTGGTTTGGACCTCCCGGGGGTTCGACCCGACATTGGGCTCGGTGATGGCTCCGCAGCCGATCTTTTCGCCCTTCAGGATCGGCGCGGCGATCCGTCTGGCGAGAGCTTCATTGCCCGAAGCGAAGGCAGCCGAGGCCGGCGCGGGGTAGACTAGGACCATGACCCCGAGGGCCGGCCAAACCCGCCAGAGCTCTTCTGTCATGACTCCATAACTCTGCTCGTCAAGCCCGCTCCCCCCCCTCTCGGCGGGGAACGGCCCCCCCACGAACCCGAAGTCGACCAACTTCTTTATGAACACGCCGGCCATGGCCCGGTCCATGGGCCCCTTGCTCTCTTCTGCTTGGACGTGCGGAGTGATCTCTTTCTCCAGAAACCGGCGGGCGTTGTCTCGCAGGATTTTCTGTTCCTCCGTCAATGCAAAATCCATCGTTCCTCCTTTCCGACGAGGGCTTTCTTAGGCATCATCAGGCCCGAGGCCGTCCTTCGTGCTCGTCCCGGTCTTTTGCTGACCGTTGAATGCTAATAGCTATTCACTCCATCCGGAGACTCAGTATTCCCGGATGAAAAGTATTGTAACAGTTTAACCCTTTATTTTTTTTCACCAGAATCATAAATTCAACAAAATACGCAGGCGATCCTCCACGGCGGCCATGGTTGATTGGGTGACCAGCCCAAGACGTTTGGAAAGCCGGTCCTTGGAAATGGAGCGAATATCTTCACATTTGATAAAACTTTTTTTATCTAACCCGCCTTCTGAAACTTGAATGGGTACATGGAAGGGAATTCCCTTTTCTGTGGAAGTGACGGGCAAAACAACGATGAGTTCAGCCGGTCCCTGGTTAAACAGATCCACTGAAATAATCAAAGCCGGTCTTCTGGCAAATGGCTCTCTTCCGCGTGTGGGATTCAAATCAACCAGCCAAATTTCTCCTCGGCGAGAGTCAGCCATCTCTTAATCCCTCTCCCCATCGGAAAGAGTATCGCCCCACTTTTTTCTCTCCTCCTGTTCCTTTTTCCAATTTTGGGAATTCTCCTTGAGCATCAGGTAGGCTTTGTTGGCTTCCTGAAGAAAACGGCGGCGGCGGTATTCTTCGATGGCCTCGTCCAGGACGGCCTGAAGCGATTTTCTTTCCCGGGCGGCGATCTCCCTTAAAATATTACCGGATTCCTTGCTGATTCGGATGGTTGAACTGGGCATAATTTATCCTTTTTTTCGTCTACGTATCTGCATACAGAAATGTAACTGATTTGTCAACATATTTTAGGAGTAACGGACCAAAAAAGACTTGCCCCCCTTCACTTTTGAAAAAGTTAAGGTATTTCAGACTTAAACAGGGGGGAGGGGTAAGGATTACTTAAAGCAAAGTGAAGGGGGGCAAGAAGAAAAAGAGGCTTGCAGGACCTGGCCGGTAATTGGTATATTGATCCCATTCATTTTCCACTTATAAGGAGGTACCATTCATGACGGAATTGATGGAGATTATCCAAGGAAGAAGAAGTGTTCGAAATTATCTGAATAAAGCGGTTACCGAAGAAACGCTCAATACCATATTGGAGGCCCTGCGCTGGTCCCCTTCCTGGGCCAACAGCCAATGTTGGGAAGTGGTCGTGGTGAAAGATCAGGAGACCAACAAAAACTCCAGGCCACCCTGCCCCCAACCAACCCGGCCGGCAAGGCCATGGTCGAGGCACCGGTGATCCTGGTTATTTGCGGAAAACTTAACAGCGCCGGTTTTTATAAAGGGCAGGTAACCACCAAGCTTGGTGATTGGTTCATGTATGACCTGGGCATCGGCACTCAGTCGATTTGCCTGACCGCCCATGCCTTGGGTCTGGGTACTGTCGTAGTGGGGCTTTTTGACCAGAACAAGGCCAAAGAGGTTTTGGGGGTCCCGGAGGGCTACGAGTTGGTCTCTATGCTTCCCCTGGGATATCCGGAGAAAACCCCGGCTGCCCCTAAGAGGCGGGAAATCGCGGAGTTTGTGCATCAGGATAAGTTTTAAAAAACCAGAAGACAGAAGTCAGGAGTCAGAATTCAGAAGTTAGAATCCGGAATCATTATTTACCTTTCAGAAGAGAAAGAGGGGCTCTTTTAAGTTTTTTATTTTCTACTGAATTCTGACTTCTGGATTCTGAATTCTAATTTTTTCGCCCTCAACCCTTTCTTTGGAAGAGCTGTTTTATCGCATTCCAACCCATCTTGCGTCGCAGCATTCCCAACTGATCCTGCAGGGGCAGGTCTTTGGGGCAGACGTCTTCGCAACCCAACAATCCCATACAGCCGAAGATCCCTTCATCGGTCCCGACGACCTCGAAATATTGCTGGTCGGTGCGCTGGTCCCGCGGGTCCATTATAAAACGGGCGATGCGGTTCAGGGCGACTGCCCCTATAAAGTCGGGACGCATATTGGCCGTACCGCAGGCGGCCACGCAGCAGCCGCATTCGATACACCGTTCCAGTTCATAGATTTCTTCCGCCAGGCTGTTGTCCATACGTTCCTCTTCAGCCGCAGGATCAAAGACCCGGTCGGTATGGACCCAGGATTCCACCTTCTCATTCATGGTCCGGAACCAGTTGCCGGTATCTACCGACAGATCGCCGATCAGCTTAAAAACCGGCAAGGGCAGCAGCGTGATCTCCTCGGGCAAGTCTTTGGTCTTGGTATGGCAGGCCAGATCGGGGCGGCCATTGATCAGCATGGCGCAGGACCCGCAGATCCCGGCCCGGCAGCAGAAATCAAATTGAAGGCTTGGATCCTGTTCTTCCCGTATTCGGTTCAAGGCGATAAAAATGGTCAGGCTGTCCGTTTCTTCCAGAAAAAAATCCTGCAGATGAGGCGTTGAAGCCGAGTCCAGCGGATTATAACGAAAGATATGAAAAGTCAATTGTCTAGCCATAGCAAAACCTCATTTATCAGTGAATAGCGATCAGGGGTCAGTGATCAGTGATCAGAATTAAGCTTTAAGGTTTTTTGGTTTTGGCTGACCGCTGACGACTGACCGCTGTTTACTATTATTCATTCATTAAATTCAGGACCCGGTTCCGTCTCCTTAATTCCGCAAACCTCCGGGTCTTCGGAGCAGATGATGGTGCAGGTCCCATACCCCCGGTCTCCGGGTGGGATTTCCCAGACTTTTGAATTGGACTCATAGATCAGAGTGGGAAGCCGATCCCCTTCCTTCCAGGTGGCCAGGGTCCTTTTCAGCCAATCCCGGTCGTTTCGCTCCGGAAAGTCTTCCCGGGCATGACAGCCCCGGCTTTCGGTTCGAACCAGGGCCCCGTAGGCGACGCACAAGGCCAGGCGCATCATGCCTGGAAAACGGATGGCCAGGGACAGTTCCGGGTTGGCACCAAAACCGCTGGATTTGAGCCCGATCCGTTGAGCCCGATCGTATAAAGTCTGAAGGTTATCCACGGCCTTTTGCAGATCCCGACCGTTGCGGAATATCGCCACCCGGTCCATCAGCTCATTCTGCATGGCTTGGCGGAGTTCAAAGACGTTTTCCTTTCCATCTCGACTCTGGATGAGCCTTTCGATGCGTTCTTCCTCCCTTATTAGAGCCCCGCGGACCGATTCGGTTTTTAACCGGACCTCATAGCCCTCCAGAAAATCGGCCACTTTTTCACCCACGATCTTCCCGGCCACAATGGTTTCAGCCAGGGAATTCCCGCCCAACCGGTTGAAGCCGTGCATATCCCAACAAGAGACCTCTCCGGCGGCAAAGAGCCCCTTTAAGCCATAGGCTGCTCCATTCTTGTTGGTTCTGACGCCGCCCATACTGTAATGCTGGGCCGGGCGGACCGGGATCATCTGGGTGATGGGATCGATGCCCAAAAACTTCTTGCAGATCTCTTCCACTTCCCTGAGTTTGGTTTTGATGTGTTTTGCCCCCAAATGACGGATATCCAGCCAAAGGTGGTCTCCGTAGGCGCTTTTTACCCCTTTGCCTTCCCGAATATGGTGGGTCATCCAGCGGGAGACCACGTCGCGGGAAGCCAGTTCCTGTTTGGCCGGTTCATAAATGTGCATGAACCTTTCGCCGTCAACATCCTTTAAAGTCCCGCCGTCTCCCCGGCAGCCTTCGGTGACCAGAATATTGGTGGGCACAATTCCCGTGGGGTGAAATTGCACCGCCTCCATATTCCCCAGGGGGACCACACCGGTATCTAAGGCCATGATCGCCCCGGAGCCGTCATTAATCACGGCGTTGGTGGTTTCCCGGTACAGTCGGCCGTAACCCCCGGTAGCGATCAAGGTGGCCTTGGCCAGGTAGACCCGTAGTTTTCCGGTTTTCAAACACCGGGCCACGGCTCCCATGCAGGTGATCCCGTCATGGATCAGGGCCAGGACCTCGACCCGGTCATGGACCGTTACCCCCAGTTGAACCACCACATTGTCCATAGTGAACAGCAGGGTGTGGCCGGTCCCGTCGGAGGTATAACAGGTCCGCCATTTAGCCGTGCCTCCAAAGTCCCGGGCCGTGATCATCCCTTCTCTTTCCCTGGGTTCTATTTTTTCATATTGCTTTCCGGCTTTGAAATAGGTGCGTTTACCGGGTACTACCCGAGTCCCGGGGATCCCCCAATAGGCCATCTCCCGAACGGCCACCGGAGCGGTTTCGGCGAAAAGGCGGGCCACTTCCTGATCGCAACCCCAGGCTGAGCCT
>JACQYK010000196.1 GCA_016208255.1 Deltaproteobacteria bacterium | reverse complement strand
GTATTCATGTTTTTGATGATGCGAATTCTGTTTTTGCCACAGACAAGGCAGACAAAGACCGACGGAAGAATGGGTACCGATTGACGACCAGCGAGACCAAAGAGACCCAAAGAGACTAAAAGACCAGACAGACCAAAGAGACCAAACATGGCCGACCATATTAAAATAATCTGCCAAAACCGCAAGGCCCATCATGATTACCAAATTCAGGAAACTATTGAAGCAGGGCTGGTATTAACCGGACCGGAGGTCAAATCTCTCCGTCTGGGAAGGGCGAATCTAAAAGACAGTTATGCCAAACCCAAGGGGGGGGAGGTATTTTTGCATGAAGTCCATATCAGCCCTTATGAAAATTCCCCTTTAAATGAGCAGGACCCAACCCGGACCCGCAAGCTCCTCCTGCACAAACAAGAAATCAGGAGGATGATCGGTAAGATTCAGGAAAAAGGTTTGACCGTAATCCCACTTAAACTTTACTTCCAGGGGGGTAAAGCCAAGGTCGAACTGGCCCTGGCCAAGGGCAAGAAACTTTATGATAAAAGGGAATCCATTAAGAAAAAAGACCTGAAACGGGAGGCCGACCGTTTAATACGAAAATAGGCTCCGAGTCCAACCTGCCTTTTTTCATGTCCCGACTTCCTTTGGAAGTCTCCTGTTTAGGTCGGCGAAGCCGACCGTATCGTGGTGCCACGCCCCAAAAGGCGGGGGCATGGCGGTGTAGTTCGAGGGAAAAAATAAGGGGTTGAAGGCGGCCCTTAACGCCGGTGGGATTCAAGGTAAGGTTTTAAACCCGCTTTCCCCCTTATGATGTCCTTCGTCGCTAAATCGTCCGATATTCTGTCCTTGCCGAGGTTGGAGAGGGAGGCATCAAAGAGGGTTGGAGCCAGGTCCAGAGAGTTTTTTTGTATTGACTAATGAAAAATTTCCCATTAAATAGAGTCAGTATTTTTTGTTAAGAAAAAGGTCTAAAAGGAAAAAAGATCTACTCGGAGGTAACAAAATGAAGATGAACGGTAAGAGAATTTTAACTGTCTTGGTGGTGACGATTTTCATTATTTCTGCGTCTGTCTTCGCCTGGGGAGCCGAAGCCGTCTCCTTTTTTAAAACCGTTAGCTTGGGCAAAGAAATTCGGAACGATTATGCTGGATTTGCTGGGATGAAAATCAAAGTCGGCAGCAAAGACATCAAGGTTACGGAACTTGGAAGATACTTTGAAAAAACCAATACGGAATCCCATGAACTGCAGATCGTGGACCATAAAACAAATCAAATTCTGGGTTCCGCCACCCTGGATATGTCTAAAGGAAAGGCCGACAGTCTGGGTTTCAAATATGCCCCTCTGAAAGCTCCGATTACCTTAAAAGCGAATATGGAATATGACATCGTATCCAATGAAAAATTAAACAGCGATAAATGGTTTGGGCGGACCAATGGGAATATGGCCAAAGGGACGGTAGCCCCTGTTGCCCAGATTTTAACCCAAATCTACGGCGGTAAACCGCCATTTACGCAAGCCGGGAACACAGTCAACCAGACTTACGGTCCGGTAAATTTTAAATATCAAGCCATGTAATAAAAACTAAAGGAACCTCCTTAACTTGACTTTCGGTCGCGGATATCTTATCTTTATTTAAGTCAGAAATTTTTGGAAGACTCAATCCTCTTGGCTCTTTCCGCATAAAGAAAGGGGGGCGAAACGGCTTCGACGGGGATATTTAGCTTAGGTGGCATACCGAGGTCCTATCGGCTCGTAAAACAGATAGGAAACAATAATCGCAGACAACTACGATTACGCCTTGGCCGCTTAGTCGGCCGACATCCTGTCCTTCTTTCCTGCGAGAAGGATAAGGGTGACGATTAGCAGGATAGCCCGACCGAAAGTCCTGTGGTCGGAAGGGCGAAACCTTTACAGGATAGCCTTTCAAGTCTCCCGCCTGGCGGATCCTTGGAAGGCGAAATTTAAGTAGCCAGGATATGTATGTAGAGGCCTAAGTGATGTATTTTCGGACGCGGGTTCAACTCCCGCCGCCTCCACCAATCAACTAATTGAATTTGGGTTAAAAGTAAAAAAAGGATTTCCAGAACCATCTCCAAGCCGTGCCTGGGATCTGCTCCGACCTATAAATTTTTACCAGAAATTCTTCCTTCCGATCCGTCAATCTCTTTTGGTGTTTCCTGCCGCTTTGAATGCCGGGGCCGATGGTTATATCTCCAAAGATTCTCCCCGAGTCGAATTGATTCAATCCATCCATGATGCCTTGGATGGAAAGCAAGGCCTCCTAAGATCATGAAATAGGCTTTCTTTTTTTCCCTTGTCCCTCTTTGAGCTTGTTGCCTGCTCCTTTCATCGAAGATAATGAAAGCCATCCTGGGATCTTGGGGCTGATAGTTTTATTTGGATCATCTCCAACTCTTTTGGAGATGATCATTTATTTTAAGGTGTTGATTAATATTTTCCCGCACCCGCCCGGGTGAGGCCTGGCCTTGACCTGGGATTGTGTTGACTTTAAAGAAAAAATCATTACAATAGCATAGGCTGGTTCAGGAAGGGCGGTCAGGTCCGGGACGAAGAAACCCCTTCGATAAACCTCTATAATAGGACAAACCATTCATTATGGAATAAGTTTCTGAATTTACAGTGTAGGTTGCGGGTTCAACTCCCATCGCCTCTACCAGAAAAAAACACCATTTTGATACATTTATTCAACGTGAGCCACGGTTGAGATAAAGCCCCTGAGAGATACGAATCCTGGGGCTTTTTTTGTTATGTTAAAGCGCCATGCCCCGCCTTTTGG
>JACQYK010000056.1 GCA_016208255.1 Deltaproteobacteria bacterium | reverse complement strand
GCCGTTGGCGCCGAGCAAGGCCACGATCATCCTTTCAGGCACCTCCAGGGAAACTCCCCATAGGGCCTGAAAGCCGCCGTAGAAAGCTTTTAGGTTTTGAATCCGCAATAACACCCGAATCCTCCTGTCCCAAGTATGCCTCTCGGACTTTGGGGTTTTTCTGAATTTCTTCCGGACAGCCTTCAGCGATCTTTTCCCCGAAGTTTAACACGTATATCCGGTCACAAAGCTTCATCACCAAACCCATATGATGTTCGATAAGCAGGACGTTAACCTTTAGCTTGGACCTGATTTCTTCAATGACCCCGACAAGGGTTTCCACCTCAATAGAGTTGAGGCCCGCGGCCGGCTCATCCAGCAGAATCAACTTGGGCTCCAGAATCAAGGCCCGGGCCAGTTCCAGTATTTTTCTGGTTCCCATGGGCAAGGACGTAACTACAGAATTCTTGATCGCCGTCAGGCCTAGATATTCGCAAAGCTCATCAGCCTTTTCCTGGACGCGCCGCTCCTGGCTTTTATATGTCTTGGTCGAAAACACCTGGGCGAAAAACCCGGAGCGTATCAGCGTATGCTGGCCGATCAGAAGGTTATCTCTCACCGTCAGATGACGGAATAGCTCTATGTTTTGAAAGGTGCGGCCGATTCCCGTTTCGGCAATCTGATGTTGCTTGAGATCCAGCAGATTTTGACCATTCATGACAACCTGACCGGTATCCGGATTGACAAAACGGCTGATCACGTTGAACATAGTGGTCTTGCCCGCACCGTTTGGTCCGATCAAGCCGATGATTTCACCCTCCTCCACCTTGAGATTCAGGCGGTTCAAGGCCATGAGCCCGCCGAAACTCACGGTGACATTATTGACTTCGAACAGGGCCATAGGCTCACCTATCCCTTTACCATTCTATGTGCCGAGATCCAATTCTTAATCTTTTGTCCCGCGGTGGCCAGGCCGCCGGGCAGGTAGATTATGAAGACAATCGTCAATACCCCAAAAATAATCACCTGTATTTCTTTGGCGCCCGGTACGTCCCTCAGGGCTTCCGGGACCAGGACCAAAAAAGCTGCCCCAAGCAGGGATCCCGGTATCGAAGCCAGTCCGCCGATGATGATCATGAACAGAAAGCTAATGGACAGGAAGATTTCAAAGGTGGCGATGTTGAGGTATCCGACCATGTGAGCATACAAACTGCCGGCAATCCCGGTGTAAAAGCCGCTGATTACAAAAGCCAGCATTCTGTATTTTTGTATGTTGATCCCGATGGCGGCTGCCGCCCGTTCACTTTCCCTGATGGCCAGAAAGGCCCGACCGGTCTTGGATCGGACGATTTTCCACAACAGATAGGTTATAAGAGCTGCGGTCACCAGCACGATGTAGAAAAAACTTTTGTCGCTTTTAAACACAAACGGACCGATGGCCGGCTTGAGGACCATAATTCCATTGGCGCCCCCGCTGATACTTTCCATGGTGTAAAAGAGATCATGGGTGATAATGCCCAGACATATAGTAGCTATGGCCAGGAATATAAGCCTCAATCTCAGAACAGGAATACCCACCAGAAAAGCGAACAAAGCCCCAGCCAGGCCGGAAAGGGGCAGGGCGAACCAGAATGGTAAGCCGAAATGCTGGGTCATGGTCGCCGAACCGAAAGAGCCGATGGCCAGGAAGGCGGCATGCCCGATGGATATCTGCCCGCAGTAACCGGTGAGAAGGTTCAAGCCCAAGGAGACCAGGAAGTAGATCCCCATGAGGTTGAGGACGTAAACGTAGTATCCTTTTAAAAACAAGGGTAAGCAAAGCAATAAGGCGGTTATGATCAACCACAAGGGTCTCAATTTCAGTTTCGATGTTTTCATGTCAGAGTTTGATATCTTCTGGTTTGCCCAAGAGTCCTTGGGGCCTGATGAGTAAGATGGCAATGAGTGCTGAAAAAGCCACAGTATCTTTCAATTCCGTTCCCACGTACACGCCGAATATGTTCTCCACCACCCCGATGGTCAACCCTCCCAAAATGGCGCCGGGCAGACTGAGGATTCCCCCGAGCACCGCTGCGGCAAAGGCTTTGAGCAGCAGCATACCCATCATGTCCACACTCAAATTGGTCAATGGGGCAATCAAAATTCCGGCGATCCCGCCTAGGACGCACCCAATGGCCCAGGATATTTGGGCCACTCTCTTGCTGCTGATGCCCATGAGCTGGGCGGCGAATCGATCAGAACAGGAAGCCTTGAAAGAGATGCCGACCGTGGTGTAATTCAGCCAGGCGAAGAGCCCACCGGTAAGCAAGACCAGTACAACGAGGATTGCGAGCTGAAGCGGTGAAATTATTATATTCATAAATTGAAGGGGCTCCGTCTGGAGCGGATTGGGGAAGACCCAGGAACGGTCGCCCCATTTAAAACTGGCCAGGCTGTTGATAATGAAAAACAGACCCAAAGTAACGACCAGATGGCTCAGGATCGGAGCATCCAAAAGGGGCCGAACGATGCGCTCGGTCACAAGACCGATAAAGGCCCCAAAAGCCAGAGCGCCTATGATGGCGACCCAATAAGGCAGGCCCATATTGCTCATGAGCCAAAGGCCGCCAAAGGTGGTGATCATGGCCATCTCGCCGTGGGCGAAGTTGAGCACTGTGGTGGTTTTGAAAATCAGGACCAAGCCCAGAGCCAAAAGCGCATATAGGCTGCCCACGGCGATACCGTTGATTATGGCTTGCCAAAGCATATTTTATTCATCCCAACCCGGACCACCCGGAACTAAATTTGGATATCCGAACATTCTGGATGTTTTTCATTTGGTCCGGGTATAAAGCCCTTTTAATAATAAATTCTATCCAATTTGCTTATAAATTTATCCTTAAGTCACTAACAAATGGCTGATTTAAAAAACCTGTGATGCTAATTCGTTTCCATCCGGAAATTTAAATTTTCCGGATGAGAACTAATTCACCTGTTCCCTTTTTCTAAAACTCCCGGCCGGATTTAATCCGGGATCAGAAGCTCGGCCACTTTTCCCAAAATTGCAAATTTATCCAACGGTGTTTCTTCGCCGGAGAATTCACGATACAACATATGAACGTTGGCAATGTTGGTCGCCGGAAGCGGAAAATTTGAAAACTTTCCGGTGGAGGCCAGAGCGATACCGGCTTCCAGGGCGCTGATCCCTTTGTCGTATTGCTTCCTGGCTTCTTCAGCCGTGTATTCCCAATATTCTTTCAGCTTTTGAGCAAAGCTTTTATCCACAATCGGCCCGTGCCCAGGCACCAAAACGTTTACTTCGAGTCCTAGAATCGTGGACATGGCCTTTATGAGGTTGGCCGATGGCCCGTGCCAGCTTACCGGTGTGACGCTGGTCATGACCACGTCGCCGGAGAAAAGCAACTTGTCCCCGGGGAGGTAAACCATGATGTCCCCTTCGGTGTGTGCCGGTCCGACCTCGATCAGGTTGACTTCTTTTCCCCCGATCTTCAAGTCCAGTCGACCTTCAAAAGTCCTGGTCGGCGGAGTCAGGCGAATGCCTTCGAAATCATACTGTCCAAGTCCCTGGAGAAAAAACTTTCCGGCCTTACCCATCGTCGGAGCCCTCTTAAGGAAGTCCACGTAATACTCAGGCGAGATGTCTCTGGTGAATTCCTCGGCACAGGCCTTGGAAGCGATAATCTCCGCTCCTTCCACTAACTGGTTGCCGAAGGTGTGATCCCCATCCACGTGGGTGTTGATCAAATAATTCACCGGCCAGGCACCGGGAATTTTTTTTATTTCCCGAAGAAGGTCTCCTGTTCGGTTGAGGTCGTAGAAGGTATCCACTAAAAGCGAAACACCTCCGTCCACAACCAGCCCGGCGTTGCTCCCGCCCAAGGCCCCTGGCGGCTGGAAATACGTATAGACGCCTTCGGCCAATTTATGAAGCCCTTGGGTATATTCAAATTCAGACATAATATTCCTCCCGAGTCATAATACCCCCGGTAAAGCCGGAGGCTTGAAAATGTGAACCGCTCAAATTAGGTTGGAAAGACGCACAGTCTCCATTCGAATTACATCTCCTATCGATTGTCTCGTCAGCCCTTGTGCGCCAAGAGGGCTTATTTTACCCGATTCGGTAGTTTCTGCCAACCGCTGATGGGTATCCATTTACCGTTCTTAACCTTAACGATCCGTGCATTCAAATTCCCTTGGTGTTGGGTAGGGCTGAAGGTCAACGGAGCCATGAAACCGACATTTACGCCGGACATGGACTCAATGGCGGCTATCAACTTATCCCTGTTGGGTTCCTTCCCGGCTTTTTTCATGGCTTCACAAAAGATCTTGGCCGAAACGTAACCATACATGGCGAACATTCCCGGCTCTATGTCCGGATAATACTTTTTCAACCGTTCGCGAAATTCGACCACTTCCGGATCGTTGCTGTCCGGGGATTTCATGACTTCCAGGGCCACGAAGCCTTCAGCCGCTTCTCCCGCCAGCCGGACAAACTCGACATCAGTGATGGAGGCATGGCTCATGAAGCCAAGCGTCGGCTTCCAGCCTTGCTTTTGAGCTTCCTTAGCCATAAGTGAACCAGGGCGGGTTATGGTGCCGAATACACAGAAATCAGGGTTTTTATTCTTGAGCCTCATGATCATTGAGCTGAAGTCGGTTTCCGTTATTTTATATACTTCCTCGCCCACGACGGACAGGCCTGCTTCTTTTAGGCGGTCATTGACCGACTGGGGTCCTGACGGCGACCCGGCTTGACTGATTTGAACGATCTTTTTTGCGCCTAAGACCCGTATGGCATAGTCGGCGATGTAATAATATTGTGTATAAAAAACAGGGGTAATCATGAAGACGTTTTTCTTAAAAGGGTCCACCAGCGCGGTTTCCGGCGCATAGGGGAAAAGGAGGGGCACCTTTTGTTCCACGATGTAAGGCAGTGCCGCCAAGGTATTCGGCGCTCCGCCGGGTGAAAGCAAGGCAAAGACTTCATCTACCTCGACCAGCTTCTTGGTGGCGGCCAGCGTCTTAGCCGGCTGGTAAGCGTCATCTTCATACAACATCTCGATCTTACGGCCATGTATCCCGTCCTGTTTATTGACCTCGTTGAGATAGGATTGAATCCCGGCTTGAATCGTCTTACCGACGCCCGCGGCCGGCCCGGTAAAGGCCAAGTAAGTGCCTATTTTAATCTTATCTTTGGAAATACCGAATTCAGCCATGACCGGCGATGCCGCAGCCAAGATCATTAAGGTTAAAACCACAGTAAAAATGAAAAATGCGTTTTTATGATTCTCTTTCATTTCCCGTCCCCTCCTTGAATTCATTTGTTTTTTACATGCTATGGAATTCAATGGTAGCAAACATCTTGCCAAGTGATCTTAGACTATTTAATTATTTGATTTAATTATTATATTTTTCTGCAAAGCCTGCTAATCCCTAAATAATTGTTTAAATATCAACTTTATTTGTTCGTATGCTGACGAAAATCCTTGCTTTCCCAGTTGGAGGAAAATAAAATTGCCCCATATCAAGGAGGATGATGATGATGAAAAATGAGAAACCCCTATGGTCGGAGTTTACCGAGGCCCAGTGGTCTTTTCTGGGCTTTTTAGAGGCCTGTGATGCGCCGGTCTCCATGGATTTGGCCGGGGCCGTCAACCCGATTTTACCCGGTGAATTCCTGACCCTGCAGGCCATTTGTGAGGAACTTGGCTGGATCCAAAAGTCAGGTCCTCAGGTATTGAGACTCACCGCCGACCTCCCGCCGGCTATAAGAGGCAAGCTCAAGGGAATAAACAGTCCGGAGCGCCTGTCCGCTTACCTGGCTCGTATCGAAACCTTGAATTTGAGCGGACAGGCCGGCCCGGCCATCATGGCCCATTTGCTTTCCGGATGCGGGCGAGATAAAGAAGCGATCTGGCTGGAAACCGATCTGGCCCTGAAAGCTCTCAACCATTTCGATTATGAAGGGGCCAAATCATATATTAAAAGGTCGATGGCTCGACTCACTGCCCATACCGGTGATGCGGAAATGGATACCTTTTTCATTTCCAATGTCCTGTTATTGTCAAAACATTATTTCACTTTAGGGACAGAACTTGAGACCCTGCCTTCCTTGTTGCAAGAGGCCGGGACCAGGGCCGAACACCTGGGAGACCGACGTTCCTATGCCCTTATTCAATTGCATCGCGGGCGATTGCTCAATCTTGCCCGGAAACGATCCGAGGCCTTGTCCGCCTTGTCTGCGGGTTTGGAAGAAGCGGCCAAGATCAACGATGCCGATATGCAAACGCAATCGGCAGAATTCTTAGGTATCTATTACTTCATCCAGGGTCTATACAAAGATGCCCTCGTGCATTTTGAAAGGGCGCAGGAAGCTTTCGAAACCCAGGGAAAAGACGAGATGATCAGCCCCACGGCCATGGTCTATCTGGGCTACAGTGCCGCCTATGCGGGGCAGTTTCAACATTCCGTAGGCACTTTTGACTATTACCTGCGGCTGGCCAGGGAGAGGGGGGATCGATCTATAGCCAGCGTCATGAGGGCAGGTTTAGGGACGGTTCTGCTGATGACCAAGAAGAATTCCGAGGCCTTTTTTCACCTCAAACAGGCTTTGGTAGAGGCGGAAAAAACCCAGACCTCTCTCGGTCTTTATCTCAGCCGGGGAGGATTGAGCTTTCTTCATTACCTGGAAGGAAGAGAAAAAGAAGCCTTCGACCTGCAGGCCCAAAACATAAAACAGGCCGTCGAATCGGGTATCATGAGGCATTACACCTCGCCTTTTATCCTGGAGATGCTCTTTGCCTTCGATCGGTTGGGCTACGATCCTGTTCCCGGGTTCAATTTCGAATCAGAGATCGAAAAAATCCACAACGAACCCAATATCCATTTGCGAGGCGTGGCTTTGAGACTCCAGGCCAAAAAAGGGATGGACCAGGGTCTCAATGAAGCCCTGGTACTATCCTATCTGATGCAAAGCCAAGAATATTTGAAAAGTTCGGGAGATCCCGTAGAACTGGCCAGGACCAGGCTGGTAATGGCCCGTCTATACCTGGCCAAAGGTAACCTGACCAAGGCCAGGAACCAGGCCCAGCAGGCCAGGCAGGGGTTGTCCGGTGACACGGAAGAGTTCTTTCCGGATGACCTAAGACACCTGTTGGAAGTTAAGTCTATCCCATCAGAAGATAAAACAGGCCGAGATTATTTGTTTGAAAGGTTCCTGGATTTGATGGATGACCTGGTGCCGCATTCCAACCAGGAACTGGTTATTACCCGACTCGTGGCGGCCACCAATCGCTTTTTCGGCGCCGAACGGGGCGGGCTTTTCTGGTTCAACGACCGAAAGGATAAAAAGGTTAGGCTGAGGGCCGGCTGCAACCTCATCCAGAGCGATATCGCTCACAAGCACTTCCAATCCAACCTGGACCTGATACGGAAAACTTTCCGCATGAATCAGCCGCTGGTTGTTCGCTTGGAACAACCACCAGGTGAACCCTTAACTCCGCGGGCCATTCTTTGCATACCCGTAAGCACTCAGGGCCGGGTGCAGGGCGTCCTGTATCACGACAATTCCTATGTCAACGATTGTTTTGACGACATCGAGCCCGGGCGGCTGTTGCAACTGGCCAGCCGTCTTAGCAATCACGTGGATAATATCCTGGCCTTCAGCCGGGAGACGGAGGAAAAAAACCGATTACTTTTGCGGGAATCCGCTGCTTTCGAACGGACTGATGATCTGGAATTTTTGACTCGAGACCCGATCATGAACGGAATTATGGAGCAAGCCGGTCTTATGGCCGCCTCAGAGGCACCGGTCCTTTTACTCGGCGAAACGGGCGTTGGCAAGGAAATCCTGGCCCGGCGGATTCACCAGATGAGCCCCCGCCAGGAACGCCCGTTCGTGATTTTGGACGCCACCACCATTCCGGAAAACCTGTTTGAAAGTGAATTGTTCGGATATGAAAAGGGCGCCTTCACCGGGGCCGACCAACGGAAAATCGGCCGTCTTGAATTGGCCCATCAAGGCACTCTGTTCATAGATGAAATCGGGGAGCTGCCGCTGGCCTGCCAGACCAAGCTACTGAGGGCTTTACAGGAAAAAACCTTTACCCGTTTGGGCGGCAGTAAGACCCAAGCCGCGGATTTTAGTCTGGTGGCGGCCACCAACCGGGATCTGGAAAAGGACATTGCCAATGGAAAATTTCGCCGCGATCTTTATTACCGGATCAATGTCATGACCATAACTATCCCGCCGCTTCGGGTGCGTCCGGAAGACATCATAATGCTGGCGGAACATTTTATGGCCTTTTTTGCCCGGAGGCACAAACGGTTTCTAACCAAGCTGACCGCCCAAGACAAAGAGCGACTGATATCCTACCACTGGCCGGGAAACGTGCGAGAGCTTAAAAACGTGATAGAGCGCTCGGTCATTTTATCAGGGGGTTCCCGGCTCGAACTGACCTTGTCCCATGATTCCCAATCAGAATCAGGCCATCCCTTTGCCGATCGACCTTCCATGGATGAACTCCAACGCCAGTACATCACTTACCTGCTCGATAAGACCAGGGGCAAGGTAAGTGATGTGGCCCAGATACTGGGCATGAACCGGGCCACCCTCTATCATCGTATGGCCAAGTTGGGGCTGAACCAGACCGATTCCAAAAAAACCGGCGCTTTTTGAACGGCTAAGGATTACCAGCACCAGGTATGTCCGTTTTTAAAAATTCGATACGGGCGCTGGGGCCCTGAAGAATTTCCGGCACGTGATGAGAGTGTGAGGTACAGATGAACAGGGTTTTACGGTCGGTTCCCCCGAACATGACCGCATAAGCTGAATTTTGAAGATCGATCCGCTGGGTGATTTCGCCGCCTTCTTTTACGCGAACCACGGATGGTCCCGCAGTGGCCACCCACACCGCTCCTTCGGCGTCGAGGCAAATACCATCGGGACGGTCACCATCTTCCACCCCGATTGTACCCGGTAATTGGGCGAAGGTCCTTCGATTTTCGAGTGTGCCGTCTTCCCGGATATCAAAGGCGGTTAGACAGTGCCCCAAGGTTTCAGCCACAATTAAGGTTTTTCCGTCCGGAGTGATCACCATGCCGTTGGGAAAAAACAAATTTTCCGCTACAATGGATGCCTGGCCGTCAGTCCGGACCAATACGAGCACACCTTCCGGCGAGGGTTCGGCTCCTCCTAAGAAGTTATAACCGATATCACCAACGTAGAAGCGGCCTTGAGCATCGGGTATCCCGTCACTCAGGCATATTTTAGCGAGGTGGCCGATATCAGCCACCTGCTGGTATTCTTTGCCATTCCAGGTATAAATCAAACGATTCAACCCGTCTCCAAAAATCATACTGCCATCGGGCCTGAACCCTAAACTGTTCGGCAAAAAGGGTAACTCCAAAACCGTTTCCAAGGCCCCATGGACCGACACTTTTTTTATGCGCCGGTCATGAATATCCAGAAACCAAAGCTCACCTGTATGCCATCGAGGGCTTTCCGTAAATTTAAGACCTTGGGATGCATCAATGAGTGTTGTTACTTTCATCATATTTTACCTCCTGGATTCAAAAAGCGGCTTTGAAATATTCAGCTCATTTTTTCAAATATATGGATAGCTATGGCGGCCTCCTGCTGACCCAGAAAACCCCCTCCGTTTTCAGCCAGGGCAATTCGTGCCCCTTCAACCTGACGAGGGCCGGCCTCGCCTCGAAGTTGGGTGACCAGTTCATGTATCTGACTCAAACCCGTAGCACCGACCGGGTGGCCTTTGGATTCCAGCCCGCCGGAAACATTGACCGGCAGCCGGCCGCCCAAAGTGGTGGCCCCGGATTCGGCCAAGGGCCCGCCTTGACCACGGGGGCACAACCCGATCTCTTCCGTTATCAGCAGCTCACCCATGGCCGTAGCGTCATGGCATTCGGCCAGGTTGATGTCTTCCGGTCCCACTCCGGCCGCTTCATAGGCTTTTTGGGCCGCCAGCGTCATGCCGCAATGTTCCTCGTCGTCAAAAGACGCAGCCATCCCCGATCCTAGTACGGAGGCCAAAATCTTTACCGGCCGGACGTTTTGGATTTTTTTCAGGAATTCTTTGGAGCAGATAATGGCCGCGGCCGCGCCGTCGCCTATGGGCGCGCACATGGCCCGTGTAATGGGATAGGAAATTAACTTGTCGGCCAAGACCTCTTCCACGCTTATTTCATTTTGATATTGGGAATTGGGATTCAATGAGCCGTGATAATGGTTCTTGGAACAGATCACGGCCAACTGCCTTTGGGTGATACCGTATTTACTCATGTACCGTCGAGCCATACCGCCGTAGATATCCATGAAGCCGCTCTTATCTTTGTCCGCTGCCGGCATTTCTTCGATTCTCTGCCCCGGTGCTGCCTGGTCCTGACCCATCTGCTGCATTATTTTGAACAGATTGGCCCTCTCTTCCATATCTACACCGAGGCCCATGGTCCAAAAAACCTTGGCCTTGTCCGGGTAATAGAGCTTCTCAACCCCGATGGCCATGGCCACCTCGTACAGACCGGCGGCCACGGACGTCCAGGCCCCGTGGAAGGCCGTAGCGCCGGTGGCGCAGGCGTTTTCTACGTTGGTAATGGCGATTCTGTCGATGCCCAAAGGACGCAGGGCTACCTGGCCCCTGATTGAATGCTGATCGTGCCAAACACCCCAGGTCCCGTTTCCAAACCAGGCGGCCTGGATATCTTCTTTTTTCAGTCCGGCGTCTTGCAGCGCTTTTTCCACGGCTTCAGCCGTCAGCGATTTTATAGACCTGTCGGACAGTTTGCCGAATTTGGTCGTGGAAATGCCGACAACATATGCTTCTCTCATCTGGTAACCTCTTCTTCCGGGCCATTGGGCTTAAACCGGTTTCCGGTTCTTCCCCGGTCCTGTTTATTTATTTTCATAGGTCTTCTCGAAAACCTTGCCCTTGTAAGTCGATCGTTCCAGTTCATTGGGAGAAACCCAGATGATTTCCGGTCGGATCTTGATATCCTTGCTCATGGCCTCGGCCATCTCGGAGGCCAGTCCCTTCAGCTTATTTTCCGGAATGTCCGCCCCGTGCTCAACTTTCAGCTTCAGCGGAGGAACGACCCGAGGCGGTGGCTCGTCCAAGACAATCCTGAACTGCCCCGTAACCTGAGGTACAAAAGATTCAATGACCTTCCTGATCATGTCCGGATAAACCATCACGCCCTTGACTTTGAGCATGTCGTCCACACGGCCCACAAATTTATACCGGAAACCGCTGCGACCGCAGGGACAAGGGTCGGTGAATATCTGGATGATGTCTCCCGGGGAGCGCCGGAAGGCCCCGCCAAAGGCGTCTCCATCGATAGTGGTCAAAACCATTTCTCCCTTCCGGCCGTTTTCAAAGGGCAGCGGCTCCTTGGTGTCCGGGTCCACCAGGTCCAGGATCATTAAGTCGTCTCCCACCTGATGCAGCCCCTGATACTCCTGGTGATCACAGGAAATACCCAGAGCACCGCCGACGTCAAACAGCTTACAGCCGAAAGCGGATTCAATTCTCCTGCGGACCTCCGGCAGACCGGCTCCCGGTTCGCCGCCGCAGAGGATGGTCTTGATTCCCATCTTGCCCACATCAGCCCCAAGAGCTTCCGGCGCTTTTTCGATCAGGTAAAGGGCCAGAGACGGGGTGCCCATGAGCGCCGTCGGTTTATAATATCCGGCCGTCTTCAAGATCCGCTCGGTCCCGCCTTCGGCTCCTACCGGAATGACCATGCAGCCCAGCTTAAAAGCGCCGATAAGGGTGGGAATGCCGGCGATGACCATGGACAGGGCGAAGCAATGCAGCATGCGGTCGTTGGAACGTAAACCGGCCCGCCAGTTGTAGCGAGCCAGGGCTTCCCCATAAACATCCCAGAGATCCTTCTGGGTAAAGGGATAGGGCTCGGGCTCCCCGGTAGTCCCGGTGGTGCTGGCTACCAGATAAAGGTCCTCGTAGGCATTGACCGGAATAATCTGGTCCATGGCCTCCAGTATGTCCCCGTTATGGGCCTTTACAATCTCCCGCCAGTCGGCTTTAGTAAAAACAGGAATGGCTCGCCGGAGTTCTTCAAATGAGGTCTTTTCGTTTACCCCGCATTGTTTGAACAGCTTGGTATAATAGGGCGCTCTCTCTCGAAGGGCCTTTAATTTTCCCCTGAGTTTAGTTTCTTGAATCTCACGCATCTCCGGGGTGTTGAACTTGGGCTCCATTTCCATATTCCAGTATGGGCGGTCATCTTTCATTGGTTTACCTCCATGATATGATGATTATTGTCTTAGCAATTTAATGTGAGAGCAAATATCCTGCCAAATGAAATTAATATAATTAACTACTCGATTTAATTATTGCTTTATGAAGTAATAATTGGCAGCCCCTGCCTGTCTGTTCATATATCAACGTTATATGTTTGTATGTTGACGAAAATATTGCTGTTGACGAGAGGAAGAAAGTATGATTGCCCCGTACAAGATGATGATGAGGATGGAAAATGAGAAAACCCCTATGGCCAGATTTTACCGCGGGGTTCAATGGTCTTTTCTGGGCCTTTTAAAGACTGGTGATGGTATTTCTCTAGGTTTTTTATTTCTCTCTGGTATGTCTTTTGGGTAAGCGGTTTGGCTCCGCTCAACTGAAGGTCTACGGCCATTTGTTCTCTTAACTTTTCCGCCATTCATCCCCTTTGTTTTTGACATCCATCGGCTCGGACCGATGGTCTGACAAAAGAAATGGTATTGAGATTCATCTTGTTCAACAAGAGCTAATATAAATATCAGGTTGGTTGGGTCGAAAGCCTAATTTATCTCGGACTAACAGGTGAACTGCCCAAGACCACCGCTTCGCGGTTTAGTTCTTCAAGTCGTAATTGTTAATTTACAAGCATTTCAAGACTCAACAGTACAGGTAGGTTTAAGGTGGGAAAAGGATTTCCTGACACCCGGTGTTATCTTAAAATGTGGGGCCGGACAAATCCTCTGAATCAGGCGACTAAAGGGGTAAGCTGTCCCAGATCGGCCAGACGCAAGGGGACCTGATAACGGTCCAGTTCTTCCTGGATGGCCTTCACGGTCTGGTCAGCCAGAGGCACCCCTGATTTCAAGACGGCCTGTTCATGCCGAAACTCTTTTTCTCCGGGATAGAGCACTTCCCCGCCTTCGGCAACGGGGGTGTCTTTCAGGAATTTTATCATGCTTTCCAGTTCGGATTTGAAAAGGGGCAGTTCCCGGAATTTTTGGACGTCGATGACGATCATCAGCGTGCAGTTATTGAAGGGGGCTTTAGGGTCTCCGCCGGCGTATCCCCCACCGGTCAGCAGTCCGGCCAGGACCTCCACCATAAAATTGAGCAGGTACCCTTTGTAGCCCTGGACCCCTCCCAGGGGGAGAAGAGCGCCCCCCGCATAAAAATCAGCCGGGTTGGTGGTCGGATTCCCGTCCTTGTCAATCAGGGTTTTTTCCGGAGCGGATTTCCCGGCAGCCAGCATGACCCGCAGTTTCCCTTCGGCAAAGACACTGGTGGCCATGTCCATGACAATGGGATATTCCCGGTCGCTGGGGATCCCCAGGGCGATCGGGTTGGTGGCCATGCGCCGGGCCAGGCCTTCGAAGGGAGCCACCAGCGTGGAGACCCCGCCGCAGGAGGTAAAGACCAGGGACAGGCAGCCGGCCCTGGAGGCGGAATTGGCATAATCGGCCAGCCGTCCGATATGGGCCAGGTTGGTTACCCCCACACCGGCAATGCCGTGTTCCAGGGCCTTCCTGATGGCCACGGTCATGGCCTTCTCGGCCCCGACCTGGCCGTAGGACCGGTGGCCGTTTATCAGGGCCGTGGGACCGTTATCGCGAACGACTTCGGGGACGGCGCCGGGTTTTACCCAATCGTGCCTGAGCATGGCCATATAGGAAGGAATTCGGATGATGCCGTGGGAGGGATGACCGGTGAGATCCGCTTTCAACAGCCTTTCGGAGACGAGTGCCGCCTCGTTTTGAGGTGAACCGGAGGCCCGGCATAGATCGAAACCCATCCGGCTCAGGGTTTCCGGTTGGAAATAGAAGATATCGTTCATAGGACCTCCTTGTCCTTCGCCACTTTTTTGGAGATGAACCTGATCTTTTTGCTTGGCCATACCATAAAACATCCATAAATGAAAGGCAAGATTCCTTGACAGATTGGAACTGTTTTCCATAGAATGGGTTTCACAGGTTATTGAACAGAAGGTAATAGGGTACAAAATAAACCGTCACGCCCCTGCAGTACGTTCGATACAGTCGGTCCACTCGGCCGGAAGCCGGAGGGGAATATTACTCAGAGACTAGCCTCACTTTGTTTGAAGCTCCTGGATTCCCGTCTTCACGGGAATGACGATTAGGAATAGGGAGGTTTTCCTTAAACCTTATACCCTGATCCTTGAACCGTTATTTTCGCACTTATTTTAGGAGATTGATCAATGACCCCAAAGAAAATAGTGGTCGTCCAACTGCCCGGGACAGGAAGAAGAGGGGATGTAGCCAAGCGTTATGCCCTGGAACTCGAAGCCCTGTCCTCTCTGGCGGAGATTGAGGAAGTTGTCGCTGAAAACGAAGAAGTATTTATCAAAGGCGCCAGGGAGGCCGAGGCCCTTATGCCCACCTGGGGGATGCGCATCTCCAGGAATATCATCTCTCAACTGGATAAATGTCTGGTCATCGGTCTGGGCAGTGTCGGTGTGGATACGGTGGATGTGGAGGCCGCTACGGGAAAGGGCATTGTGGTGACCAATGTACCGGATGTTTTTACAGAGGAGGTGGCCGATCATGCCCTCATGCTTATTCTGGCCGCAGCCCGGCGGGTTAAGGAGCAGGATCTAATGGTGAGTCAAGGGCAATGGTTTAAGGGGAGACCCAGTCTCAGCCGGATTCCGAGATTATGGGGGCAGACCTTGGGCCTGATTTCATTCGGAAACGTGGCCAGGGCGGTGGCCCGAAGGGCAAAACCTTTCGGCTTCCAGGTCATAGCCAATGACCCCTATGTGTCTGAGCTGAAAATGACTGCGGAAGGGGTCGAGCCCGTATCCCTGAAAGAGTTGCTGGAGCGTTCCGATTATATCTCCATGCACCCGCCCCTTAATGAGGAAACCTATCATATGATCTCAACCGAGGCTTTTAAGGTCATGAAAAACACGGCGGTTATTGTTAACACGGGCCGTGGTCCGACCATTGACGAGGCCGCGCTGATACAGGCCCTTCAGGAAGGCCGGATAGCTGCGGCCGCTCTGGATGTCCTCGAGACAGAACCGCCGGCTCCGGATAATCCTCTTCTGAAGATGTCGAACGTGATTATTACCCCTCACGTGGCTTCAGCCTCCACCCGTATGTTACCTGAGACCCGGCGAAGGGTGGGACGCGAGATCGCCCTGGTCCTGCGGGGGAGATGGCCGAGGAGTTGTGTCAACCCGACCGTGCTGCCCCGGGTGCCTCTGGAACGCTGGCAGCCCTATCCCATGGAGAGAGGTCCCAACCGTTAGCCGTTTAGTCTGAAAATACGGTTCAAGGTTCGGGGTTCAAGGTTCAAGGTTGGGGAAAACCCATTTTCGTGTTTGATCGTGCCCCACTCGTACACGAGTGCTTAGTTCGAAAATAGGGTTCAAGGTTTCAAGGATTCGAGGGTTCAAGGGTTTTATATTCCAAGCCTCTTCCTCGAAACCTGGACCACTTGACTCCTTGACCCCTTAGAATAATTTTCATGTCCCGGCCTCCTTGGAGGCCTCCTGTTTTGGTCAGCGAAGCTGACCGTATCGTGGTGCTACGCCCCCTGACGGGCATGGCGGTTTAATAATCGATTCAGTTTAATAATCCATTCAATGAGGAGCGGAAATGAAAAAAATAAATACGGTACTGGGCTTGATTTCGCCGGAAGATTTGGGTTCGACCCTCGTCCACGAACATATTGTCGCCAGTCAACCTGGCTGGGAGTGCGATCCTTTATCCCGGCCTTACGACCGGGGCAAAATGGTCCAGAGAAGTCTGAGGGCTCTGGAGCCGGCAAAAACCTTCGGCGTGGGAGCGGTTATCGACGCCACGCCGATTGATTTATACCGGGATGTCGAAATCCTGAAAGAAGTCTCCGAACAATTGCAGATCCATATTATCTGCTCCACCGGCCGGTACACCGAAGAGCGCGGTAAATGGGGCTACTTGAAGGGGCGAAGCAGCAGCGGGGTGGGGGACATGGTCAGTGAGCTGTATGATGGCTTTATGCAGGAAATTACCCAGGGGATCGGCCAATCGGGGGTAAAGCCCGGAGTGATCAAGGTGTCGACGGGTCTGGGTTGTATTTCGTCCGTTGAAGAAGCGGTGCTGCTGGCCGCCGCCAGGGCTTCTAAAGAAACCGGCCTCCCGATTATTACCCATACGGAAGACGGGACCATGGGACCTGAACAGGCCGCCCTGCTGATCGGGGAAGGGGTGGACCCGAAGCGTCTCATGATCGGCCATATGTGCGGCAACCCTTCCCTGCAATATCAACTGGAGGTCTTGAACCAGGGGGTGAATATCGCCTTCGACCGTTTCGGGATCGAATTGTTTTTGCCGGACAAAGTGAGGACCGCCATGCTGATCGGTCTCCTGGGGATCGGGTATGAGGATCGCGTCATGCTCTCCCATGATTATATCGGCTGCTCATCCGGGCGTGGAGGGAAACTGCCCGAAGAGGGCCTCCGCCCCGTAGCCAACTGGTCCCACGACCATGTCTTCCGCAACATTATTCCGGCCCTGAAGGCGGCCGGAGTTACTGAGGCCCAGATCCGGACCATGCTGGTCGACAACCCCAGGCGTTTGTTAAGCGAGTGGTAGAAGATGTCGATTTTTTTCCGAATGGATCCGATAGCGGGGAATTAGCTCGTTTGATTTAAATTCAATTTTCTCACCGAAAGAAAGTAAATAATGATGGAAAAAGCGCGGAAGCTCAGGGATAAAGTTTTTCTCGGAATTGACGTGGGCACGGGCAGCGTACGAACCGGGGCTTTCGACCGGAATGGAAAATTAATAGCCAAGGCCGAAAGGCCGATCAAGATCTGGAAACCAAGGCCCGGATTCGCTGAGCAGTCTTCGGAGGATATCTGGAGAGCTACCGGCAAGACGATACGGGAATGCCTTTTCTCCGGAGGAATTCCCCCGGAATCGGTTAAAGGTCTCTCCTTTGATGCCACTTGCTCGCTGGTAGCACTGGGTGATGACTTTGAACCCATGACCATCTCACCCTCCAAGAACAGGAATCAGAACATCATCGTCTGGATGGACCACAGGGCCGTCCAGCAGGCGGAAAAGATCAATAAAACCGGGCACGAAGTCCTCAAGTATGTCGGAGGAAAGATATCACCCGAAATGGAGTCCCCCAAGCTTTTATGGATCAAGGAAAACCTGAAGGGGACCTGGAAACAGGCCCGAAAGTTTATGGATTTGGCCGATTACCTGGTCTATCGGGCTTCGGGAACTGATCAAAGGAGTCTTTGTACCTCGGTCTGTAAATGGACTTACCTTGGGCATGAAGGACCTTCCGGCAGATACCGATTGGATTTTTTTAAAGAGATCGGCCTTCACGATCTGTTTGACCGGGAGCGCGTTCCTCTGGTCGCTTATCCTATCGGATTTAAGGCAGGAGGATTGACCAAGAGAGCCTCGGAAGAACTCGGGCTGGTCCAGGGAACACCGGTAGGGATCGGTATCATCGATGCCCATGCCGGAGGTATTGGTGCTCTCGGTGCCGTTCCCGCTGAAACCGGTTTTTTCGATCAAAGTCTGGCCCTGATCGGGGGAACCTCATCCTGTCATATGGCCGTATCCTTATCGCCCAGGTTTATTCCGGGGGTCTGGGGGCCCTATTTCGGAGCGATGATACCAGGATTGTGGTTAAACGAAGGGGGCCAATCGGCTACCGGTTCTTTAATCGATTTTATAATTAGAAGTAACGGTGCTTTCAGGAAAATCTCCTCCAAGGCCCGGACCTCGGGAGTCGACATCTATACCTTTCTAAACCGACAGGTCGAGCTGTTGAAAAAGAAAGAAGGATTAAAAATAGTTTCGGACTTCCACCTCCTCCCTTATTACCATGGAAATCGATCTCCCCGGGCCGACCCTCAGGCCAGAGGAATGGTCAGCGGCTTAACCCTCGGAGAAACCGAGAAAGAGGCCGCCCTTTTATATTATGCCGCGATTCAGGCCATTGCCTATGGGACCCGCCACATTATCGAGGTGATGAACCAGAAAGGCTATCAAATCAAAAAAATTCATTTATGCGGCGGCCATCTCAAAAACAGATTATTCATCCAGGAAAATGCTGACATTACGGGATGCGAGATTATCCTCCCCAGGGAACCGGAAGCAGTACTGTTGGGATCGGCCATCCTGGCCGCGTTGGCTGCCGGAGAGTATCCGGATATCCCCCAAGGAATGAAATCGATGGGTCATGAGGCCAAAGTCATACGACCCGATGACAGGTCTTTCACCTTTCATGAGGCAAATTATAGGGTCTTTAAAGAGCTGTATGATTTCCAAAAGATTATCGAAGAAAAAATGAGAAAGGCATTCTAAAATCCTTGACTTCTTGAATCCTTCCATCATCGCCTACTCTTTTGAATGATTCAAAAATTAATATCCCGTCTCATGGCGATTTCAGCAATTGCGCCGGAGAAGTTGGCTGACTGAAGCAGAAGAACCCTGGGGGGAAATGGCCTTTTTAGCCAGGAGTCGGGGTGAAAAAAATGTAGACGTTTATGTAAACGAATACACAACTATAAATTTATCATAATAATTGGAGTTTTTATAATGCCCGGTTTTTATAAAAATATCCTATTTTCAATATAATACGATATAACAAATTTAATACTTGACAAGGACCGTTAAAAGCGATACCAGGTAAACGTTTACATAAACGTTTTCATCGCTGTTGGAGTTCGGGGATGGAAAAACAGATCAGGATGGATTAGGAATAAATGACGACCCAAAAAATTGTTGCTAAAAAAGCCAATGTTTCGGTGGCCACGGTATCCCGTTATATTAACGATGTGGGGTACATCAGTCCTGAAGTAAAGGGAAGGATAAAAAAAGCCATCAAGGAACTTAACTATAAGCCCAATCTGGTGGCGCGCAGTTTAAAGCTGAGAAGTTCAAAAACCATCGCTTTGGTCTTTCCCCATATTAATAATCCGTTCTTTATCGAGCTGGTTCGACGGGCGGAAGAGGTGGCCTATCATAACGGCTATAACATTATTTTATGCATTACTGAAAACAAGCTGGACCGGGAGAAACTATATCTTGATGTTTTAAAAGGAAAATTGATTGACGGGTACATTATCATCCCGGTCACTTCGGAAGACAGCAGGCTGTATGAGGTGTTGGAAGGCGAGAATGTGGTTTATGTGGATCGCAGCACCGGGCTGGAGGATGAGATTTTAATCAAGCTGGATAATATACAAGGAGTGAGGCTGGCCATCGAACATCTGTTGGATCTTAATCACCGAAAGATCGGCGTTATCAATGTACCCTTGAATATTACCACCGGATACGAACGATTTGAGGGTTATAAGGCTGTCTTGGCGGAAAACGGAATCGAGCTTCAAATGGAGTATATCAAGTATGCCGATTATCCCATTGAAAGCGCCTATGAAAAAACCCGACAAATTTTACGCCTGAAAAACAAACCAACGGCTATTTTAACCATGAGTGGTTTGACCACCCTCGGGGCCTTGAAAGCTATCAAGGATTCGGGTCTGAGCATTCCAGGTGATCTATCCATCGTCAGTTTTGATGATTTTGAATCTTCAGAGCTGCTCAATCCTCCTATAACCGCGGTCGCCCAGCCGGCGGCCGAGTTTGGAATAAGGGCAGCCGAGATCCTGGTTAACCTGATCAACGGCAGAAAGCCAAGGCCGAGACGGTTGATTTTAGAGCCGAAACTCATCATTAGAGAATCTTGCCAGAAATTATAGCAAGAAGGCAACTGTTCATTTTCGACCATTAAAATAACGGAAATCTATCCAGGGATTTAAAACTCAATTAAGAACAGGCGTTAAAAGAGGAGCATCGTATGGCCAAAGTGGTCAGCCTCGGGATTCATATCGCCGATGTTTTGGGACGGCCGGTGACTCATATTCCTGAGGGACAAAATCTCAGTATTTTGGAGGAAATCCGAATCACCGTGGCCGGAACGGCGGCCGGAACCAGTGTCGATTTGGCAAAACTGGGTATGCAGGTATTCGCCATGGGGGCCCTGGGTGAGGATGAACTGGGCAATTTCGTCGAAACGACTATGCAAAGGTACGGGATCAATACCAGGGCTTTGGTCAGGAAAAAGGGGGTCCAAACTTCAGCCACCATGCTGCCGATCCGGCCGAATGGAGAACGCCCCGCCCTGCATGTTCCCGGGACGAGTGAAGTTTTGAGTTATGAGGACGTTAATCTGTCAATCATAACCGATGCGGAATTTTTACATATCGGCGGGACCCCCCTCATGCCCAGGCTCGACGGGCCCCCCATGAAGAAAGTTTTTAAGTTCGCCAAAGAACACGGGGTGACCACGACCTATGATTTGTTGGCCATGGATCGCCCTGATCTACTGGAAAAAGTTTCGGTTTGCCTGCCCTACGTTGATTATTTCATGCCCGGATTTGAGGAAGCAGTCATGATCTGCGGCCTTACCGATCGACAGGAGGTCATCCGGTTTTTTCTGGATCGGGGGGCCAAACACACGGTGTTCAAAATGGGAGCGGATGGCAGCAGCATCGGATGGTTTGAAAATGATCGACTGAAAGAAATCCGGATCACCGCCCTGAAAGTCCCGGTAGTCGATTCTACGGGATGCGGCGATGCCTATTGTGCCGGATTCATTAGGGGTCTTTCCCTGGGTTGGGATCTGGGAAAGGCAGCCTGGCTGGGCACAGCCGCCGGCGCCCTGGTCATTCAGGGATTGGGGTCGGATGCCGGCATCGTCGATTTGGAGTCAACCATCTTATTTATGAATTCGGCCGAAAGACTGCCGATGAGCAGTTAACTGAATGCGACAAGGGGATAACAATCAAGAAAAGGTATAAAAGATGGCGAAAAAATTCAAGTATTCTGCCGGACTTTGGTGTTTAGGCGGATGTGCTGATCGTTTTGTACCTCTAGGGTATCTCGATCGCGCCTATGGAATAAAGGAGCTTATCGATATTGCTGCCTCTATAAAAGGTATTGAGGGGATTGAGTTGATTTCTTCTCAACTGGCTGGGGTGAGGCCAAAAACTTTCAAACGTTGGGTGAATGAGAAGGGCCTTCAGATTACAGGAATACTTGCTGATACCTTTGGAGACAGGAAATTTAAACTGGGTTCCATTACCCACAGCAACAAAAAACTGAGAAAGGAAGCTGTTGATGTCTGCAAACAAACTATAGAAATGGCTGAGCTGATGGACTGTCCATCAATTACTCTTTGGTTAGGAAGTGACGGGTTCGATTATACTTTTCAAATAAACTATGTGAGACATCTGGAGACCTTGGTCGAATCCATTAAAGAAATCGCCAAATTCAATCCAAAAATAAGAATATGCCTGGAGTATAAGCTTAAGGAACCCAGGATGTATTTGACTGTGGGAAATGCAGCAAAGGCCCTTTACTTGGCCTTACAATGTGGGGAAAACGTTGGGGTTACTTTGGACTTTGGGCATGCACTAATGAGTAGGGAGAAGCCTGGCGAGTCCGTTGCTCTTTTAAAGCGCCACGGACGACTCTTCAATATCCATTTCAACGATGCCTACGGTGAGTGGGACGACGATCTCATCGTCGGATCTGTCCATATTGCAGAATCCTTAGAGTTTCTGTATTACCTTGACGTAACAGAATACGAGGGTTGGTTGGGGCTTGACATCTACCCGTATAGAGAAGATGCCTTAACTGCTGCAACTCTTTGTATTAAGAATCTGAATCGTTTGGTGGCCATGCTCAACCGAATTGACTATCAAGAATTAAAAAGGGCCCAAGGTACCCTGGATGCAATGAGTACACAAGAAATCTTAAGTAAAGTTATCTTTGGGAAATAAGGGGAACATATTAAAAATATTATTGTATTAAAAAATTATGGTTACTTGGCGACAGGAGGCAGCCTAAAAAAAGCAACAGAAATATGCATCTGAAATGGGTGCATAAAAAACTAAAGGAGGAAAAATTATGAGGAAGACATTTCTGTTCCTAGTGTTGGCAGGGGTGATGGTTGGTTTATCTTTATATGGATATCCGGCCCTGGCAGCAGATGAGATCAAGATCGGTTCCATCTGGCCCATGACCGGACCTGGTGCTACCTGGGGTCAACCCTTTCACAATGTGATTCAGTATCAGGCCGATCAGATTAACGCCAAAGGCGGCCTTACGGTTGGCGGAAAAAAGTATTTAATAAAACTCTTTAAGGAGGATACCAAGTATGTGCCTTCTGAGGCCAGAAAGGTCACTGAAAAATTAATTTATCAGGACAAGGTGAAATTTATCCTGGGTCCATTGGGAGGCGGTGAGCTGAATGCCATCAAGCCCCTTCTCAATGAAAATAAGGTGATCAACGTGGTGGTGAACAACGCCTTGGATGCCCTGGGTCAGGATAAACCCTACTGTTTCAGGGCCTTTATGGGAGTCGGGGAAATGTTTATTCCCTTCCTGGAGTATCTTAAAGACAAGTTAGGTGTCAAAACCGTCCAGAAATTGGATTGGGATACCGAATCCGGAAGAAGCGCCGAAGGAGAGGTGGTAGCTTCCTGCCGTATATTGGGACTTAAGCAGCTTGAATCCGTTTGGTATCCTCCGGATACGAAAGATTTCTATCCCAGTATGACGAAGATCGTGGCCAACAAGCCCGATCTGATCCTCTGCGGAGGCCCGGCGCCTCACCAGGCACTCCAGGTCAAGGCAGCCCGGGAGCTCGGGTATAAAGGCCTCATGGCTACTTCCACCCCTACAGAGGCGGACGCATTGATCAAAGTGGTTGATAAAAAATTCATGGAAAATTATTACACCTCCGCCTCCATAGTCGAAGGGCCATTGGCCACTCCCCTGATAAAGAAATGGAAAGCGGAGTGGGAGGCCTCGGGTAAAAATTGGGCCGATGCCGGTGGGTTAACTCCAGTTAACTTTTTGCCCCTGGTTCTCCAAGGGATCGTCAAGGCCGGAACGGTCGATGACACGGATAAAATTAAGGCGGCCATGGAGAGTATGGTTTTTGACAGCACGGTTTTCGGCCCCTGCAAATGGGGCGGAAAGGAAAGATACGGAATCAACCATAACCTGATCTACCCGGTACACATCAGCAAAGTCGTTGACGGTAAGGATGTGGGTGTGTTCATTGTACCTCCGGAAAAAGTCAGGATTATTGTGCGTTAAGGGTCCAATAAAAGAAAACAGGCAGATCTCCCCGCCTTCTCTTGACAGCAAAAAGGCCGGTGGGCGGGGGAAGTTTAATTATACCGTCAAGCCCCGCCAGGGGCTTGACACCACCGAATATGAAACAGAGAAATGGTTGGGTGATGAACCCGATTTTCGCTCTGTAAACATCCAGGGGATATTATCATGTTCATCCAGATTCTTCTGAATGGTCTGACCATGAGTTTGACCTATATTCTGATCGCCCTGGGCTTTTCTCTTATTTTTGGGGTGGCCAGGATCTTTAATTTTGCCCATGGTGAGCTGTACATGCTGGGGGGGTGGGGGGTAGTCATCTTATTCGGTCGATTGGGGCTCAACTATGGCTTATCCCTTCTCATCACCATGGTAGCTATCGGGGGCATTGGCATAGGGATTGACAGGTTTTTCTTTAAACCCTTCCGGGGACAGGTTACCGCCCCTCTGGTGGTGGCCCTCGGATTACAGCTCTTGATCGCGGCCATTGCCCTGATTGTCTTTGGAGAGAAGGATGTATCCATTACCTCTCCCTTTTCCGGTATGACCGAAATTTGGACTTCGCGGATTTCGAACGAACGAATAGCCGTGATTCTGATTTCGGCGGTTCTGCTGGTCGCAGTCTATGTTTTTACGCGATCAACCAAGCTGGGATTGGCCATGCGGGCTGTCCCGCAAAACATGGAAGGGGCCTTGCTGCAGGGAGTCAATATAGACCGCGTCTCTTATATTGCCTTTTTTATAGGGGCCCTCCTGGCTGCTGCCGCCGGCGGATTGCTGGCTCCGATTTTATACGTCAATGTCTTCCAGGGACCCTGGGCTGTTTTCAAAGCCATTATCGTGGTGGCTTTGGGGGGGATAGGCAGTATCGGCGGAACCTGTGCCGCCGGGCTCATCATTGGATTTACGGAAGTCTTCAGTTATCATTTTTTTGGTTCGGCGGTATCGGAGATTGCCGGTTTTTTACTTATCATCATTATCTTGTTAATCAGACCAAGGGGGTTGTTCGGCCATGAAGCATAGTAAAAACTGGATACCAGAATTGGTCTACGCCATTCTGTTGGTCTTTATATTAGTTTTTCCCTTCATCACCAAAAACCTCTATCTGTTGCATATTTTGATTTTGGCCGGAATGTGGGTGATTTTGTGTGTCAGCCTCCACCTGCTGGAGATTACCGGCCTCTTTACCCTTTGTATTGCGGCTTTTATGGGAATTGGGGCCTACGCCTCAGCCATACTGTCCATGAAACTGAGGTGGCCCTTCTGGGCGGCCTTGCCGCTGGCAGGAGTAATAGCGGGATCTGTCGCCGTGCTGGCAGGTTCTATCTTCCTGAGAGTCAAAGGTCTTATGTTCGCCATCATTACCCTTGCTTTCGGCGAAGTAGTCGTGTTGGCCTTTTCCCATTGGCCGGGCCTGGGAGGAAAAGAAGGACTTACGGGCCTACCGGTTCCGAATTCGATTCATCTCCCCCTGGGCTTAGAGATCAAATTTGTCGGAAAGATACCCTATTATTTTCTGACGATAGGAATTGTTTTAATTTCTGCGTTGATTATCTACAGGATCGAAAAGTCCCGTCTGGGAAGAGTATTTTCAGCTATTAAGGCCAATGACACCCTGACGGAAAGTATTGGGGTCAACGTTTATGGCTATCGATTGCTGTCTTTCGGCATCGGCTCCTTTTTTGCCGGGATAACCGGCAGTCTCTACGGGCATTATAATACGTATATCGCCCCTATGGAGTTTGGGGTCTGGGTATCGGTGATGGTTTTCCTGTTGTGTGTAGTCGGGGGTATGAAATCACTGCTCGGACCGGTGATCGGCGCCATTTTTTTAACGATAGTGCCTGAGCTTCTGCGGGGGGCAAAGATCTACGCGCCGTTATTTTATGCCGTACTCGTTTTAGTAGTGATTTTCTTCCTTCCCGATGGTCTCATCAGTTTACCCGACAGAATCAGGGCCTTAAAAAGGAATTATCAAAAACCAGAAACAGGGTGAAAGGTCATGGCACTTCTTGAAGTCCAAAAGATGAGCAAACGTTTTGGGGGTCTCAGGGCTGAAAGGGCCTTGGAACTGACCGAGTCCATGGGACTGGCCGGGTGGGAGGACAAATTCGCCAGTGAGCTGCCCCATGGCCTTCAGAGAATTCTTGGCCTGTGTATCGCCCTGGCCACCAGGCCCAGTTTGTTGATGCTGGATGAACCGGTGACTGGAATGAACGCCACCGAGATAATGATAATGATGAGCCTGATAAGGAAGATCAGAGATGACGGGGTGACGATCGTGCTGGTCGAACACAACATGAAAGCGGTGATGGGACTTTCCGACAGGATCACCGTGCTGAGTTATGGGGAGAAGATCGCTGATGGCTCGCCTGAAGAAATAAGGGCCGATAGAAATGTTATTGAGGCTTACCTGGGGAGTGAAGTATAACCCGATGCACCGCTTTGAAATAATCCAGGAGGCAAGGCGTTCATGAAGGAACAGGGAATGAGGGAAGGGTTGCTGAGTCCCTATCGGATCCTCGACCTGACTGATGAGAAGGGGCTCTTTTGCGGCAAGCTCCTGGGCGATTTAGGGGCAGACGTGATTAAAATTGAAAAACCAGGCGGGGATTCGGCGCGAAATTTTGGTCCTTTTTTTCATGATGATCCCCACCTGGAAAAGAGCCTGTACTGGTTTGCTTTCAATACCAACAAGCGAGGCATTACCCTGGATATTGAAAGGCGGGACGGTTTGGAGATCTTCAAGAGGCTTCTTAAGACCGCCGATGCCGTGGTCGAATCTTTTAAACCCGGGTTTATGGAGAAATTAGGCTTAGACTATTCCGAGCTGAAAAAAGTGAATCCTCGAATTATCTTAACCTCAATAACCCCTTTTGGACAGACCGGACCTTATAAGGACTACAAGGGCGCGGATATTGTTTGCTGGGCTCTAAGTGGCAAGCTGCTCTTAACCGGTGATCCTGACCGGGCTCCCGTTCCGGTCAGCCATGTTCCCCATGGCTGGCTGCACGGAAGCGCTGACGGGGCCGTCGGTACCATGATGGCCCTTTACCGGCGGGCCAGGTCAGGAGAGGGGCAGCATATTGATGTCTCCATGCAGGCCAGTCTTGAAAAGGTGGGGCACGTCTCGCATTTGATGTGGACTCTTCTGCACCGGGAAGGTTGGCGGGGATCCGTTCATAGAACCCCCCCTTCACAAACGGCCATTAATTACGTTTGGCCCTGTAAAGATGGTTATATTTTATTTTTCCCTTTTTCCGGACCCCTGGGGCCCTTGGCCACCGGGACAGTGGTTGAGTTCATGGACCGTGAAGGAATGGCTGACGATTTTATCAGAAAATTTGATTGGGCCTCCTTGGACTGGGGATGCGTATCCCAGGAAGAAGCGGACCGGTTACAGGAATATTTCATCCGCTTTTTCAAAACCAAAACTAAAGCCGAGCTTTTCAATGAGGCTATCAAGAAAGACCTCCTGATCCAGCCGGTATTTACTCCTAAAGACCTATTGGAGCATCCGCAGCTTCATCATAGAGACTATTGGCAAAAAGTGGAACACCGGGAATTATCCCAAGACCTGACCTATCCCGGAGGATTCCTCCGGTCTTCCGAGACCATCTGTAAGATATGGCGACAGGCTCCTCTCATCGGCGAACATAACGTGGAAATTTATGAAAAAGAACTGGGGCTGACCAGGGAAAGCCTGACGGCTTTGAAGCAGTCCGGCGCCATATAATTTTTTGAAAGGATAAGTATGACCACAGCAGCCCTTGAAGGATTAAAGGTTCTGGATTTTACCTGGGCGGCCTTAGGCCCTATTACTTGCGATTATTTTGCCGTCTACGGCGCCGAGGTGATCAAGATCGAAACCGAGCATAGGCCCGATCCCTGGAGGACCATGTCTCCTTTTGCCGGAGACAGCCCGGGTATAGACCGTTCGGGCCTTTTTGCCTTTGCCAATGCGGAAAAATACGGCATGGCCCTTAATCTCAAACATCCCCTGGGGGTTGAGGTGGCTAAGAGGCTGGTAAAATGGGCCGATGCCGTAGTCGAAAGCTATACACCGGGATCGATGGCCCGTTTGGGTCTGGGGTATGAAGACCTTAGAAAGATCAAGCCTGACATCATTATGTTGAGTTCCTGTATGTATGGACAGACGGGTCCCTTTGCCGCCCTTCCCGGATTTGGGTTGACCTTGACCGGAGCAGCGGGAATAAGCCATCTGGCGGGTTGGCCCGACCGGCCGCCATTACCCAGCGGGGCCTACACGGATTTTGTTGTTCCCAAATTCAATGTCCTGGCCCTGCTGGCGGCACTGGATTACCGAAGAAGGACCGGCAAGGGTCAATACCTCGATGTTTCCCAATTAGAAGCCGCTCTGCACTTTCAGATACCGGTCCTTTTGGAGTATACGGCCAACGGCCGGGAACTGGAAAGAATCGGAAACCGATCAGCCTATACCGCCCCCCAGGGGGTTTATCGTTGTCAAGGTGAAAACAGCTGGTGCGCGATAGCCATTGAAAGCGATGAGGAATGGAAAAATTTTTGCACGGTCCTTGAACGGCGGGAATGGATCGAAGACCGCCGTTTTGCCACCCGGATGGACAGACTTGAAAACCAGGAACCGCTCAATAGACTCATTGAAGAGTGGACCCAGGGTTGTGAAGCTGAAGAGATCATGAGGCTTCTTCAGAACGCCGGGGTGTCGGCCGGGGTGGCGCAGAATGGTGAACAACTGGATAAGGACCCGCAATTAAAACATCGGCAATATTATCGTGAACTGGATCATTCGGAAATGGGCCAGGTGTCCTACAGCGGATTTTCGATGAAGATGTCCGAGACCCCTTACGAAATAAAACGGGGAGCCCCGCGGTTAGGGGAGCACACGGAGTATGTCTGCAGTGAGATCCTGAAAATGACCAATGAAGAATTTGTCCATTTACTGAATGAGGGGGTTTTCGAATAGAAATAAAACAGCCCGGGGGATTAAAACGAACCGATTGAAACCTCCATTTTGAGCTTAAGGGAGAGGGAACAGCATGCTGTTTCAGATGAAAAACATCAATGTTTTGTATGACAAAGTTCAGGCCTTGATCGATATTTCCCTGGGGGTGGAAAGGGAATCCATTGTCGCTCTTATTGGCGCCAATGGTGCCGGAAAAACGACCATACTCAGAACTATATCAGGATTGAAGCGGGCGGCTGACGGAGAGATCTGGTTCGAAGGCCAGGAGATTGAGAAAAAACCGGCTCATGAAATCGTCAGGCTGGGTATCATCCATGTGGCTGAAGGGGGGAACTTATTCCCCTATCTCAGCGTCTTGGACAATCTAAAAATGGGCATGTATCTCCGTAAAGGAAAAGAGGCCAGGGGCGATCTGGATATCGTCTATCAGAAGTTTCCCATATTAAAGGAAAGGAGTTCCCAACTGGCGGAGACCTTAAGCGGCGGCGAGAAGCAGATGTTGGCCATTGCCCGGGCCCTCATGGCTAAACCGAAGCTTCTTTTGCTGGATGAACCCACTTTAGGATTATCGCCCATGATGACCCTGGAAATCGGAAAAATCATTTCCGAGATCCACCAGATGGGGATCCCGATAATCCTGGTCGAGCAGAATGCCCGTCTGGCCCTTAAACTCGCCCAACGAGCTTATGTGCTGGAAACAGGGAGAATTGTTCTGGAAGATAGGGTAGAACATCTGCTTGACAACAAACACGTCAAGGAAGCCTACTTGGGGGGTTAAAGATACAGGCTGGCTCTCGATGACTTGGGTATGGGTCTCCATTTGCTCGGCCAGGGCTTAAAAAAATGATAGAAAAATTCAGACTTATCGGAGACTATCTGCATCTCTGGGCCCAGGAGGTTCCAAACCGGGAGGCTCTGGTATTAAATGATATTCGTTGGACTTACGGGCAATTTCAAGACAGGGTTACGGCTTTTGCCCGGGCCTTAATGAACAGCGGGGTGAAAAGGGGTGACCGGGTCTTATTCTTATCCACCCCCCGGCCGGAATTTATGATCGTCTATTTAGCGGCGACCGAAATCGGCGCCATCTGGGGAGGCCTGAGCCCCAAAGCGCAATTGGAAGAATATCGTCAACGGGTGAGGGACTCGAAACCAACCCTCCTCCTGTCCCTGATTCAATCCGGTGATCGGGATTATACTTCTGATTTGACCACTTTGATGAAAGAGAATCTGCAAATCCAGCGGCTCATCACCCTCAACGGAAAAATACCGGGATTATCCACCTCTTTCGATGACTTTCTAATGGAAGGCCAGGAAGTCCCTTTGGAAGCCTACCAAAAAGCCCGGGCCACCGTCAGAACCGAAGATCCGGCCATGATCGTCTTCACCTCGGGGACTACCGGAAGACCCAAGGGTGCCCTGCTGTCGCATAAAAGCCTGATCAATGGCTTTGTTGGAGCTAATGCCTACGTCCATCTTTCAAGCCCTCTGCGCATCATCTGCCATTTGCCGATTAATCACATCGGGGCTGCGGGACAGATTGCCACTTTTGCCTTGATAGCCGGAGGGGGAATCTATTTTATGGAAACCTTTTCTGCGGAGGGGACATTGGAACTGGTCCAACAGGAACATATCAATGTCCTGGGCCAGGTGCCGACTCAATTCGAACTGGAGTTGGCTCTGCCCAATTTTGAAGGTTATGATTTGTCCAGTGTTGAAGAAATGCTCTGGTCCGGAGCTACCGCATCAAAAAATATGGTCGAAAAGCTGTCAAAATCAGTAAAGGCCAGATTGGCCACTAATTATGGGGCCACGGAAACGTCCGGCCCGGTGACCTGGACCAGGCCGGAGGCCACCCTGGAAGAGTTGTATGCGACCGTTGGCCGGCCAACCAATTGCTTTTAGTTCAAGATTGCCGACGCGGAAGGCCGGCCTGTTCCTGTTGGGGAGACCGGGGAAATCTGTATCAAGGGCTCTGTTTTTCTGGGGTATATAAACAACGAAGAAGCGACCCGTGAGGCCATCGGCCCGGAAGGCTGGCTTCATACGGGGGATCTGGCGGTCAGCGATCCCAGAGGAAATATCAGGCTGGTCGGCCGCCTTAAAGAGATGTTTAAATCCGGCGGTTTAAATGTTTATCCTCGTGAAATAGAGGACCTGCTTGAGAATCATCCAGACATCGCCAGGACGGTCGTTATTGGAGTGCCGGACCCACTTTTCCAGGAAGTCGGCTGGGCCTTCATTATGCCTCGCCCCGGGGCCGAATTGGACGAAGAAGAACTGAAGGCTTACTGTTTGAATAAGGTGAGTCAATATAAAATACCCAAGCGATTTATTATTCGGGACACATTTCCTCTGTTACCAACTGGAAAGATTGATAAGAAGACCTTGCAGCGCGAAGCGGCTGAATTATTGGAAAAGAATCAAAAGTAATAAAGCTAAGCTATAGTAAGCAAAAAAATGAGTCCCCATGGTGTCATTCCGGACAAGGCCGGCATTCAGGCTTTGAATCTCTCGGATGCCGGATCAAGCCCAGCATGACTTTTCAGAGTAGGCGGTTAACTCGAATTCCCGTAGCAGGCTACGGGCCCTTGCAGTTCAAACTGAACCGTCATGTCCCGTCAGGGACGTGACACCATCAAAACATGAAAATAGGCTCGTTGGGTGTCAAACCCTATTTTCGTATTAAACAGAGGAGGAAAAGATCATGATCCAGAAATCAGAAGGGACAAAGGCCAAAAAGATTGGATGGTTTCTAACCGTAATTTTACTTGGATTTCTTATCATTCCTTTTTCAAGGGCGTTGGCCGGTGGTTTAGTAACAAACGATTACTTCCTCAATCACCAGAGTATTGAGCCGGTCTATAAAGCCAAAAAACTCGATCCGACTGTTTTGATACACGTACATGAGGTGGTGCTGAAAGGAAGAGAACGTACGGTTCCGGCTCAAGGCAAGATTTTGCTTTTGGCTCACGGCGCCGCCACTGCCGGATACATTGGTTTTGACGGGGGTTGTGAGAATTGTTCTATGATGCGTTATTTCGCCCAGGCCGGCTGGGATGTCTTCTCCCTGGATTATGAGAATTTTGGTTTGTCCACCTCCTCTCCAGTGATGGATAATCCCTCCTGGTATCCGGAGGAAACGCCTACGACTACCGATGTGGCGGTCAGTGATATAGCCAGGGTAGTCGATTTTATCTGCAATCTGAGGGGGGTGGGGAAGGTCAATCTATTCGGGTGGTCTTTTGGGGCCATCCGGTCGACGCCCATCTACACCATTCAAAACCCGGGTAAAGTGGGGAAGCTGGTACTTTTTGGGGGCCAATACGGAGACCCCAGCGAGAAGGAAAACCAGCAAGGGGCAATGTTTAAGAAAATTAAAGTATTACCCATGATGCCATCCGCACAGACCTGGGCTGTTTCCAATGGTACAAAAGTGGAGAACCTGCGTCCCGGTGCTTTTGAGTGGTTTCGGGAGGCGATATTGGCAACCGATCCAAAATCAGGTGAAATGGGAGGCCAGTACAGGTTTCCTGCTGGTCCTATTTCTGATATCTTCCTGGCCAAGACCCAGTTCGATGCTTCCAAAATAACCGTTCCCACTCTGGTTATACGCGCCGGCTTAGATCTTGCGGGAACGACGGAAGACAATAAAAAGCTGGTCGAAAGACTGGGAAGTAAGGTCAAAAAATATGTTGAGATTCCTATGGGGGGACATTACATCTTTTTTGAGAAAACAAATACCGAGTTCTATAAAGCCATCAAGGATTTTTTGGAGGAGAAAGTCAATTAGACAATCCGGCAATTGAAACACGGTGTGGTCCCCTTCAGACCTCAGGGAGTTATTGCCTTTCCCTTGATCTTAAGAACGAGAGGGGTCAAATGATCTAAGGGAAAGAGAGGGTTCGCAGGATCTTTCGTTGATCCGGAGGGAAAAAAATGAATGTAGGAACTGTGATCCGGAGAAGCTGTGAAAATTTTCCGGATAATGTGGCCATGATTTTCGGTGGGGAGAAATGGACTTTCCGGGAGATCAACCGACGGGCCAACCAATTCGTAAACGGCCTTTTCGATTTGGGGTTAGGCCAGGGGGATCGCGTAGGAGTTTTTTTGAAAAATTGTAAAGAAGGGCTGGAAGTGATCCTGGCCCTGGACAAAGGCGGATTAGTGCGTGTTCCGATTAACGTTCGTCTGTCTCCAAGAGAAGTGGCTTATATACTGAAAGACTCCCGGGCCAAAGGGATCATTTTCTCGCTGGATGTTCTCCCAACTGTCCAACAGATCAGGGATGAACTGCCTGATCTAAAAATCCTGGTCTGTATTGAAAGAGGTGAAGCGTGTCTTGATTACCAGGAAGTTCTGGCCGGCGGATCTCCCAGGGAACCGGTGGTCCGGATAGAGGAAGAGGATCTCAGTTTTATCCCTTACACCTCGGGTACGACCGGTTATCCCAAAGGGGCGATGATGACCCATAAGCGGTATCTGTCTTACATTTCCAAGATGTTCATGGATCCAATTATGATCCCCAGGACCACGGACATCATGCTCCATATCGCCCCTTTAACTGCGGCCAGTAACTCATTGGTCTTACCCCATTTCATCAAAGGAGCAGCCAACACCATACCCAAGGACACGGAAGTTCATCAGATTTTTCAGACGATAGAAGAGATCCGGGCCACAACCACGCTGGTTGTCCCGACCTTGTTGAACATCCTCTTAAACCACCCCGATCTCGAGAAGTATGACTTAAGCAGTCTGCATTCTATCTATTATGGTTCGGCGCCGATGCCCCAGGATTTGATCAAAAAGGCCCTGCAAAAATTCGGCCCCATATTCACTCAATTCTATGGTATGGCCGAAGCGCTCCCGGCCTCCTTTCTTTTTCCCTGGGAACACAAGGTAGACGGCACCCCCCAGGAAGTCAAGAGGATGTCTTCGGCCGGAAGACCCAGCTACCTGGCTGACCTGAGAATCGTCAATGACCGGGGGGAAGACATCAAACCAGGCGAGATTGGAGAGATCATTCATAAAGGGGACCATGTTTTTAATGGCTACTGGCAAAATCCGGAAGCCACGGCCGAGGCCATCAAGGACGGTTGGTTCTATTCGGGGGATATGGCCACGATCGATGAAGACGGTTACCTTTATTTCATGGACCGGAAAAAAGATATGATCATTTCCGGTGGATATAATATCTGGCCTTCCGAGGTAGAGAATATCCTATACCAGCATCCGGCCGTATTCGAAGCTGCCGTTGTCGCAGTTCCGGATGAAAAATGGGGAGAAGTGGTCAAGGGGGTCATAGTCCTGAAAGAAGGTTTAAAGGCCAAAGAGGAAGAGATCATCCTTTTCTCTAAGGATCGTCTGGCTGGTTTCAAGGCACCTAAAAGCGTTGATTTCGTGAACACGCTCCCTAAGAACCCGGCAGGGAAAATTTTACGGAAAGAAATCCGGGAAAGATATTGGGAGGGAAAGACCAGACGGGTAAATTAGAAATATTGCCCAAATGGGATAAGAACACCGAGCGCAGCCCAGACCCATATCCATTAACTGATCAATGAAAAAAGGGGCAAAAAAATGAAGAAGAACGATCAAAAGATCTATCTGATTTCCAATGGGGATTTTCGTGACGCGGTGGGGGTCGCCTGTTGGCCCAAGCAGGAGGAGACCCTGACAGCCACTCAAAAGGCTTTAAGGAAACTGGGGTTCAAGACCCAGGTGATCCCCCCCTATGATGTCAAACGCCAACATGGGTTTTTGACCAAACAATATGAAGGAGCTCTCGCTTTCTCCAAGATCGATCCCTCTGCCCCTATCATTGTGGTGCTGAGCTGTTGGGCTTATTCCCATCATGTCTCAGGCCCCTTACAGACCCATAAGGGCCCAATTTTACTCCTGGCCAACTTCGACGGGACCTGGCCGGGGCTCGTAGCTCTTTTGAACCATTCGGCTACCCTGGATCGGCTCTGCCTGCGGCATTCACGCCTATGGAGCGAAAGCTTCGAAGAGGATGCTGATTTTATGAAACGTTTGGAGGGCTGGTGCCGAAGGGGGGAGATCCAATATGAAAAAACTCACCTTATTGAAGCTGAAAAGCTGAAACTCTCCCCGAAAGCCCGGCATCTGGGGGAAAAGATAGCCAAGAAGATCATCCGCGAAAAACGGATCCTGGGCCAGCTCGACCCCGGTTGCATGGGTATGCTCAATGCGGTCATTAACCCGGCCAAACTCGGGGCCATCGGAATGCCGATTGAATTCCTGAATCAGTCTGATCTGGTTGCTGAAATGTCTCTGGTGGATGATCAGGAAGCTCAGAGACACCTTAATTGGCTCATTAAGAAAGGGGCCTGGTTTGACTGGGGGACGAACCCGTTTGAGCATTTAGTTCACAGCCAGGTCCTTTCGCAGATGAAGATGTATTCGGCAGCCGGCCGGCTCTGTCAACGCTATGGGCTTAGTGCCATCGGCATTCCCTATCAATATGGGCTTGTGCGATCGGTTCCGGCTTCTGACCTGGTGGAAGGGATGTTGAACAATTCCGAGCGCCCCGATATCAGGGACCCCGAGACCCGAAAAATCATTCGGAAAGGCGAACCTATAGTGCATTTTAATGAAGGGGATATCGGTTCCGGGGTACCCCAGGTTTTGATGCGGGATATTTACCAAGAGATGGGCCTGCCGCCTGAGACCACTCTGCATGACATCCGCTGGGGCCGCGAGTATGAAGGGAAATTCGTCTGGGTCTTTGAAATTTCCGGCGGCGCCCCACCGGCCCATTTCGGTGGCTGGAAGAAGGCAAAAATCTACCGCCAACCCCAAATGTATTTCCCATTGGGAGGCGGAACCTGCTCCGGTGTATCAAAGCCCGGTATGGTAACCTGGGCCAGGTTTTATGAACAGTTTGGCGAAATTGGAATGGATTGCGGGTTAGGGGAAGTCCTCGAACTGCCAAAAGGGGAAATCCATGACCGTTTGACAAAAACCACCTTCGAATGGCCCATCGCTAACGTTCACATTCCGGGTTACGGTCGAGATCAATTGATGTCCTCCCACATGTCGAACCACATTACCATTGGATATGGAGATATTCTCCAGGAACTGGTGGCGACCAGCTTAAGTCTCGACATCCCTACCCGTGTCGCCGGCCAGGTTAAAGATAGATTTTAATAATAATTCTGTTTGAATTTTTATTTGAATCCAAAGGAGCCTTTACCTTATCGTTATTCGGACCCAATCGGTTAAAGGAATTCGGGGCATCAATAAAAATTGCAAAGAAGAGTGGGAGAGACTATACTACCCCTGCAAGACTAACTTACTTATTATAACCTATTAAATAGAAAGGAGAAATATCATGAATGTTAACGATGTTAAAAATGTATGCGTTGTCGGGGCCGGCAATATGGGTCATCAGATTGCCCTGCTTTGTGCCATCTATGGCTATAAGACCACCTGTACCGATGTGGTACCGGAGGCTTTGAAGAAAGCGGAAAATTTTGCAAATACCTATTTGCCCGGACGCGTTGAGAAAGGAAGGTTGACCAAAGAGCAGGCTGAGGCTGCCCGGAAAAATATTTCCTTTACCTCCAGCCTGGAAGAAGCGGCCAAAAACGCTGATTACGTCATTGAAGCCGCGATAGAAGTCCTGGATATCAAGAGAAAGGTCTTTGCCGATCTCGACCGCTTTTGCCCTCCCCAGGCCATCCTGGCCACGAACAGCTCGGCCATTGTCAGCTCCCGGATAGCCGATGCCACCAAAAGGCCGGAAAAAGTGGTCAATATGCACTTTTTCAATCCTGCCCTGGTGATGAAACTGGTCGAGGTGGTCAAGGGCCCACATGTCTCGGATGAAACCGCTCAGATCACTATGGATCTATCGGTTAAATTGGAGAAGGTCCCGGTGTTGATTAAAAAAGAAGTGGATGGGTTTTTATTGAACCGAATTTTCGGGGTCATCAGCAGAGAGGCCCTGTGGATGCTGGAAATGGGTATTGCTTCGGCTGAAGATATCGACAAGGCCTGCGTCTATGGGGCGGGCCATCCCATGGGGCCCTTCCGCCTTATGGATCTGACCGGCATCGACCTGGCCTATATTATGGCCACGGAGCGTTTTAAGAAAAGCGGAGACCTGGCCGATCTTCCCGTCCCCAGCGTAACAGAAAAATACGTGCAGGGAAACTATGGGCAAAAAAGCGGAAAAGGATGGTATGACTACACCAAGAAATAAGCAAATCTAATACCATTCCCCCGGCAGGGAGGGATTATCCCTGCCGGTTAATCCCTCATTGTTGAATGCCAACAATGTCGTGGCACTTAATAATGATGGACTCGTAAAAAGTCGTCACCCCGGCGAATCCCGGATCAGGTCCGGGACAGGCGTCGGGGTCCAGGACATTATAATTACTTAAAAACACTGGATTCCGGCTTTCGCCGGAATGACGAATTTGGGCTTCCGGCGACTTTTTACGATCTTTTCAATAATTACTCGTTCCATTCATTCCATTTGCCGAACAAGAATTACAGGGCCTTCTTCGATCCTTCGCTACCGCGAGACCTCTCTTCTTTATCCTTTCGCTGGTATTACCGGCATATCGATATAGGAGGCCTGACCCGGATGATGAAAGATGGTCTGCATGGCCGGCAGGCCCTCGGCGTCTTCTCCAAAGGGGTTTCCGGTATTCATATTGCGGTCGAACCTGGGGAAGTTGCTGCTGGTTATATCGATCCGGAGGCGATGTCCCCTGGCGAAACAATTGCCGGTCGAAGCCAGATCGATCGTATATTCATGGATCTCCCCCGGCACAACCGGTTGCGGATTCAGAATGGACTTCCGGTACCTGGCCCGGATACCCCCTTCGGCCACATTAACCGCCAATCCGTTAGGATAGACGTCCACCATTTTCACAAAAAAATCAGTATCCACGGCCGAGGTGGCGGCAAAAAGATGGAGCTTCAAGGGGCCGCTGATCTCCAGCTCCTCTTTCAATTCCGGAGTGGTGTAGCACAGCACATCATTTCGTTTCTCGATAACAGATTGATCCTGGGGGCCGGCGGCCTGATTGAGGTCCGGGTTCAGTCGCCCGCCCCGGGTCGGCACCGGATCCAGGGGGTTATAGACAAAAATGTCCGGGGTTTCCCTGCCCGGTTCTTCCCGGTTTAACACCCCATCTCCTCCGGCGATGTTGGCATGCCCGCGGCTGTGGAGAAAAAAACGTTGCCACTGGGTTTCCGGCAAAGGCCAGGTTTCGGCATTTTT
>JACQYK010000187.1 GCA_016208255.1 Deltaproteobacteria bacterium | reverse complement strand
CTTCATCACCGCTAAAACTTCCCCGATCATCTCGGGATCAAGGGCGGAAGTGGGCTCATCAAAAAGCATTATTTTGGGTTTCATGGCCAGGGCCCGGGCTATGGCCACCCTTTGCTGCTGTCCGCCGGATAACTGGGTCGGATAGGCATGGACCTTATCCGTCAGCCCGACTCGTTCCAGGAGGGTCATGGCTTGCTCTTCGGCTTCTTTTTTCAGGGTTTTGCGGATCTTGATCGGGGCCAGAGTGATATTCTTCAACACCGAAAGATGGGGGTAAAGATTAAACTGCTGAAATACAAATCCGATTTCAGCCCGGAGTTTATTAATATCCGTCCTGGGATGGGAAAGATCCATTCCATCCACCAAAAGTGTCCCTTTATCGATGGGTTCGAGTTTATTGATGGTTCTGATCAAGGTCGATTTTCCGGAACCCGAAGGGCCGCAGACCACCAGCACCTCCCCCTGCTCAACATGAAGATGAACATCATTGAGCACATGGAGTTTCTTGAACCACTTATGAACCCCTTTAAAGGTAATCATACCCCTTCTTGATTCTCCCCTTGTTTACAGCGATCTTAAAATCAGGGCATATCTTATATTTCCTCCGTTTTTTTTGCAAGATAATCTCCTTAAATTAATCCAACCTGAAGAGGCTTTTGGCCTCTTTGAGGGTGACCCATTTTACGGTATGCAAGAAATTAAATTTGTCAAGATAATATTTATAATTTATAATGAGTTACACGAATTTAGAAATGGTGGGGTGCCGTTTGAATATTTGATACGGCTCCTATCCCTTGTTTATATCCCTGACTAGGCACCTAGAATCGGGGGATATAAAAAATACTTTAGAATAACTTGTTGGCCGGGGGTAGGAATACGCCCAGACGAGTTGCGTCAATTATTATTGATCTGGGAAAAATATCGGCCAACAATCGGCTGGAGGCGACGCAAAAAAACAGCGCACCTCAGCCGTAGCGTTCGTCGGTTCAGATTGATTTCAGGATATGACAAAGGAAACTATGAAGACTAAGCAAAAGGCACCCAAGAATATCGATGAATACATCGCAGGTTTCCCGGATGATGTTCAAGAGATTCTGGAAAAGATAAGATCGACGATTAGAAAAGCGGCCCCCAAACTATCTTTAACTGACCGGCGTTCCACTGCCTCCACACCTGCCGATCAGAAATATGTTCGGCTATAGGCAAAAAATGAAAAAAATAGAAGAAAATTACCAGCGTATAGAGGATGATAAACGTTTATTCGATATCCGCTTCTGGCAATCTCGGGGAGATATCGCCATTTTTGAGGCAGCCACGGAGATGTTAAATGATTATTTTTTAATTCGAGGTAAAAATGCTGACGAGTCCCGACTTCAGAGAACTATTGAAACTTTTCGAAAAGCATAAAATCCGCTATCTGATAGTGGGCGGATACGCAGTAATGAAATACAGTGAACCTCGATTCACGAAGGAGCTGGATGTATTTATTGCAACCGATCAAGATAATGCCAGTGGCATATATACGGCCTTGAAGGAATTTGGTGCACCGCTGGAAAATCTTACTCCGGATGACTTCTCCCAAAAAGGCTACTTCTACCAGATGGGAAGGCCGCCACTGCGGGTTGATATTATGATGTCGATTCCAGGAATCGAGTTTGATGAGGCCTGGGAAAACCGCGAAGCCGTTGAATTGGGTGATCTCAAAATTCTTTTCATTTCACGATCCGATCTTATCAAAGTAAAAGAAGCGAGCGATAGACCACAAGATCGGATTGATATCGACAAACTTAGGGAGGCCGAACAATTGGATACACTTGACGAGAAATAGCGCTCCGCATCGCTTTATGCTATTTCTTGCAAGTGATCCATGATGTTGGGCCAAAAAATAGCACCGATCAAAATTTGGAGGCAGGACTTGGCTCGGACTGCACAATAACGATAATGGGGTCGGGCTACTGTATTTATAAAAAATAAATTGCATAAACAGCAAATACACGAATAACCCGGTCATCCCTCGCCACTGTTGATCAGACCACCTCATCCTACATGATCATTTTCTGAACCGCCTTTCTCATTGATCGGTGACGATTTTGATGCTGACGGTTGTCTTTCCTTCCCCAAGGTCGAGGGCGGTTTTATCCATATTGACTTTGCCGACCGCCTTTAATCCCTCCAGAAAGGCGGCAGCTTTCTGAGCAGGAATTTCAGCTTTCAAAAATACCCCATCCGCTCGAGGTAATTTCTCGATGATCCGTCCGCCTGCCTGGGCAAGGCGGTCTTCAATCTCCCTCAGGGCAACGGCCGCATCTCTGACCTGGATCGTCAGGTCAACAGCAGGACGTTTTTTTGCCGGTGCAGCCACAAATCTCGACGCGGCTGGTGCCGACTTCTCCGCCCTGCTTTCTCCGGCTGAAACGCCGGGTTCCGTTATCCTCCCTTTTAGTTTTTGTCCCGTCTCAAGGGTATCCGGTGCCTGGCCTGAGTCCTGCTTTTCGGCCCTGTCCTGCGCTTTGTCCAAAGCCCGGGCACCGGGCGGAGGGATTTGCTTTTCTTTTCCGGCCATCATCGGAACCCCTTGTTTTATGGATGAGGAAGGTGCTTCCTCTTTCGGCGGCGGCGACTCGGCTTTCCTAATTGCCTGCCCCTTGCTTTCGCTCGAAGGGGCGGCGGCCAATGGCCCATGGTCCTTGTCGGCCAGATCCACGGCAGGTGCGGGTCTAGTCGGTTTGGCAACAGAAGGGGCCAAAGGGGTTTTTAGAGATTCATCCCTTATCCGTCCCTTGTCGGATTCGGTCCGAGGAATGGCTAAAGGCGTTATTAGTTTTATCTCCGGCTGGCTTTTCTGGAAAACATAGAAGGCCAGGACGACGATTAGGATCGTGGCCATGGCCTGGATGGGAATCTTGATCTGCAGCGGATAGAAAAGCATTCTGAGCAACCCCCTTTTCTGACCGGCCTCTTCCCTGATCCGGGCCATGATCCTCTGTTCGAAGAAAGGCGGCGGTTCCACCTCACTGAGAACCTTGACCAGATGATCCGTCTCCTTCAAATCCTCCAGGACCCGGCGGCAGAGGATACAAGAAGCCAGATGACTCGTGACGCATTCTTGTTCTTCCGGAGAAAGGATGCCCTCCAGAAGGCCCGGAAGCAAGGTTTTGATCTCAGGGCAGGTCATTTCAGATCCCCTAATTTCTGGAGAAGGCCGTCTTTCAGTGCGTTTCTGGCCCGGAAAAGCCGCGACCGGACCGTTCCCCGGGGAAGTTTCAGGGTCAGACCGATCTCTTCATATGAGAATCCCTGGATG
>JACQYK010000055.1 GCA_016208255.1 Deltaproteobacteria bacterium | reverse complement strand
TGATCTCGAACTTTTTACAAAGCCGTCCGAATTTTGACTTTTTACGAATCCATCATTTTTGAGGCACCCATGATATCAAATAACTCCACAATGCCTTCTCCTTCCCTAATCCGACTTTTTTTATCTTTTCTCCGGCTGGGCCTGACCGCCTTCGGCGGTCCGGCCATGATCGCCCATGTTAAGGAACTTTCGGTAAAGAAGAATAAATGGCTGGATGATGACCGTTTTAAGGACGGCTTGGTCCTCTGCCAATCCATCCCCGGGGCCACGGTTATGCAGATGGCCGGCTATGTGGGCCTAAGGGTAAAAGGGATCAGGGGGGCATTAGCCTCTTATGTAGGGTTTGGACTGCCGGCCTATATCTTAATGCTGTTATTCTCCATTTTATATGACCACTATCATGATCTCTCTTTCGTTCACTCTCTTTTCTCCGGGCTTCAGGTCCTTGTGGTGGCCATCATTGCCCAGGCTACCTATTCCTTTGGGAAAAACAGTGCCAAAAGCTGGCAGGATATTCTGGTTATCATTTTTGCAGCCGGCTCCCTGGGAATAGGGGTCAACCCCTTTCTGGTGATCCCGGCGGCCGGTTTAGTCAGTATCATTTTATACGGAAATACCAAGTCCTCCCCTGCACCGGATCGAAAAATTGAGCCATGGAAAATCAGGCCGACTATTCTTCTTTTATTAATCTTTATGGCTGGGTTGATAGCCCTTTATTTTCTAAATATCAATTCGCTTTTTTTGTCCCTCTTAATGATGAAGATCGATCTTTTTGCTTTCGGGGGCGGTTTTACTTCTATACCTCTGATGCTTCATGAGGTCGTGGAGGTCAGGGGATGGATGGATGAAAAAACCTTTATGAACGGTATCGCCCTGGGGCAAGTTACCCCCGGCCCAATCATCATTACGGCAACTTTTGTAGGCTATTTATGGTCTGGTTTCTGGGGGTCTCTGGTGGCTACCCTTTCCATATTCACCCCTTCCTTTTTGATGCTGGTTATCATAAATCCTGTTTTTGATCGGTTAAAAGCCTCACCCCTATTTTTAAAAGCTAGGGAATTATGGTTGTCTTACTCCACCTGCCACACTACCAAAAAACTATTGAAGTGGCCCGGAACAGCTTGACCTTTCTTTGGGCCTTGATATACTGGCACGTAAAAATTATATTTTGTGTCCTATCATTATAATCCGATCCCGAAATAAAGGGTGGAAACTGACCATGGATCATTTCTATTGGCTGTTCCCTGTTTCCGGAGTAAAAACTTATTTGTTTATCCCCCCCTTGGTGGCCTTCGTGGTTTCTTTTTTTACTTCGATGGGCGGGGTTTCCGGGGCCTTTCTGCTCTTGCCTTTTCAGGTCAGTTTTTTGAATTTTACCAGCCCTTCCGTCAGTGCCACCAATTTCGTTTTTAATATTGTGGCTATCCCCAGCGGGGTCTATCGGTATCTTAAAGAAGGACGGATGGCCTGGCCGTTGACCTGGGTGGTCATTGTTGGTACCTTGCCCGGTGTTTTTATAGGGTACTACCTCAGGATTCTCTTCTTGCCGGATCCTAAGGTCTTTAAATTATTTATAGGGTGTGTATTGCTATACATCGGTGTCCGGCTCCTCTACGAAATGTCCGGCCCTTCTCAAAAAGGGAAAAAAGAGATGAAGGCTCTGGAAGACAAATTTGACCAGAGAACCAAAGAATTAAAAGATTTTCAAAAAACCCGAATGGCCTCCGGCTTACCCCCCGAGGCCGTCGTTAAAACGATCCATTTTTCTTTTACGAAAGTGGAATACGAATTTTGGGGAGAACGGTTTTCCTTTAGTACGCCGTCTATGTTTCTATTGGCCTTCGTTGTGGGGATTATCGGCGGCACCTATGGGATAGGCGGGGGGGCCATTATTGCACCTTTTTGCGTCGCCGTATTTCATTTGCCTGTTTATACCGTGGCTGGCGCCGCTTTATTAGGAACCTTCCTGACCTCTATCGCCGGAGTCTTTTTCTACAGTATTATTCCTGCTCAACCTGGCCTGTCCACTTCACCGGATTGGTTTTTAGGGTTTCTTTTCGGGGCCGGAGGCTTTATAGGAATGTATTTTGGTGCCCGGGCCCAAAAGTTCATCCCTCAAAAGTTTATAAAACTGATGCTGGGTATTATAATTACTTTTCTGGCCTTGTGTTATATTATTCAGTTTTTTATCTGACAGTAGTATACCTTGTTTCCACTTGGCGGTGATTGATAAAGAGTCCAAGTTAGACGAATCCGTAAAAAGTCTCCCAAGCCGTCACCCCCGCGAAGCCTGCCCCCGAGTGATCTTCAGCTGGGGGCGGGGTCTCCCGCCAAGGCGGGATTGAGTTTCCTGGATTCCCGCTTCCGATCGACCTCCTGCCGCTCGACTTCGTCGAGCTTTTGGGAGACTCCCGGAGGGAGTCGGAGGGAGGTCTCTCAATAGAGGTCGGTATTCGGCATCCGGCCGATCGGCTGTTCGGTCACCGATCCGGCTTCCTTTTGGAAGCCTCCCTATTAGGTCGGCAAAGCCGACCGGCTGGTGACCTCTTCATACGCTCGGCAAAGCCGAGCG
>JACQYK010000221.1:24206-24915 GCA_016208255.1 Deltaproteobacteria bacterium | reverse complement strand
GCTAAAGTCTTTATGTTTTATTTTTTAATAAAAAAGCGGCTGCGAGAATGGGCCTCTAAACGGCTCGTCGGAGCAGCCGCCTTCCATCGTACCATTGTACCACAACATGTTGGGGGTACCCATGAAAAACCCGGGAGCCCCCTAAAGAATTTAAGCGATGGTGCCGATGAAAAATCTAAGGGTAAGAAAAATCAGAAGGAAGGATCTTAGGGAAATGATAAACTCAGCCATCAGGTCCATTCCCAAATTTTTCAGGGGTAAATTTGGGAGAAAGGGGTTGAAGGGATGGTTAAATGCCATTGAGGATGGCGCCTGGATGATCTCTGAAGGGACTATCCCGGCCGTTAACTGGTATCCGATAAAAGAAATGGTGGTGACGGACAGACCAAAATTGCCAATCCCCGGGTTTAGAAAATTATATTCTGATCTTTAGTGAGAAAATAGAGTTTAAAGTCAAACGAACTCTGTTTTCATGTCTCGGCTTCTGAAAGAAGTCTCTTTTTTAGGTCGACAAAGTCGACTGGCTCGTGGTGTCACGCCACAAAAAACGTGGCATGACGGTTTATTAATCAAAAAACAAAATTGGTAACACTTTAGTCTTATGAAAATAAATTATCTGACAGGATTAACAGGATTTACATGTATCTTGCTCAGGCTCCGGACGACCCTGAGCAACCCCTATCCGCTTTCAGCCGAAAGGGGAGCTTTG
>JACQYK010000221.1:0-24193 GCA_016208255.1 Deltaproteobacteria bacterium | reverse complement strand
TTATGAAAATAAATTATCTGACAGGATTAACAGGATTTACATGTATCTTGCTCAGGCTCCGGACGACCCTGAGCAACCCCTATCCGCTTTCAGCCGAAAGGGGAGCTTTGTCCGCAGGACGATAGGTTTGTGCCTTTCTTCAGGAAAGGCACAAAAATCCAGGTAATCCAGTAAATCCTGTCGGATAAAAAAATTGGATTTTCAAAAAGCTAAATTGATACCAAAATTGATATTTAAGTCATAGTATATTTGGGGCCGCCGCCGCCTTCCGGAGGCACCCAAAGGATATTTTCATAAGGGTCTTTGATGTCACAGGTCTTGCAATGGACACAGTTGGAAAAATTAATGATCAGTTTCTGCTGGCCGGTGTTTTCTTCAACCTCCATTTCATAAACCCCGGCCGGACAAAACCGGACGCAGGGATTGCCATGTTCTTTGGTACAGCGATTATAACAGGTGTCCAGACTTAACACTTTAAGATGAGCCGGTTGTTTTTCCTCATGGGTGGCCCCGGAATAGTAGACGTCACTAACCTTGTCAAAGGTCAGGGTCCCGTCATACTTGATATCGCCTTTCTTTTCCTCGGGCGGATTTGGGGTCCCGTAATAGTCAGCAATCTTTTTCATATGCTCGAAATCGGGTCCGGCCGGAAGCCGGTCTTTCAGTATCCTTCCGCCGAGAAGAAATTGGAAACCGACTTTGATCAGGCCCGGCCAAAACCCTTTTTGAAAAGCCTGATGGAAATTACGGACTTTACGCAGGTCGCTGTAAATGTAGCTTTTTCCCAGGCGGGTACGATAGCCTTGAAGCCGGTTTAAGGAAAAATCATCCTGGATCAGGCAGTCCATGATGGTTTCCCCGGCCAGCATCCCGGATTTCATGGCATAGTGAATTCCCTTGATTTTCATTCCGTTAAACAGGCAGGCGGCATCGCCTATCAGAAGCCCCCCATCGAATACCGGTTCAGGCATGGAAAAAAGGCCACCCACCGGAACGGTCTTGGCGCCGTACTGGACCATCTTCCCGCCCTTTAACAGGCTGGAAATATGAGGATGAAGTTTAAACTTTTGAAACTCCCGATGGGGGTCCATAAAGGGGTCCGGATAGTCCAAGCTGGTTAAAAGACCAATGGCAATCCGGTTATCCCTCATTCCATAAATAAAACCTCCCCCGAAGGTGTCGGTTTTCAGGGGATAACCCATGGTTTCGATCACTTCTCCCGTCTTGATTCTGTCCTCGGGCAGTTCCCAGATCTCTTTGACGCCCACTTCAAAGCCCTGACCGTTTTTGTCCTGATCCAGCTTAAATTTTTGAATGAGCGTTTTGGTCAGATTGCCTCGGGAGCCGTCACCGAAAACGGTGACCCTGGCCTTTAAATCGATACCCGGTTCAAAATTGGATTTTTGGCTTCCGTCGGCGTCAATCCCTTTGTCCCCGGTGCGGACACCGATGACTTTATCCCCTTCATAAAGGACTTCCGTGCCGGCAAATCCCGGAAAGATGGTCACACCCTGTTCTTCCACTTTCTGCCCAAGCCATTCCACCAATCTTGACAGCGATACCACATAATTTCCATGATTATCCAGCGGAGGGGGGGTGATAGGGGCTTTGATCTTTCCTGTTTTGGTCAGAAGAAAAATTTCTTCCTTCTTGACTTCGCTTTCCAGGGGGGCTCCCTGGTCAAGGAAGTCGGGGATAAGCTCTTTTAAGGCCACCGGATTCATGACGGCTCCGGAAATACCGTGAGCCCCCACATAGGCCCCCTTTTCCAGAACGGCGATCATGAATTCATCCGATATCTTTTGTCCGGCTCCTCCATCATCAATTTTTTTATTATATTGTTTTATTAAATTGGCTAGATGGAAGGCCCCCGACCGGGAGGAGATCCCTCCTCCGACAAAAAGCACGTCAACCTCCATTACTTCTCGATCACTCATAGGATGATCCTCCTCTCTATTCAGGAAGAAAATAGGTTCGAGGTTCAAAGCTCGACACCTCGTAACATTTTACTGGTTTGAAATATAAAGTGTATTATTCACCGCAAAGACGCAAAGGCCGCAAAGAGATTTTTTTAAACAATCCCGTGAGAGGCGGGATTGTTCAAACGAGCTCTGGTCTCCGGCTAAATAAATACCCGGAGGGTGGCGAAGGCTTTCCCCTTTCTGTCCTCTCAACAGAAAGGGGAAAATATTCTTTCTTTGCGCTCTTTGCGTCTTTGCGGTGAAATTCGGTTTTCACAAAACTAAATTGATACGAAACCCCTATTTTCACTATTCGTTAGGTACGCCCCTGCACGGGGCATGAGATTTGATGCGAGTATGCTTTTTGTCTTTAGATAATAGATTAGCGCCCGAAGAAAGGTCAAGAAAAAACTTTGTTCTTTCATTCACTTAGCTGAGAAAAGCGGGCAAAAAGCAGTGGAATTGGTTATGGCGGAGTAGGTCCGGAGGCGAAATCCGGGGATGGAAGCAATTACTTTTCTTTCAAATGCTTAAGGGCTCGATCCACCCTGGAAAGACTGCCTTTCCCTTCCTGTTTTTCCTGGTCGGTACGAACTAATCCGGCCTGGTGAAAAATCATAAAATTGGAAAAGGCCGATTGGACGGCCACTCGAAATCCGGCCCCGTCCTGGACCTGGTTGATGGACAGTTTGGCCAGTATTATCGGCCACGGCTTCCTTGAAAGCCGCGTCCAGCTCCTCCAGCAGCACTCGGGATTGGGCATTTCGAAATCGGGGCCGGTTCATCTTGACCCGGACCACCATGCCTTGTTTTTCATAAATGATCTGCTTAAAGTCGGGGATGGCTATATCCATTATTTACCCCCCGGAAAAACCGGGGGGCATTGAAAAGATTAGTTCTCATCCGGATATTCGAATTTCCGGTTGGAAATGAATTAGTCGACTACCAGCTTGCAGGCATTTTTCAGGATATCTGAGGCTTCCTTCATGATCCGGTCCACCAGGTCCTGGACTTTGGGCAGATCTTCCACCCTCTGGGCGCATTCCCCTCCAGCCATCATGGCCTTTTCCCGATCACCGGTGCAGACGGCCCGGATACCGTCTCGTTCAGAGTTCACCAGTTCCTGGGCTTCAGGAGTGTTGAATTCATCGGGGGTATCCAAATAGACGGATGGCGATTTTTTCAAAGTGTTTCTTTGATGTTCAAGGCTGGTGGCGGTTTTAAGCCACCGGGCCGGACCTACCACACCGCGGGCCACCAGGGTTCCCCGGTCCTGGGTCTTGACCACCTGTTCCTTCCACAAGGGGTGGAAGTCGCTTTCCTGAGTCGCCAGGAATCGGGTCCCCATCTGGGCCCCGGCGGCTCCCAGGGCCAGGGCGGCGGCAAGGGTTTTCCCGTCGCAGAATCCGCCGGCTCCAGCCACCGGAATATTCTTATCGGCCAGGGCCTCCACAACAGCCGGCAGCAGGGTCATGGAGTGGACCGGCTCCCAGGCGGTGTGAAATCCTCCTTCATGACCCGAAGCGACAATCAAATCCACCCCGGCTTTTGCGCACCGGAGAGCGCCTTTGACCGAGGGAACGACATGGAGCCATTTGAATCCGGCCCCCTTAATCTTCTCGCCCCAGGGCATCGGGTCGCCGGCTGAAGTAAAGATGACCTTGAAATGATTTTTCAACTCGGGATTTTCATTGACTACCCGAATGGCGGTATCGATCAGAACGGTGGACAAGGGGACCAACTCCGCCGATACCATAACGTTAATGCCGAATATACCGCCCTTGTCCTTGGTCAACCGATAAGTTCGCTTCAATACTTTTTCCAGAACCGTGGGCATATCATCATCCTGGGTAGCCTCGGCTGTTTCAGCGAAGGCATTGTAAATCCAGGGCTGATCTGTTTTGTTGAAAATCCCGCTGGTCGAAAGTAATCCGAGCACGCCCGCATTGGCTGCGGCCACGCATAGGTTATTGTTGCTGAAAGGGCCCATTCCGGCTTGAATAATGGGGTGTTTGACTCCGAGTAACTCCGTAAGTTTGGTTTTTAGCATGGTTTTCTCCTAACTCGATTGGGGAATTTATTTTTTACAGGTAAGTATAGAAAATCTTTTTTTAAGTGTCAAAGGAATTTCAAGAGAAAACAGGTTTGGATCAAAGCGGAAAAGGCGCTTTGATTCCTTCTTTTGGTATATGGCCAGAGGCAGATGATGAGTTTCATGTAAAGCCCGGCAGACATCATAAACGACCTTTTCATCTAATGAAAGTTCCAAAACTGACCATCCGTTTGGCCAGCTCCGGACTGCGGATCCAGGGGTCGTAGGGGCCGCCATAGCTCTTGTCGCGCCGCAGGGGACGGAATTTTCCGATCCGGGTATGCTGGGCTAATTCCTCCGGGTTCATTTCTTCAGGTTTTTTATCGATCAAACGGGTCATGCGTTGCCTCCCCGAAAATGGCTATTTCAGCCAGAGAATTTTTATGAGTTTACCTCCGCTTGATGTTCCCCGATCAGGGATCGGCTGAGAGAAGGTTTGCCTTTTAGAATTCCCTTTAAGGCTTTTTTGACATCCGGGACGGCCTTGATTTCAGCATGGTCTTTGCGTAATTGAAGGATGATCGGCCTTTGGGGTTTTAAACCCAATTTGTCCCGAATGGGTTTGGGGATGACGATTTGTCCTTTGGCTGAAAGTTTTACCATTGGCATAAAAATACCTCATGAAAAGGTTTACTTTTAGTAAAGTAGAACTTATTTCCAAGTTGGAAAAAAGAAAAATTTCCAAATTATTACTGATTTTGATGTTGGTCTACTAACCAGTCGATCAGCCTCCTGGCCATACTGATCCGACCGGGGATCTTGGGCAGTCGATCGCAGGGAAACCAGCCAGGTTAAATATTCAGGGTCATCAGGATAGATGAAAGGTACCCTTTCGGGTCCAGGATTTTCCGGTCATCCGGATTCACCAAGTCTTCCCCTGCATATTCTTCAATCATTCTTAACGATTTTTCCATGTGCCGAATAAATTCCCCGGCCGGGAGCATTTCTCCATAGGTCCGGGTAAAAGAATAGACACAGAGGTCCTCTTTTTCGACGGACCTGGCTATTTCAATGATCTCCCTTATGATTTGAACGGCCCTTTTGGCAATAGCCACGGTCCGGACGGGGGCAAAATCCCACAAGGAAACGATATGGCAAAAATAGGTCGTCGGCCGGTAGGCTTGGAGGGAAATCGAATCATCATGGATCTTAAATCTCTGAAGTGTTGACAGGAAGAGAAAATCATTTCTCCGGTGAGGGGGTATATGGTTCCTCGATAAGCCGATTTGCCACTGGAGGTCAAGGGAGGGTTGTCTGACAATTTCCGGGACATGGTCGATGGGTTCTCCAGGATTTACAAAGAGGTTTTCATTATTTTTCATGATCCCCTTGAGCACCCGGACACTGTTCAACAGGTAAGCCGATCGAATTCCTGATGGAGACACGGTCATCCCCTTTTCAAAAAGATCGTCGGCTTGGTCGAAGGCTGAATAAACCATCTGCTTTAAGGAAAAGAGATCTTCCGGTTCATTGAAAATTTCTTTATTTTTTCGCATATACCGGATCGTGGAAATGGCTTTGGCCAGATAAATAACCGCATATTCGCAGTAAAAATCTTCTGACGGGCTGGCACAGTTTTTCAAAATATAGAAGGCTTCCTGTTCGGCCTGCTTGAACAGGCCCTGGGCAACGATGAGATTCGGGGCGTCGAGAGCCAAATTGCGAAAAAGGACCATGCGCAGGGTCCTGGCCACCAAATGGGTCGGATCAATGGAAAGAACGATCCGAAGTATTTCCAGGGCTTCCCAGAAACGGCGGCGGTAATAAAGGGTTTTGGCGATTTCCACTCCCAGAAGGGAATCATGGGGGACCTTAAAGAAAGTCGTAACGGCATTGGATTCGTCCTTTTCTTGAGAAGCAGGGCTTTTTTCTCCCAAGGGCCACAAAAGTCGATTTAATTCCTTAATGGAGGCCGGGTCGGTCTGCAGTATCCGGTCCTCCAGCAAATCGGGGACAAAATCAAAATACAGGGTACTCCACAAGGCCGCGATCCACCAGATGGTCAGAGCCTCCCCGTTAAACAAGGTGGTTTCATTCGGACGCTCGCCGAGAATGACCCGAATATCGTTGATCAGCAGACATTGCCGGACATAGTCGGTTACCCGGATTACCGGATCACCGGGCAGTTTGGCGTTTAAAACAGGAAGTAAATAGTTGTCCAGGGTGGCATATTCGCCGGCGGCGATGCCGATGGATAGAAACCGGTTTTTGGTGCAATACCTGGACAAGGCCCAACGAATGGCGATCTGGTGGGCCAGGGAAACGGCGCTCCGGAGACACTGCCGGTAAGAGGCCGGGGTTCCGGCTTCCTCTTCTTTGGGAAAATCCACGTAGAGCGTGGTAATATCATGGGATCGAACCCGGCCCCAACGGCCGTATAGAAAATGACCGACGGATTGTTCGATATAATTTTTAAGGGCCTTTTTTAGCCAGCCGACGATATCATGGTCGATGACGTCTCCCCGTCCATAGAGGGCAAACCCGATCCTGACCCCTTCCCGATAATTCTCCAAGGGTTTCCTTTCCCCGCAGAGTCTGCGCAAGGTTTCATAATTCCATAAGGGCCCCAGGTCCCCCCGCTCGTGGCCCAGCCAGAAGGCCAGACTTCTCAAGACATTCTGTTTATAAAGCGTGTCGGCCGGTTCCTTTTTCAGCCGGGTCAGCATGTAATTGCTCACTCTGGGCAATTCGATTCCATGTTCTTTGATCAGAGAATTGACCCTGTCCGTCAGTGCCCGCCCGGACAGATTCATTTTGAGGATCTCCTCCTTCTTTTCCAGTAAATCCTCAAAATTAAGATGGGGCGGCGGCGTTAAATCTTTTTTTTGCCTGGTATACTGGCGGATAAGGGCTTGAAGATCTTTTTCTTCATTCTTTTTAATAAGATCATTTCCGGCGGCAAAGGCCAAAAATGATTCCACGGCTTTTCTATTTTCAATATTTTCATAAAACTCGGAAAAAGTTTCAACGGTCGGAAAAACCGCTAAAAGGGCCGACAGGGAATTATTTTCTTTTTTCATAGGCTGGTCCTTTTCTAACTATAGAATCTTATTAATGGAGATTATATCATCAAAGAAACATCGGGATGTTTTACAATAAAATAATATTTTCAGTAAAACATTTTAAAACATTGACAGTTGTTTTAACACAGAATATAGATTCATAAAAGCCTCCCTATGTCAAGAAAAGAACTGATTGTCATTCGGTTAAGCATTCACCAGCGCCGTCTGCAGATCCTTGAGGCTCGAAAGATGAAAAGAGGTGAAGGAAGGATTTTATTACCGGCCCGTCACCTCCAAACCGGACAGGGGAAGGCCACCCGAAAAGGTGACCTTCCCCTGTCCTTACAGATCTTAACCCGGTTGACTTTTTTTGACAAAAGAATATTAATAACCCTAACCCGGACCAGCCGGAATTTGAAAATGCAAATTTGAAAATGCAAAGTACAAAATTATGGAAAACGGCTGATCAAAAATAATCAATTAATCCTCTATTTATTGTGTTTTTATGATTTTCTTGAAAATATTTTATCCATTTTGAGAAGATTTCTATTCTTTAGTTACTAATGAAAAAAGAGTCAGGAAGGGGTTAGGGAGAAATTCTAAGGCTTAAAATAACGAGTGACTAATGAAAAGGAGGTGGTCTTTAAAAAAGCACTCATTGGGTAATGGAGAAGTGGAGTCCCCGGTTAAATATCATTTTTTATTTAGAAGCCAAAAGGAGAAAGAACATGGGAAAAATAATAATGAAAAGGATGCAAATCGGCTTCATGCTTTTGGTGGCTTTAATCTTCCTGGCCACGACCCTCGGTTCAGCCCAGGCCGGGGTTTTTCAGATTAAACCCAAGGGCAACAAAAAGATTAAGATCGGTGTTCTGGACCTGATTTCCTCGATTGAGGTAGCTGCGCTGGCCAATAACTGGTACAGGAAACATGCCAAAGACCGGGGATGGAACCTGCAGGTTTTTGACATAAACGGCGATTATGCCAAGGCGCAATCCATGATGGAAAACATGATTACCGCCGGGTATGACGGCATTATCATCAATTGGACGGACTTTTCATATGAAAATCAGCAAATTTTAAATGCTAACAAGAAGGGGATTCCGGTCCAGGGGATTGCCTGTGGAAAAATGGTGCCTGGGGTGATTTCTCACGGCATTGCTCCGGAAATGGGCTTTGCAGCCATGAGTTCCCTTTATCTTATCTCCAAGCTCCATACAGGAGATAAAGTCCTGTGTTATCACGACCCCAGGGTGGCCACCAGCCTGTATCGGTTCAATACCGCCAAAGTCACCTTTGACTCGTACGGGATCAAAATCGCCCAGGAAATGCATTATACCGGCGTGGGGGGAGATCCTTCGCAAGGTTGTTATGAAGCGATAAGAAATGCCCTTCTGGCCGATACCAAGAAGGAAATCAAAGGAATTTGGACCCATTGGGAAGGCTTTGGCGTCCCGGCGGCCAGGGCTGCTGTGGATATGGGACGAAAAGATATCGTCGTCGTCACCTGTGACGATGCCCCCAACACCTATAAGGCGATCCGCGAAATTCCCACGCTCTATGCCACTTCCGGGGCCAACTGGGATGTCCCTGAGTGGACCGGCCGGCTTTTCCGAAATTTCGACAAGATTTTTGCCGGGAAGCCGTTCCAGGACGAGGAAGTCTGGTTTTCGATGCCAAACCTGGTGACCAAGGATAATCTGCCGCCTCCGGGCTATGTCTTCAACCCCTGCGGTTATAAGGGGCGGCCGCCGGATTTCAAAGTAAAATAAAAGATCAAATAAACGTTTTCTCTTCTTGTCCCTTTTGTCTGAAAATAGGGTTCGAGGGTTCAAGGATTCGAAAAGAGATAAAAGCTCAAAGTCGTTTATCTCTCGCCCGCTTTGCTCGAGAGCGCAGAGGACACAGAGAAACCATTAACAGGTCTGAATCCCTGAGAAGGGGATTCAGACCCGCGGACTCAGCCTCCGGCAAAGATCGCAGCAGCGATGGACCGGTTTTTCATTGCGCCACGTCTTTAGCGTGGTCAACCGCAATGAAAAAATCAATTCGTCCTCAGTGATCTCTGTGGGCTCTAGCGGAGTGGGCGAGAGATCAAGATTTTAGAAATGACAGCGAGGGCGCCTGCCCCACATAAACATAAGCCCATTTTCATGCTTTGACGGTGCCCAGATGGGCCTGGCGGTTTAGTTCAAAGAGAGGATTTTTTTTAAAAAAGGGGAATCGCATTATGCCGACGAATCAGGAAACAGTCCTGGAAGCCAAAGGGATCATCAAAGATTTCCCCGGCCAGAGGGCCCTGGATCAGGTGGACTTTGACGTCCGGAGGGGTGAAGTTCATGCCCTGGTAGGGGAAAACGGGGCCGGGAAATCGACGCTGGTCAGGATTATTGCCGGTTTATACCAGGCAGATCAGGGTGAGATTCTGATCGATGGGAAGGCCTGTGAGATAACTGACCCGAGTGATAGCCAGGCCCTGGGGCTGGCCTTTATCCACCAGGAACTGAATATTGTACCCCATCTTTCTGTTGCGGAAAATATCTTCTTGGGGAGCTATCCCCTTAACCGGTTCGGATTAGTCAGCCTGGCCAAGATGGTGGAAATGGTCCGGAACATCCCGGATGCTTTAACCATCGGGGCGGATCTCCATCTGCCGGCCGGGGCCTTGAGCATTATCCAGCAATGGAAGACCATTATCAACCGGGCCCTGGCCTTGAATTCCCGTATCATTTTCATGGATGAGCCGACTTCGTCCCTGACCCACGGAGAAGTCAACGAGCTGTTTCACTCCATTGCCCATCTCAAGTCGACGGGCAAGGCGATTGTCTATGTTTCGCATCGCATGGAAGAAGTATTTCGGATTGCCGACCGGGTGACGGTGATCCGGGACGCCCGGAAGGTGGGGACGGCTGATGTGAATACCATGAATTCCGGCAAACTCTACCAGATGATGTTGGGCCGGGAACTAAGGGATATCTTTCCCAGTAGCGACCCGCCGAAAGACCAGGTCCTTATGGAAGTAAAAAATCTGAGGCGAGGAGAGGTCGTAAAGGACGTCAGTTTTAAACTTTATGCCGGAGAAATTTTAGGTCTGGCTGGCTTGGTCGGTTCAGGCCGGACCGAGTTGGCTCGTATTATCTTCGGGGCTGACCGGAAGGATGGAGGGGAAGTATTCATTGAGGGGAAGCAGGTGAATATTGAAACGACCAAAGAGGCCATCCGCCAAAAAGTCGCTCTGGTGCCTGAAGAGCGCCGACGTGACGGGCTGGTTCTGCCCATGGACGTCAAGCAGAACATTACCTTGGCCAGCCTACAAAAACTCCGGCGGTGGGCCAAGCTCCCGGTCTTGAGCCGGTCCAGGGAAGGTCTGGCGGCCCAGCCTTTTTTTGAATCTACGGCCATCAAGGCCTCTGGATTGAACCAACGGGTGGCCTTTTTAAGCGGCGGCAACCAGCAGAAAGTTATTTTAGCCAAATGGCTTTGCAGCGAGGCCAGGATTTTGATCTTCGATGAACCGACTCGGGGGATCGATGTCGGGGCGAAATTCGCCATTTATGAATTGATCACCCAATTGGCCAGCCAGGGAACCGGAATTATTTTGATATCTTCCGATCTGACCGAGGTGGTCGGTCTGGCCCACCGGGTCTTGGTCATGGAGAAGGGCGGGATCAAAGCCAGCCTGGGAAGCAGCGAGGCAGACCTGAAGACAGTAACAGACCTTTTGCTGGGGAGTTAAGGGGCTGACCTAACCGTTTCCTTCGGATGGCCTGACCAAGCGGTCATGCCCAGCCTTGGGGCCTGACACCATCAATCATGAAAATTTTTTATAATCATTGAGTTAAGGCGTCATTCCGGTCGGTCGGCTTTGCCGACCATAAGCAAGAGAACTTCCTTTCCGACTCCCTCCGGGAGTCTCCCCAAAAGCTCGACGATTCGGCTTCCGAATGGAAGCCTCTTGGGGAGCTCGGCAAAGCCGAGCGGATCGAGCGCCAGGAAGTCGAGTGAAAGCCGGAATCCAGGCTGAAGAAACCGAGCAAACCTCTGGATGCCGGCCGACTCCAAAAGGAGTCTTTGCTTGAAGTTCGGGCCGCTCGACTTTGTCGAGCTTTTGAAGAGGCTCCCAAAAGGGAGCCGATGAGCCGAACGAATCGAGTCCGGCATGACGGAGAACGGACAAGCCTGGAGATTAATCCAGGGTTATTTTTGCATTAAAGATATAGATTAGAATCGATTAGAGAGGAAAGGATATGACGCAAACCAAGGGCACCTCGCACTTACGGATGCAATTTCTTAGTTATATTGGGAAGTACGGAACGATTATCGCGCTGGGGATGATGGTCCTTTTTTTTAGCATAATGTTGCCGCCTTTTCGTTCTCCGGAGAACCTGGTTAACCTGTTGGGGCAGTTGGCCCTTCTTTCCATCTTTGCGGCGGGGATGACCTGTTGTTTGAAGATGGGTGATTTTGATTTATCGATCGGGGCCATTGCGGCGATTACCGGAATTGTGGTGGCCAACCTGTTGGTGGCGGGCTATAGCATTCCTGTGGCCATTGGGCTGGGTTTGCTGATGGGGATCGCCTGCGGAGTGGTCAATGGTCTTTTAGTGGCCTATGTGGAGTTGTCGGCCTTTGTCTGCACCCTGGCCACCATGAGCGTCATTCTCGGAGGGTCTATGGCCATCACCAAAGGGATCTCGATCTGGAGCCTGCCAGAGGCTTTTGGATTTATCGGTCGAGGTGACCTGCTGGGCATCCCCAATCGTTTCAGTATCATGATAGTGTTGTTTATTCTTTTGTGGCTTTTCCATGCCTACACCCCGACCGGACGGCGGATGGAGGCTATCGGCGGCAACCCGGAAGCCTCCCGGATGTCCGGGATCAATGTCCGGTTCAACCGGCTTTTGGGCTTCGTCCTGTCCGGTTTCTGCTCGGCCATAGCCGGGATCGTCCTCACCTCGGCCGTGCTGTCGGCCAACGCCACGCAGGGTACTACCTATTTGATGGACGCCTTCGGGGCCTGCTTTATCGGTGCGGCCACTGTGCGGATCGGCCAGTTCCATATTTGGGGGACCTTGGTGGGCGTCATGATCGTCGTCGTGGCCATCAACGGCCTGATCATCATGATGGTGCCGGGCTATTATACGAACATGATCCAGGGCGTTATTTTATTGTTGGCTATACTTCTGTCCAGTACGGGTACGAGGCTTCTTAAAAAATAAGTCCGGGTGGCAACCTTTTCTCCTCCGATCGGATCTATTTATTGGAGTGATGGAGTATTGGACTCCAAAGTAGTTGCCTCTCCGTCTTGCTCCTCTTGATTTTGATGCTTGTTTACAAACCAGTCGATCAGCCTCCTGGCAATGCTGATCCGGCCCGGGATTTTGGGTAACTGATCGTAGGGAAACCAGCCCGCCTCCAGGATTTCGGTGCCGTCTACCTTGATCTCCCCCCCGGCATACTGGGCGGTGAAACCGATCATCAGCGAGTCCGGGAAGGGCCAGGGCTGGCTCCCGAAATAACGAACCTCTTTTACCTCAATACCGGTTTCCTCCAGAACCTCACGGGCCACTGTTTCTTCAAGGGTTTCTCCGGGTTCGGCAAATCCGGCCAGGACACTGTAAAATCCATCCTGAAACCGGGGGGAGCGGGCCAATAAACAAGTGTTATCCCGTTCCACCAAAACGATGACTGCCGGAGAGATGCGGGGGAAGCTCTGGTGGCCACAATCCGGACATTTTTTAGCCCTCTCCGCCTCTTGAACGATCAATTCCCTCCCGCACTTCTTGCAGAACTTTGTTTTCTGGGACCAGTCCAGGAGATGAATCGCCCTAAAACAAAGGTAGAGCAGTTCCTGGTCGATTCTACCGTATAATAAACGCAAGTCCTGGAAGGCCGTTTCAGGAGGGGGCTCAACCTGATCCAAATCGGCAACGGCGGCGGCATAACAGGGTTTCCCCTCCAGGGTCCCCAGATAGATTTCTTCCAGCGGGGAGATACCCAAGGTCTCCAGGTCTGGAAACAGAGGGATGGACGGTGCGCTGTCAGGCGAAGCAATGAGCAGTTTATACCTGGAAAAAATAAACCTCCAGGCCGGTTCCATGGTTTTGACCGGCTGTTCGGTTGAGGGAATAAATTGGTTTTTCATTGATCCAATCCTTGATTTTTTGAAATTGTTATTGATGAATCTGTTAAAAGTCTCCAAAGCCCGTCACCCCGCGAAGCCTGCCCTCGAATGTCTTCATCGAAGGGCGGGGGTCTCCCGCTAAGGCGGGATTGAGTTTCCTGGATTCCCGCTTTCGATCGACCTCCTGCCGCTCGGTCCGCTCGGCCCGACCGACCGGAATAACGAATTCGGGCCTCCGGCAACTTTTTACGAACTTGTTATTATCTAGACTACTATTTTTTTACGAGTGAAACAATCTTAAGTTTAGGCTTTAACAGAGAAGGAAGGCCGGTTCTTTTTTATCGGGTCCACGGGAATTGAAAGATTAGAAATATTGAATTCTACCGAATCATTTCCAATTCTTTTGGAGATAATCCCAATTAATAAAAAGACGTTTTTGCGAATGCGATTCAACTTGTTTTTTTTCTTGACTTGAATTCTTGTCTTTGCTTTAATGCCCTCCAGAATTGGAAGTGGTCGAAAACAAGACAACATTCCTATTGCTCAGGGGCTTTAAAATATAAATTAAATCGGATCGTTCCATCGATCTAAACCAAACAAGAAAATAGTCCAGTAGGTTCGGATCCTATTTTCGAACTAAAGCGTCATGCCCCGCCTTTTGGGGCGTGGCACTACGAGCCGGCCGACTTTGTCGACCTAAAAGAGGCTTCTTTCAGAAGCCGAGACATGAAAACAGAGCTCGATGGACTCTGAACTCTATTTTCGTATTAAAGGGAAAGCACTTTTAATGTCTGTAAACCAGGCTCAAGTCATCAGCCCTTTTTCCACACCCCTCCAAAATCCGGGATCTGATAAAAAACTGAGGATCCTGGCTGCCGCTGAAGAAATTATATCCAATAAAGGATTTAAAGAAGCCACCATATCCGAGATAGCCTCTCAGGCCGGGATTAATGACTCGATTATCTACCGGTATTTCAAAGGAAAAGAAGATCTTCTTTTCTCAATTATCGAAGAAAGGCTCCAAGAGGGCCTGGCCCTCTTAGACAGAGATCTTCAGGGTCTCATCGATCCCAAGAGCCAGCTCAGAAAGATGATGTGGGGGAATCTCTGGTACCAAAACGCTTATTCCGCCTATTCCCGGATTCTATTGTTTGAGTGCCGTTCTTCCACCCGATTTTATTCGTCACCGGCCTATCTTTTAATTCAAAAATACCTGGACCGTTTAAACGCCATTTTGGAGCAGGGGATTAAGGAAGGCGTCTTCCGCGAAGATGTAGCCATATCCCTCATGCGGGATATGATCATGGGAACTTTGGACATGATCACTATCTGTTTCCACGAGTTACATGAGGTCGATAATCCAATGGCCGATTTTGAGGACGCGGCCGCCCTGGTGGAATTTATTATCATCCCCAAACAGGAAATTGAAAGGCCCCTCCCCGATAAATCCGCCATCATTCTCGAATCCGCCGAGAAAATTTTTGCCAAAAAAGGATTCGATAGAGCTAAAATGACCGAGATAGCCCGGATGGCGGGTGTGGGTGACGGGACGGTTTATGAGTACTTTGAAAATAAGGACGTCCTTCTCTTCTCCATCCCCAAGAGACGTTTTGAACAGTACCAGAAGGATCTATCAAGCGATTTTCATCCCGACTCGGTCATCAATAAACTTAAGAAGTTAATCAGGTATCACTTCTCGAGCTTCATGGCCGATCCGCATTTTTTCAGGATTTATATTCTCAACCTTTTCTTAAATAAAGGATTTTACCATTCAGAGGCCTTTGAGACTTTTCGAGATTATTACCGAATGTTGGAAGAAGTTATCGAAGTGGGGAAAACAAAAGGGGTTTTTCGCTCTGAGGTGAATCCCAGAGTATTCCGGAACTTGTTGTTAGGGACTTTCTGCCATATGGGAACCCGCTGGTTTGCCGATCGTAAAATGAGCGAGGTGGAAATGATCAGGGAAGTCAACCAGATGGTCGATCTGATGGCCGACGCCATTCTGGTCACGAAGTCCCAGGCCGGATCTGGAAGCAATGTTTAGATTTTCCATGATGCAACAGGCAAGGGACCGTTTAATACGAAAATAGAGTCCATCTCCCAACGAGTTATATTTTCATATTTTGTGGTGTCATGTCCCTGAGAGGACCTGACTGTTTCATGAGGACCGACTATGCGCAAATACATACTTGAAAGACTTGTTTACACAGTAATCCTTTTATTCCTGGTCTCCATCCTTATCTTTGTTATGGTACGGATGCTGCCCGGTGACCCGGTTTCCTTTGCGGCCATGGCCAATTCGGATCTGGCCGACAAGACCATTATGGCTGAACTGCGGGCGCGGTACGGGCTGGACAAACCGATTTATACCCAGTATGTCATCTGGTTGAAAGATTTTGTTCAAGGTCAATGGGGAAAATCCATCGGGAGCGGAGAACCGGTCATGGCCATGTTTCTGGACCGGCTGCCGGTTACCTTTGAGCTCTTCGTCGGAGCGACCTTTTGGGCCTGGATTATCGGATTCCCGGTGGGCATCGTCGGGGCCCTCAGACGAAACACCAAACTGGATGCATTTCTGACGACAGGTTCTATTATCGGGGTGTCTATCCCGGCCTTCTGGGAAGGTATCGTTTTTATCTATGTCTTTGCCGTTATTTTTCAAATTTTCCCTCCCTCCGGGTATGTCGCTTTTTTTGAAAATCCCTGGGAAAATTTCCTTTCGGTCCTTATGCCCACCTTCATTATGGGTACGGGAAGCGCCGGCCTGCTGGCCCGCTATGTCAGGTCCAGTTTTCTGGAAGTCTTCAACCAGGATTTCATCCGGACCGCCCGGGCCAAGGGTGCTAATGAACAGAGGGTGATCAGAAAACATGCCTTCAAACCGTCCATGTTACCCGTAGTCACCGTGATCGGATTGAGTTGGGCTCATTTAGTGAGCGGGGCCTTTATTGTGGAGTTTATGTTTGCCATTCCGGGCCTGGGCCGGATGGGGGTCGATGCCGTCTTTGCCAGGGATTTCCCGGTGCTCCAAGTCGTGCTGGTTATCGTAGCCTTGAATGTCTTACTGATGAACTTACTGGTCGACCTTACCTATGGAATGCTGGACCCCAGGGTGAGGATACAAAAATAATGAAGGTACAAGGTATAAGGTTTACGGTGTACGGTAAAACCTTAAATCGATTGCCTTTGACCTTATACCTTAAACCGTAAACCGTATACCGTTATTTTAAAGGGTAACCAATGGCTGAAAAAACAACAGATGAACCAATCGAGCCGCGCCGGGTATCACGTATCGGGACCAAGGCGATTATCCGAGGGGTCTTTAAACATAAGCTTTCCCGGGCCGGAATAATCCTTATCTTTCTGCTGGCTGCCATGGCTGTTTTTTCGCCTTTTCTATCCACGCACGATCCAAACACCCAGGACCTTTATAAGGTCTTGACCGGACCTTCGTTCGACCACTGGCTGGGCACGGATAATGTGGGCCGCGATCTGTATTCCCGCATTATTTACGGATCACGCGTTTCCCTGACGGTCGGTATTTTTTTTGTTTTTTTCTCGGTCTTTATCGGATCCGTTTTAGGTCTTTGGGCCGGCTATAAAGGCGGGCTGACGGATATGATTATCATGCGGATCGTGGATACCTTTATGTGTATTCCCTATCTGCCTTTTGTCCTGGTTCTGGCCGCGGCCCTGGGACCGGGACTGAGAAATATCATCATTGCCCTGGGTATCCTGGGCTGGACGGGGTTTTGCAGAGTTATGCGCGGGCAGGTGCTTATGGTCCGGGAACTGCCTTATGTGGAAGCAGCCCGGGCCGCCGGGGCCTCCGGGCCCCGCGTGATGTTTAAACACCTTTTTCCCAATTGCCTGGCTCCTATTATCGTAATGGTCACTATCAGCCTCGGCGGGTTCATCATGCTGGAAAGCACCATGGCCTTTTTCGGTCTTGGCGTTCAACCCCCGACACCGAGTTGGGGAAAGGAACTGAGGACCGGATATGCCTATCTGGAAACTGTTCCCTTCTTTTCCATTGCCCCGGGTGTATTGATCACTTTGGCGGTGTTGGCCTTCAATTTTTTGGGAGACGGTCTGCGGGATTCACTGGATCCGCGTCTGCGGGGAGAAGGGAAGAAGATTAAATAAAAAATTCGTTCCTGGTTTCTGGTTGCGCGTTGCGGGTTAAAAAAAACAAGAAACGAGTAACCAGCAACTAGTAACGAGGAACGATTAACAAAGCGGATAACATCAAATATCTGTAAAATTAGAGCGGACGAAGGTAACCATGCCACCACTATTGGAAGTCAAAAATCTGAGCACCCATTTTCATACCGATGACGGTCTGATCAAAGCCGTGGACCGGATTTCTTATGACATTAATGAAGGCGAAACGGTGGGACTGGTGGGGGAGAGCGGTTGCGGCAAGAGCGTCAGTGCCCTTTCAATTCTCCGTCTCATACCCAATCCACCGGGGAAAATTGTCGAAGGGGAGATCCTTTTCGAAGGTCGTGATCTGGTCCAGTTGACCGAAGAAGAAATGTGCGATTATCGGGGCAACAAAATGGCCATGATTTTCCAGGAACCCATGAATTCCCTCAATCCGGTCAAGACCATCGGCTGGCAAATTTCAGAGCCCCTGGAAATTCACCTGGGCATGAGCCGGGAGGAGGGTCTGAAAAAATGTGTCAAACTCCTGACGGATGTTAAAATTCCCGAACCGGCGAAACGGGTCAACGCCTATCCTCATCTATTCAGCGGCGGGATGCGACAAAGAACCATGATCGCTATGGGATTGGGCTGCAATCCCAAGCTGATCATTGCTGATGAGCCGACTACGGCCCTGGACGTAACCACCCAGGCCCAGCTTCTTGAACTCATGAAAAACCTGACCCGAACTTACGGCACCGCCCTGATTATTATTACCCATAATCTAGGGGTGGTGGCCCGCTATGCCGATCGGATAAACGTCATGTATGCCGGTCGTATTGTTGAAAAAGGGACGGCCATAGACATCTTTAAAAATCCAAAGCATCCCTACACCGAAGGATTGATGGCTTCCGTCCCCCGGCTGGATCTGGATACCAAGAAAAAACTGGTGCCCATCGAAGGGCAGCCACCGGATTTACTGCATATTCCTTCAGGATGTTCCTTTCATCCCCGTTGTGAGTATGTCTTTGATCGATGCCGGGTGGAAACCCCGGAACTAATACTCTTAGAAAAACAACACGAGGCGGCCTGCTGGCGAAATGTCAAATAACAACGGAAATATTCTGGTAGAGGTCCAAGATTTAAAAATGCATTTCCCCATTTCGGTGGGGTGGATGATTAAAAAAGTCATCGGCTATGTCAAAGCCGTGGACGGCATCAGCTTTAAAATCGGAAAAGGCGAGACCTTAGGGCTGGTCGGCGAAAGCGGGTGCGGCAAGACCACCACCGGACGGGCGATCCTCCAACTGGAGCGCCCTACTTCGGGTCATGTTATCTTCGAAGGGGAAGAGATTACCGGAAGGGAAGAAAAGGATCTCAGGGCTCTTCGAAGGAAAATGCAGATGATTTTCCAAGACCCCTTTGGCTCTCTCAACCCCCGGATGACCGCAGGAGAAATCATCGGAGAACCTCTGGTCATTCACCGTATGACCCAAAGCAAGAGCGAATACGTGGACCAAGTCAAGGAATTGATGACCATCGTCGGCTTGAGTCCGCTGATGATGGAAAGATACCCACACGAATTCAGCGGGGGCCAGAGACAGAGGATCGGCGTGGCCAGGGCCCTGTCCGTCCGTCCCAACCTGATTGTCTGCGACGAACCGGTCTCGGCCCTGGATGTCTCTATTCAAGCCCAGATTATCAATCTGCTGGAAGAACTGCAGGAAAAGTTTGACCTCACTTATCTTTTCATCGCCCATGATCTTTCTGTGGTCCGCCATATCAGCGACCGCATCGCCGTGATGTATCTGGGTGAGATCGTCGAGATTGCCACCCGGGGTGATTTGTACCGGAACCCCATTCATCCCTATACCAAATCGCTGCTGGCGGCGGTCCCGGTTCCGGATCCGGTTGTGGAAGCATCGCGGGAGCACGTGCTCCTGGAAGGAGAGGTGCCCAGTCCGTTCAATCCGCCTCCTGGCTGCAAGTTCCATCCGCGATGTCCTTCCGCTGAGTTTCCCCGTTGCCGGGAGGAAAAACCCAAGCTGGTGGAGATTGAAGGCGGAAGGCATTGGGTATCTTGTTACCGGGGGTAATCCGGTCTTTCTGGTCGTTTGGTCTATTTGGTCTGTTTGGTAGTGTTTCGGCATAGTGTAATGGGTCTGAAGATTTTAACCTTGAACGTTGAACATTCAAAATTGGAAGGAGCGCGATATAAAGAAAAATCCTGTAAATCCTGTCTAAAATAGTATTTGAATTTCAAAAAGCTAAACTGATACGTTTTTTTTACTAAGCTTTTTAAGGAGGAAAGGTTATGAGTTGCAGAAAAATGAGATTTGCTTTTTTTTCGGTACTGATTTCGCTGCTGTTTCTCCTGGCGGCCATTCCGGCCATCGGAGCGACCGCATCGGCGAAAAAACCCGTTTCCGACCAGGAATTTCCCGTTACCGGGAAAGAATGGGTGGAATGGGCGCAAAAAAGGGGAATGGATTGGGAAACCAAATACTGGCCTACCAAACCGGTACGGGGTGGCACCTTTCAATCGGCCGCCCCCTTGTATATCGGACTGATGAACCCCAACCACTGGCCGGTCAACGATTGGGTGACCATCAGTTATTTTTATGACAATCTCATTTGGACCGATGGAAACTACAAACCCACGGTGCCCTTCCTGGCCGAATCCTGGAAATATCTGGACTCCAAAACCGTGATCATGAAACTTCGGAAAGGGGTCCAGTTTCATGACGGATCTCCCTTCAATGCCGAAAGCGTCAAATATCAGATGGATTGGATTATGGATCCCCAAAACGGGGCCTGGTCCCGGGCCTGGTTGGAACCGCTGGATTCCGTCGAAATCGTTGATAACTACACCGTCAAGTTTCATTTCAAAAGACCCTGGGGCTCGTTCATAGGAGTCATGGCCAATGTTCCGGGAAAAATAATCTCCACTAAAGCTTTGAAAGCCGATGTCGCTTTGCGGGATCTCAAAAAATTGACCGGCCAATTGGATCGGGAGAAGAAAGCGGTGGCGGACGCCGAAAAAGAAGCGGCGACGGCCAGCGGTGAAGCGGCCGATAAAGCCAAGGCTAAATTGGAAGCGGCCCGGAAAAAAATGGCCTCCACGGAAGAGCAGCATAAAAAAGCCGCTGCCCTGGCTGAAGGGGCCAGGGAGCTGGATAATTATCCGGTCGGTTCAGGCGAATTCATGTTCGAGGAGGGCAGTCCGGGCAACTTCTCGAAGTTAAAAAGGAACCCCAACTGGTGGTTCGGCAAGTTCATCGGAAAACCGGACATGCCTTACCTGGATGGACTCCAGGTCAGCATCATCCCCGATCCATCGGTCCGGCTGGCCAACCTGCGGGCCGGAAAACTCGATTACATGGTTATCGACCCCTCCCAGTATCCCATGGTCAAGAATGACAAGAGCTTGAACGTCTATGTTTATCCGCTTAACTGGGTCTCCAGCATGCGCTTTAATACCCAGAACGGGCCCTGCAAAGACATCCGGGTGCGCAAGGCCATCTCCTATGCTTTGGATCGAAAGGCCTTGATCAATGGTGTGATTTTCGGATTGGGTGATGCGGCCGCCGGCAATTATCCCTACCAACACTGGGCCCATAATCACAGCCTCAAACCCATTCCCTATAATCCCGAACTTTCCAAGAAACTGCTGGTCGAGGCCGGCTATAAAAACGGATTGACCATCCGGGGGTATATGGCCAATGAATCGGCGGCCCAGACCCTCGGTGAGGCCATCAAGAATATGCTGGCCAAAGTAGGTATAACCTGGAAACTGGAGATACTGGATCCGGCGGCCATTTCCCAAAGGCTCCGAAAAGCTGATTATGATTTTGCCGGCGGAGGCTGGGCCTGGATCTACGACCCGGACCTCCTGGCAACAGGACTCTATGATCCCGATGGCGGTTTTAATTACGGCCGGAGTAATAACAAAAAAGCCATCGAACTGATCAACGCCGGTAGGGAAGAAACGGACGAAGTCAAGAGAACCAAGATTTATCAGGAATTGGAAAAGGTGGTCTATGAAAATTTTGAGGATGCCTGGTTATGGTACCCCAAGGCCGTAACGCTCTTTCGCAAGAACGTTCAGGGATGGAACAATGATATGTACTGGAAGATGAAAGACATTCAATGGTGGTCCCATCCTTTGTGGTTTAAAGGCGGAAAACGGTAGTCGGGCGGTAATAACGGTCCATTATTTAAATATCCCCGGTCGTGGAAACGTAATTGGCAGGGGGGAATTTAAACCAGGGTAATCAAGGATTAAGGGGAGACGAGGTTAGAGGGGGGAAAGGTGACACTTTCATCCTTATAAAATCGATCCCCTTATCCAATTTTTGCCACGAAGTTTTACCCTTTTCATTGGAAAGGAGCGAATCGTTATGGGCCAAAGCAGAAAGTTAATAGGGATGTTTGCCTGCCTGTCGCTATTGTTGTTTCTGACCGGTGTATTCCCCGGCTTCGGATCGGCTGCCTCGGCGAAAAAACCCGTTTCCGGAATGGAATTTCCCGTTACCGGGAAGGAATTTCTGGAATGGGCGCAAAAAAGAGGCATGGATTGGGGAACAGCCTATTGGCCTACCAAAGCGGTGAGGGGAGGGATTGCCAATTCGGCCGGTCCTTTGTATATCGGGCTGATGAACCCCAACCACTGGCCGGTCAATGACTGGGTGACCATAGGGTTTATTTATGAAAAACTGATTTATACCGATGGGAATTACCGGCCCACCGTCCCCTGGCTGGCCGAGTCCTGGAAATACCTCAGCGAGGTAACGGTGGTTATGAAACTGCGTCAAGGGGTGACATTTCATGACGGCTCCCCCTTCAACGCCGAAAGCCTCAAATACCAGATGGACTGGATTATGAATCCTAAAAGCGGGGCCTGGTCCCGGGCCTGGCTGGAACCCCTGGCCTCTGTTGAGGTCGTGGATACCTACACCGTCAAATTTAATTTCAAGAGACCCTGGGGTGGATTTTTGGGGATCATGGCCAATGTCCCGGGATACGTCATGTCATCCAAAGCCCTGAAGGCCGATGTAGCCTTGCGGGATTCCAAACAATTAGCCGGCCAGGTGGATCGGGAAAAGAAAAATGTGGCCGAGGCCGAGAAAGAAGCCGCTGCCGCCAGCGGTGAGGCGTCCGAAAAGGCCAAGGCCAAGCTGGAAACGGCCAGGAAAAAGCTGGCGGCCCTGGAGGAAGATTATAAAAAGCTGGCGGCCCTGGCGGCCGGGGCCAAGGAATTTGATAACAATCCGGTTGGGTCGGGACCTTTCATATTTGAAGAAGGGAATCCCGGAAATTATTTGAAGTTAAAAAGAAACCCCAACTGGTGGTTTGCCAAGTTCATCGGGCGGGATATGCCTTATTTTGACGGTTGGAAAATCAGCGTCATCCCCGATCCTTCGGTTAGACTGGCCAACCTCAGGGCCGGGAAACTCGATACCATGGCAGTCGAGGCTGCCCAATATCCCATGATCAAAAATGACCGCAGTCTGCAGATCAATGTTTATCCGGTGAACCACGTGGTCGGTATGCGTTTTAACACGCAGGAAGGTCCCTGCAAAGACATCCTGGTGCGCAAGGCCATCTCCCATGCCCTGGATCGCAAGGCCTTGATTGCCGGGGTCGATTTCGGACTGGGACGGCCGGCCACGAGCATGTATCCGGCCGATCACTGGTGCCATAACCCCAAGCTCAAAGCGGTCAACTATGACCCGGAGCTCTCCAAAAAACTGCTGGCCCAGGCCGGCTACAAAAACGGATTGACCATCAAAGGGTATATGGCCACCACGGCCACAGCCACCACCCTGGCCGAAGCCGTTAAAAACATGCTGGCCAAGGTAAATATTACCTGGAAAGTCGATTTGCTCGATCCGGCGGCCATTAATGAAAAGCTGAGGAAAGTCGACTATGATTTTGCCGGAGGCGGCTGGGCCTGGATTTTTGACCCGGACCTGATGCCTACCGGTCTTTATCATCCGGATGGAGGTTTTAACTACGGCCGAAGCAATAATCCCAAGGCTATCGCTCTGATAGAAGCCGGCCGCAAAGAGGTGGACTTTGATAAGCGGACCAAAATTTATCAGGAGCTGGAAAAGGTGGTCAATGATAACTATGAAGACGCCTGGTTATGGTGGCCTATGTCCATAACGGTCTTTCGCAAGAACGTCCAGGGATGGAATAACGACATGTATCTTAAAATGAGAGAGACTCAATATTATTCACATCCCATGTGGTTCAAGGGAGGAAAACCGTAAGTTAGTAAAAAATATGAACATAAGCCCATTTTCATTTCCCGGCATCCGGCCGAGCGGTCGTTCAATCTGCTCGGCATCCGGCATCCGGATGGATGCCTCTTTCAAAAGCTCGACGAAGTCGAGCGGGCCGAGCGGATCGAGCGGCCCAACCGTATCGTGGTGTCCCGGCCTGCCTCGTTCAGGCATAACGCCCCTGGCGTGGCATGACGGTTTAAAGGAAAAACTTTGAAACCCCCACAATCCCCCTTTACTAGGTTGGAATTTGTTAATTCCCCCATCAAGCAAAGGGGGTTAGGGGGTTTTTAATTTTAGGTGCCTCGTCTCCAAGGAGATGAAGTCCGGGGAATGGTATCAGTGACCCGGTAAGGAGATTATATATGGAGAGTCTCATACGATGAACTCGTAAAAAGTCGTCACCCCGGTGAAAACCGGGGTCCAGGGGCTTAATAGCACTTTGAACTTCCTGGATTCCGGCTTTCGCCGGAATGACTCGCATTCGGTTTCGGCGACTTTTTGCGAGTCCATCTTTTAAGACCTTTAATAATTCAAACCGCGTGTTTTCAAACCCTATTCAGGAGGAACGACCGTGAATA
>JACQYK010000220.1 GCA_016208255.1 Deltaproteobacteria bacterium | reverse complement strand
AATCGAGGAAATTTTTGACCTCATCTCCCGGCTCCTCAAGACCCACCTCCAGGAAGAGGAGTATCACCGGCTCTTTCTTAAGGAAGTGGAATCCCCACCGGCCGTACCGGAAGCGCCGCTCGGTCAACCTTTACCGGAGAAGCCCCTTCCCTCCGGTGAGGACCAGTTGCGCTGGCTTTGCAGTAAACAGGGTCTGGTCTGGGATCAGATGTCCGAAGAGGAGAGGGAAATATTCATTAATGATTTGACCCGTGCCTGATGATCGGACTCAGTTTCCACCCCTTCACCTCGAACCGAACCTGCTAATATTTCTTGTTTTTTCTTTTTGAAAAAGAGCAGCCCGGCCGTTTTCTGACGGCAAAAAAGGATAAAATATTATGGATGTCATTTTTTTTCTTGACAAAGAAGGCCTTTTAGCTTTTAATACTTAAATTCAAATTAACATCTGAAGCAACAAATATGGGCAAGACATTCTTCAATTTCATTTCCAACTTTTGGTTTAGCTTTTATTATTATTACTTCCTACCGGTCTGCCCATCGCTTAGGAGAATGTAAAGAGTCTTAAAAAAAAATAGAAACAAAAAAAGCCATGGGGAGCCGGAAAGAATGCTCCCCATGGCTTTTTTTTTGCTGTCTGAAAGCCGGGAGCAGGGGATTCGACCCCGGGCGGCTGAAAGGAGTAAGCCATGGTGATCGTCATGAGAAAACAGGCAACCGATGAGGAAATAAACAATGTGATCCAATGGATTGAATCGGTGGGTTACCAGACCCATCCCTCCCGGGGAGTGGAACAAACCATCATCGGGGTGGTGGGGGATGACCGGGGCAAAGCCCAATTAAAATCAGTGGAGTATCTTCCCGGGGTGGAAAAGGCCGTGCCCATCCTTAAGCCCTATAAGCTGGCCAGCCGGGAGGCCCGGACAGGAAATACCATCGTTCAGGTAGGGAATATTGAGATCGGCGGTCCGGAATTTATCGTCATGGCCGGCCCCTGCACCATCGAAAGTGATGAACAACTCATGGAGAGCGCCTATATTATAAAAAAAGGAGGCGCCCATATCCTGAGAGGCGGGGCCTACAAACCCCGGACCTCACCCTACAGCTTTCAGGGGCTGGAAGAAGAGGGGCTGAGAATGTTGAAAAAGGTCCGGGATAAAATGGAGGTCCCGGTGGTCACCGAGGTCATGAATACTACCGAGGTGGAGCTGGTCGAAGAAAACTGCGATATTCTGCAGATCGGAACCCGGAATGTCCAAAATTTTCCCCTCTTGAAAAAAGTGGGGCAAACCAGAAAACCGGTCCTTTTAAAAAGGGGGATGATGACGACCATCGAGGAGCTCCTTATGTCGGCCGAATATATCCTGGCCGAGGGGAACGATCAGGTCATCCTCTGCGAAAGGGGTATCCGAACCTTTGAAACCGCCACACGCAACACCCTGGACCTGAGCGCCATTCCCGTTTTAAAAGAGCGAACCCATCTCCCGGTAATTGTCGATCCCAGCCATGCCACCGGCCATTGGAAATATGTCCTGCCCTTATCCAAAGCCGCTATGGCCGTCGGTGCCGACGGGTTGATTATCGAAGTCCATCCCCAGCCGGAAAAGGCCCTCTGTGACGGGGCCCAGTCCCTGAAACCGGAGAAATTTTATCAGCTGATGGAGGAATTAAGGATGCTGCAAGGGGCGCTCAGAAAAGCGACTGGAGTGTTGCAATGAATCAGATCAAAGTCCAATTGGATTCCCGAACCTCCGCTTCTTATAAAATTCATATAGGCCTGGATATTATCGATCGTATCGGGGTTCTTTTAAATAAAGGAAACTGGATTAACCGCCATATCATCATCACCGATTCCCGGGTCAACACCCTGCACGGGGAAAGGGTGGTGGATACCCTGAGGCCGATGGATTTAAAAATCGACTTGATCGATTTTCCTGCAGGAGAGGCCTCGAAAAATATTCAGACTTCCCTTCGATTGGTGGAAAATCTTATGGCCCTGGGTGCTGACCGGCATACGGCCCTGATCGCCCTGGGAGGAGGGGTGACCGGGGACATGACCGGGTTTATCGCCTCCATTTTTATGAGAGGCCTGCCTTTTTTTCAGATCCCCACCACCCTGATGGCCCAGGTGGACAGCAGCATCGGGGGCAAGACCGGGATTGATATTCCGGCCGGGAAAAATCTCCTGGGGACTTTTTATCAGCCCCAGGCGGTTTTTATCGATCTGTCCTTTCTCCAAACCCTGCCCGATCTTGAATTCAACAACGGACTGGCTGAAATCCTGAAACACGGGATAATTGAAGACCCTCAGCTTTTGACTTCCCTGGAGGAGGAAATCCAGGCCGTCAAAAAAAGGGAGCCTAAACTTCTGGAAAAGATCATTACCAAATCATGCCGGATCAAAAAGAGGATCGTGGAGATGGATGAGAAGGAAGGAGGTCTGCGCCGCATTCTCAACTTCGGCCACACCCTCGGTCATGCCCTGGAAGCCGAATCGGGATATACGATCTCTCATGGCCAGGCGGTGGCCATCGGTATGGTCTATGCCGCCACCCTGTCGGAGAAACTGAATTATCTGTCCTCCATGGACCGGGAGCGGATCGAATCCCTGATCAAGGCCTTTGAACTGCCCCATCGCATCCCCAGGGACCTGGACACCAAGGCCCTGATGTCACGGCTGACCAAAGACAAGAAAAAAGAAGGGGCACTTATTCCCTTCATCCTCTTAAAAAAAATCGGACTCCCCTTCATTAACGGGGAGATATCCGATACCATCATCCGGGAAACGATTGAGGCCTTAAAAGCATGAAAATGAATGACTTAAAAAAACTGAGAGACGCTTTACAAAAAAAAGACCAGGAAATTGTTGCCCTGCTTAACGAACGGGCCGAATTGTCTCTTGAAGTGGGTCAAATTAAGAACAAAAACGGCCGGGAGGTCTATGATCCTTCTCGAGAGAGCCTGGTTTATCAGTACCTGTTTCAGATCAGCCAGGGACCTCTGTCCAATAAGGCCTTGCAGGATATCTACCGGGAGATTATCTCCTCTTCCCGGGAGCTCCAGGGGCCTATTACCGTAGCCTATTTTGGTCCGAAGGCCTCTTTTACCCACCTGGCCTCTCTGGCCCATTTCGGCCAATCGGCCCGCTTTTCACCGCAAACAACGATCGCCATGGTCTTTGAACAGGCCGAAAAAGAAAGAAGCGCCTATGGCGTGGTGCCCATTGAAAATTCCGGTGAAGGATCGGTTAAACCGACCCTGGACCGCTTGATCTCCACCCCGCTTTCCATCCGGGCCGAGGTTTTCTTAAGGATTTCTCATTATCTTTTGGCTTCCCCCGAAAAGAAGAACAAGATCAAACGGATCTATTCTCATCCCCAGGCCCTGGCTCAGTGTCAGGACTGGCTGGAGAAAAATTATCCCCGGAGTACCTTTCTGAAAGTGGAAAACACCGCCGAAGCGGCTAAAAAAGTTTTCGAGGACCGGGAAGGAGCGGCCATCGGCAGCCTGCAGGCCGCCCAGTTGTACGGTCTTAAAATCCTGGCCGACCGGATCGAAGATCACCCTTTAAACACCACCCGATTCCTCATCCTGGGCAAAGGCCGGAGTGAACCCACCGGAAATGATAAGACCTCCATCCTTTTTGGAACCAGCCATGTACCGGGAGCCCTGCTCCATGCCCTGGAACCCTTTGCCCGGGAAGGGTTGAACCTCCTTAAGATCGAGTCCTACCCCTGGCCGGATCGGATGTGGGAATATCTTTTCTTCGTCGATTTCGCCGGTCATAAGGAAGACGAGAAGGTCCAGCGCTGTTTAAAAAAAATAGACCAGGTCACCAATTTTATCAAAGTTATGGGGTCCTATCCCCGGGGAGAAACGCCTTGAGGATCTGCATTCCCATAACCGCCGCCACCACGGCCGAGGCCCTGATCAAAATGGAGGAAGGGTTTGGTCTGGCCGATTTTTTGGAATTGAGGATAGACGGGATCCGAAAAGTAAATTTAGAAAAATTATTGACTGTCCGAAAAGGAAAACTCCTGGTTACCAACCGGGTCAAGGAAGAAGGAGGGGCCTTTAACGGCGGGGAGCGGGAGCGGGTGGCCCTTCTAACAAAGGCCGTAGCCCTGGGGAGCGATTATGTGGATCTGGAAATCAGGACCAAGAAGAACCTGATTAATAAACTGAAAAAGGCCGTTGAAACCGCTCAGGGACAGACCCGATTGATCCTTTCTTATCACAATCTGGAAAGGACCCCCCGCCTGACCGAGCTGAGAGAAAAAATGGAAGAAGGCCAGAGAGGCGGTGCGGATATCATCAAGATCGTCCCCTTTGCAGAAAAGATGGAGGATAATCTGAAGGTCCTGGCCCTTATTCCTTTTGCCCGAAAAAGAGGTTTGGAAATTATCACTTTTTGCATGGGGGCCTCAGGAAAAATCAGCCGGATTATGGCCCCTCTTCTGGGTTCTTATCTGAGTTACGCCTCTTTGAGCCAGGGGGAAGAGTCGGCCCCAGGACAATTAACGGTCCGGGAGATGAAAGAGGTTTTCAGGATACTAAAATGAAAGTTACTCGTTACTGGTTACTGGTTACTGGTTGCTGGTTGCTGGTTGCTGGTTGCTGGTTGCTGGTTAAAAAACCAAAATCCTTCAACCGATTAAACAGGACACCGCCCAACGAGCAACGAGAAACCAGTAACCAGTAACGAGCAACAAGCAACGAGAAACTGAGAAACCATGATGTCATCGGAAATAAAAATATTCGCCGTCTTTGGAAATCCCATCGGGCATAGTTTGTCCCCCCTGATGCACCAGGCCGCCTTGGACCGGATGGATATTCAGGCCCGGTATGTTCCCTTTCGGGTAACGGACATCAGGAAGGCGGTGGAGGGGATCCGGGGTTTGGGCATTCAGGGCGTCAGTGTGACCCTGCCTTTTAAAACCGAGGTCATGGAATACCTGGATGAAATTGAAGAAAATGCCCTTCGGATCGGGGCCGTCAATACCATCTGGAATGATCAGGGGATCCTGAAGGGATATAATACCGACTGGCTTGGTTTTGTCCTTTCTTTGAAAGAGGGCCTGGAAATAACCGTCAGGTCCCGTCAGGGACTTGACACCACCAAAAATGAAAATAGAACGGATCGAAGAGTAGCCTCAAAACCCATTTTCGCGCTAAGGGGGAAGAGATTTGCCGTCATCGGGGCCGGAGGGGCTGCCAGGGGAGTTGTCTATGGCCTGGTTCAGGAAGGGGGGATTCCGATAATCCTGAACCGGACCCTTTCCGGAGCGAAAGCCCTGGGAAAGGAATTCGGTTGCCCATATTTCCCTTTATCCGAAAAGGATAAGATAGATGCGGAGGGTCTGATCAATACCACCTCTCTGGGAATGGCCCCAAACACAGAGGAGTCCCCCTTTCCAAGAGAGCTTCTGGACAGGTTTTCCTGGGTTATGGATATCATTTATAACCCTTTGAAGACGAAACTTCTCCGGGAGGCCGAAGAAGTCGGGTGCCGCATCATTACCGGCTTAGGAATGTTTGTTCATCAGGGGGCGGAGCAAATTAAGATCTGGACCGGTCAGGAACCTCCCCGGGACCTAATGAGAGAGGCGGTTGCGGCAGAACTCAGGGAAAATGTATCAATTTAGCTTTTTGAAAATCCAATTCTCTTATCCGACAGGATTTACCGGATTACCTGGATCTTTGTGCCTTTCGACTTGTCTGCATGCAGGCGGCAAGCATGGGGAAGAAAGGCACAAACCAAATCGTCCTACGGAGAAAGGTTTTTTTTCCCGCTGAGGATAGAACTAAGTTGCCCAGGCTCACCGGAACCAGAGCAAAAAATAGGTAAATCCTGTTAATCCTGTCGGAAAATATTTTCATACATCTAAAGTGTTAAAAAAATGAAAATGATTGAGATTAAATCCTTGAGTCAAAAAAATGCCTTGATAACCGTACCGGGCTCAAAAAGCTACACCCAGAGGGCTATGATCATGGCCGCCCTGGCCGAAGGGAATTCCCTTCTCCGTGGTCCGCTTATCTCGGAAGATACGAGTTATCTGGCCGAGGCCCTTCGTTTGCTGGGTGCCGGGTTGGAAAGCCGAAACGGGGACCTGTTGGTTCAGGGGACCGCGGGCCGGATCAGCCGACCGCCCAAAGCCATCTATCTGGGTTACAATGGTACGGCCATGCGTTTGTTGACCACCGTGGTCTGTCTGGGGCAGGGAGAATTTCTCCTGACCGGGGCCCCCCGCCTGCTGGAAAGACCGCTTCAACCATTGCTTACCGCCCTGAGAACTCTGGGGGTGAAGGCCGCCAGCCAGGGCAAACCTGGATTTCCTCCGGTCCTGATCGAGGCCAACGGTCTCCAGGGCGGTAAGGTTACTTTAAAAAATATTGAAAGCAGTCAGTACATCTCCTCCCTCTTGATTTCCGCCCCTTTGGCCGGGGGTGATTTTACTCTGAAGATCGAGGGGCCAATCCCATCCCTGCCCTATGTGGAGATGACCGTGGCTCAGATGAAACAATTCGGAGTGGAGGTTACCCGCGAAAACAAAAATTGTTTTTTCATTGAAGGCCGCCAAAAATACCAGGGGATTGACTGTCGAATCGAAGGGGATGTCTCCAGCGCCTCTTATTTTTTTCTGGCTGCGTCCCTGGGCCGGGGCACTATTAGAGTCCGGCCCATCTTTTCCGAAACCCTCCAGGGAGACATCCGCTTTATCAGGATCCTGGAGAGGCTCGGATGCACGATCAGCCATGGAGATCATTGGCTGGAGGTTTCAGGAGAAAAACTAATTTCAGGGGACCTGGTCTTTGACCTCGGGGACATGCCCGATATGGTCCCCACTCTGGCCATATTGGCGGCTTGTCGCCCCGGTCGTACCATCATTACCAATGTCGCCCATCTCAGGATAAAAGAAAGCAACCGTCTGGATGCCCTGGCCCGGGAATTAGCTAAAACCGGGATCAAAGCCGAAGAAACGAAAGATGGTTTAATCATTGACGGGGGCAAGCCTCACGGGGCGGAAATCGACACCTATAACGATCACCGGATCGCTATGAGTTTTGCGGTTCTCGGATTGGTTGTGCCGGGTATTAAAATCAAAGACCCGGATTGCGTAAAGAAATCCTTTCCCGGGTTTTGGGAAGAGCTGAGGAAACTGTATTAGATTCCAAGCCCTGCAGAAGGAACCCAAACTAATAAAACAGCTTTTTTTCGAACGCCTTACGCCTTACGGTATCTTTGAAGTGAAGGCCATGAAACATATCATTCTGATTGGTTACCGCTGCACGGGAAAAACTTCGGTTGGCCGGAAGGTGGCCGAAAAACTGGGGCTCCCTTTTTACGACACGGATCAAGTGATCGTCAGCCGTATTGGAAAAACAATCAAGGCCTGGGTGGAGGAAAAGGGGTGGGCCTCCTTTCGGCAGGAAGAAAAAGCGGTCATTAATAAAATCGCTTCCCTGGAACCAGGCGTTATTTCCCTGGGAGGAGGCGCGGTCATGGATCCTGAAATCAGGGAAATGTTAAGATCCATGGGACTGATCGTCTGGCTGACCGCTGATATTGAAACCATTTTGACCAGGATGAAATCCGACCCCAACAATACAGACAGCCGTCCTCCCCTTTCGGATAAGGATTGGGAAACCGAAATCAATGATCTCCTGACCCAGCGTTCTCCGGTTTACCGGCAGTTGGCCAATTTTTCCATAGAAACAGAGGGGAAGACGGTTGAGGCGGTTGTTGAAGAACTTGTATCTCTTATCGGGAAATACTAACCCGAGGTATTTAAAATTTCTCTGTTACTCGTTGCAGGTTGCTTGTTTCTAGGTTTAACGAGCATCCAGCAACGAGCTGACCGGAATCCGTAACGGCGTTTATGCTAAAAAAATGGGTATAATTCCCAACAAATGAGTATCCAAATTAAACCAGAGGAGTTCCTATGTCCGGCAATTCAACAGGCATTTTATTTAAAGTCACCACCTGGGGGGAATCCCACGGCCCGGGTTTGGGTGCGATCGTGGAAGGCTGTCCGCCCTTGATCCCTTTGAGCGAGGAAGACATCCAGAAAGATCTGCAACGAAGGAAGCCCGGACAGATCCAAAGCGCTTCCTCCCGAAAAGAAGAAGACCGGGTCGAGATCCTTTCCGGGGTTTTTGAAGGCCGGACCACCGGAACCCCCATTGCCCTGATTATCCACAATAAGGACGCCGACAGCTCCGCTTATGACCGACTGAAAGATATTTTTCGGCCAGGTCATGGAGATTTGACCTATTATAAAAAATACGGCATCAGGGATCACCGGGGAGGCGGCCGGGCTTCCGGCAGGGAAACGGCGGCCCGGGTGGCGGCTGGGGCCATTGCCAAAAAGGTGCTGGCCCGGGAACACATTGAAGTCCTGGCCTATACCCTGGAATTGGGCGGTATCCAAGCCCGGATTATCTCTCTGGAAGCGGCCTCCCAAAATCCTCTCTGCTGTCCTGATCCCCTGGCGGCCCGGGAGATGGAAGAAAAGTTACGGGAGACGGCGGAAAAAGGGGATTCCCTGGGCGGGATTGTAGAAATCATAGCCCGGGGATGCCCGCCGGGCCTGGGAGAACCGGTCTTCGATAAAATGGACGCCGATCTGGCCAAGGCCTTGATGAGCATCGGATCGATTAAAGGTGTGGAAATCGGCGCCGGATTTAAATCAGCCCGAATGACCGGTTCCGAGTGTAACGACCCCATCACTCCGGACGGCTTTTTAACCAACCATGCCGGTGGGATACTGGCCGGCATCACCAACGGAGATGATCTGGTTATCCGGGTGGCCTGCAAACCCATATCCTCCATCAGGATGGAGCAGAAAACCATCGATCTTTCAGGGAACCCTTTGACCCTGGCTATTAAGGGTCGACACGATGCCGCCGTCATCCCCCGCATCATCCCGGTCTGTGAAGCCATGGTCAGCCTGGTGTTGGCCGATCACCTGTTAAGACAAAAGGCGATTGCCCAATGAAAAATATTCGAATCGGAATCATCGGCGGGACCGGCGGAATTGGAAAATGGTTCGCCCGGTTTTTTCTGAATGAGGGTTTCAAGGTCCAGATCTCCGGAAGAAAAACCGGACCGGACCTTCCTACCCTGACCCGGGAATGTCCCATTGTGATCGTCAGTGTTCCCATCAAGGCGACCTGCCAGGTGATTGAACAGGTGGGGCCTTTAATGCCGGCCGAATCTCTTCTGATGGATCTGACTTCCCTGAAGGAAGAACCGGTCAAGGCCATGCTGCGCTCCTCCTGCTGTGAAGTGATCGGTCTTCATCCGCTGTTCGGCCCTGAAATTAAGGCCCTGACCGGACATAATGTCGTCATCTGTCCGGCCCGGACAAAAAAATGGCTCCCCAGGATAAAGGCGGTTTTTAAAAAAAGCCGGGCCAGAATCATCGAGACCACACCTGAGCGACATGATGAATGGATGGCCCAGGTTCAGGTTTTGAACCATCTTAATACCATCACCATGGGGTTGGCCCTGAAGCGGTCCGGTTTTGATCTGAAAGAACTCTACCCGGTGTCCACACCGGCCTTTGATGCCAAGATGGAGCTTCTGAAAAAGATCTTCGGACCGAATGCAGGGCTCTATACCCAGATCATCACCCACAATCCTCATAGTGACCGGGTCTTCAAAGATTATCAGCAAAGTCTTTCCGAACTGAAGAAAATGATTATCCGGAGAAACAGCGAGGGATTGCAGAAAAAGATTGAGAAAACAAAACTTTTTGTATCAGTTTAGTTTTTTTAAAAAAGGGAAAATCCTTTTTTTGCCACAGACAAAGGCAGGACGAGGTGGCGGCGACTTGCCGCCCCCTTACTGTCAGGCCCTTCGGGCACTTGAAACCTGCTTCGTCGCCGGATCGAGTCCGGGGCAGGCTGTCGACGGCTGGTTTGCCCGGCCTGTTTTTGTTGGGCCGGGGAAACAATTTTTCGTCCAGTTTTGTCTGTGTGCGTCGGTGGCAAAAACATTTCTTAAACAATTTAAGTGTTACAACTTTTTTAATTCATAGGTAGAAAAAGGAAAACCCATGGGCTTCAATTATATTCGAGAAGTATCGACCCCTCAGGAAATCCTGGCCGCCATGCCCCTCTCCCCGGACCTGGCCGTCATCAAGAAAAAACGGGATCAGGAGATCATGGCCGTCTTTACCAGGGCCAGCAAAAAGTTTCTGCTCATCATCGGCCCCTGTTCGGCCCATGATGAAGACGCGGTTTGCGATTACATCGGCCGGTTGGCCCGGGTGCAGGCTGAGGTCCAGGACAAGATTATCATTATTCCAAGAATCTATACCAATAAGCCCCGCACCAATGGTATGGGATATAAAGGGATGGTTCACCAGCCGGATCCGCAAAAAGAACCCAATATCGTTGAGGGGATCCAGGCCATCCGGAGAATGCACATCCGCGCCCTCCGGGAATCAAATCTCCCCGCGGCCGACGAAATGCTTTACCCCGGGAATTACCCTTATCTGGAGGACGTTTTGAGCTATGTGGCCGTGGGTGCCCGGTCGGTAGAGAATCAGGCCCACCGTTTGACCTGCAGCGGTCTTGAAGTACCGGTGGGCATGAAAAATCCCACTTCCGGAGAACTGGAAGTAACCCTTAACTCCATTCAGGCCTCACAAGCCTCCCATGTCTTCAACTATAATGGTTGGGAAGTCAAGACCACCGGTAATCCCCTGACCCATGCCGTACTCCGGGGGGCGGTGGATCACTCTAAGCTGGCGGTACCCAATTACCATTTCGAGGATCTGAACCTTTTTGCCAGGGCCTACCAGAAGAGGGAACTGCTCAACCCGACGATTATCGTGGACACCAACCATGCCAATTCCAACAAAAAATTCGCCGAACAGCCCCGCATCGCTAAAGAGGTCCTGCACAGCCGCCGGCACTCCACCCTGCTTAAGGACATGGTTCGGGGCCTGATGATCGAGAGTTTTATTGAGGAAGGGTCACAGCCGCCCACCGGGACGGTTTATGGAAAATCAATCACCGACCCCTGCCTGGGCTGGAAGGACAGCGAAAAGTTGATCCGTGATCTGGCCGGGATGTTGTAGTCGGGACGCCTTACGCCTAACGCCTAACGTTTTTCACATTATGGAAACCTACGCCATAACCCACCAGGGCCTGACAAGAAAAGAAAACCAGGACCGCTATTTTCTCCGGGAATTTGAAGACCAAACCATTCTAATCCCCTCCGATTTTGCCAGGTGAACCCTTAACCAATAACCCCCTTCAGCCTCGGATCAAGGACATCCCGCAAGGCATCCCCGATAAAGTTAAAAGCCAGGATCAGGAGAAAAATAGCTATCCCCGGGGCAATGGAAAGGATAGGGGAACGATCCAGTAGGCCGAAGGCATAGCGAAGCATGTTGCCCCAGGTGGGCGTAGGAGGTTGGACCCCGATGCCGATAAACCCCAGGGCAGCCTCGGTCAGAACGGCATAGGCCATGCCCAGGGTTGACTGGACAATAACCGGGGCCGAGCTGTTGGGCCAAATGTATTTGGCAATGATCCGCGGATTACCGGAGCCGATGGCCCGGGCGGAAGTCACATAATCCTGTTCCCGGATGGACAGGGCCTGGCTCCTGACGACCCGGGCGATCCAGGGCACGTTAGCCACACCGATGGCAATAATCACATTTAACAACGTACTGCCCAAGACGGCGATCAAACCCACGGCCAGAATCAGACTGGGAAAGGAGACCAGGGCATCCATAAAACGCATGATAACTTCATCCAGCCATCCCCGAATATATCCGGAAATGAGCCCGATAGGAGTCCCAATCAGCGCCCCGAGGCTGACACTTCCCAGGCTGACAATCAGGGCGATACGCGAACCGAAAATGATCCGGCTCAAGGTGTCTCTTCCCAGTTGATCGGTTCCCAGGGGATGGAGCCACCCGGGGCCTTCCAGCATGTGCAGGACATCGATCGCTTCCGGATTGTAGGGCGCTATCCAATCGGCAAAAACCGCCATCAACACCACCAGGGTTATTACCGCGAATCCGAAAACCGCCAGAGGAATCTTGAACAATCTTTTGACGACCGCGGCCAAAGTGGCACCCCGGTGATGCAGGGCCTTAATCTGAGGCCCAGCCTGGGGTTCGGACGGGGACGAAGAGCTTGGGTCATTGAACGGCTTAATCATAACGAATCCTGGGATCAAGATAGGCATAAAGCATATCAGTAATCAGATTGGCGATGAGAACCGCCAAGGCCATAATCAGAACGCAGGCCTGTACGACCGGAAAATCCTTTTGAAAAATGGAATCAACAATCAGGCGTCCCATACCGGGAATTGAGAACAGGGTTTCTATAACCACCGACCCTCCAACCAGCCGGCCAAACTGCAGACCCATGATGGTAACGACCGGAAGCAGGGCGTTCTTGAGGGCATGGAGCCAGATAACCATGTTTTCGGTCAACCCCTTGGCCCGGGCGGTCCGGATGTAATCCTGGGCCAGGACCTCCAGCATGGACGATCTGATCTGGCGCATATTCATGGCCGCCCCGGCCAAACCCAATGAAATGGCCGGTAGAAGCTGATACCTGATCCCTTTCAAGGGATCGCTAAAAATACTGGCGTACCCGTAAGTAGGCAGCCAGCCCAGAATGACGCCAAAAAGGAGAATCAGCAGGATACCCAGGAAAAATCCGGGGATGGCCACCCCTCCTATGGAAAGGAGGGTGGCCACAAAATCGGCTTTCGACCCCCGTTTGACCGCCGAAATAATCCCCGCCGGCAGAGCGATAACAATGGAGAGGATCCAGGCTAAAAATCCCAGCTCCAGGGTAACCGGGAACCGGTCCTTCAACTCCTTGATGACCGCCCGTTTGGTATGGTTTGAATTTCCAAAATCTCCACGGACGGTTTTTCCCAACCAGATCCCGTATTGGACGGGGATCGGTTTATCAAAATGGAGTTCCTTTCGCAGAATTTCCCTCTGCTGGGCATCGAGGGCTTCGGAAGAACCGATGATAGCCCGGATGGGATCCCCCGGAATCAGCAGCAGCAATGAAAACACCAGAAAGGTGAGCACCAGTAGAACCGGAACCATCTGCAAGAGTCTTTTGATCAGGTAAGCGCGCATCTCAGCCTTTTGGTATCATTGCATCCACAGCTCTTTTAACAGAAACTTGGCATCCCAGCTAAAAAGCGTATCCATTCCCTGTACTTTGGCCGGTGCTACGACGAAAGTAACCCCGTAGATCCTCGGGACATAATAGGCATCCCCCAAAATGATTTCATTCACCCGGCGGTAAATGGCCTTTCGGGTCTTGATATCGTAAGAAGAGGCCCCTTTCTTTATCAGTTCGTCCATTTCCGGGTGGGCGGTTTTCCCCGGGTTGTAATAGCCGTCACTCTTGTAACATAAGGAGGCTATCCAATCGGGTTCGGGATAAAGGCTCCAGGAAGTGGAATAGACCGGGGCTTCCCTGGTATGGAAAAATTTCTCGGTGGCGGTGCCGACATTGAAGACCTTGATATTCACTTTAATCCCGATCTGGGCCAGCATGGCTTTGACCAGCTCCGTGGCCGGGATCAGGGTGGCCGAATCCCAGGTGATCATATCCATCTCAAACCCGTTGGGCTTTCCGCCTTTATTTAAAAATTCCCTGGCCTTTTTCAGGTCATAGCTGGGACGGGGGACCGTATCGTAAACCCAGTACCCCGGCGGCCACATTCCGCCTTTAGCCACTATATTTTTGCCGAAAAAAGCGCTTTGATTGATGGCTTGAGCATTGACGGCATGGGCCACGGCCCGCCTTAGATTAACATTGTCCATGGGCGGAAGGGACTGATTGAAGGCCAGCAGGTGAGCGATACTGCCTCCCTCGAATGATTTCATAACAAACTTAGAGTCTCGGCTGAATTTTTCTACATCTTTGGGATTGATTGACGCCAGATCGATTTCCCCGGCCTGCAGGGCCGCTGCCAATACCGCCGGGTCCTTAATGAGTTGAATGGTAATCTTATCCAAATAGGGAAGCTTGTTTCCGCTTTTAGATTTTCCCCAATAAGTCTCATTTTTTACCATGGTAGCGTAACTTCCGGAAACATATTCAGCAAACTTGAACGGACCTGTGCCCACGGGGTGAAACCCGTATTCCTTGCCCCATTTTTTTACGGCCGTGGGTGAATTCATGGCCCCACCCCGATCGGCCAGCATACTGATGCCGGCCCCCCAGGGTTGGTTAAGCACCAGTTTGACCGTATGGCTGTCGACCACCTCCACCTTCCCGATGACTTCGAAGCTGGCTTTCGGTGTGGCCCCGGTGGCCGGATCAAGGATCCGATCGAGATTAAACTTAACCGCCTGGGCGTCAAAATCGGTCCCGTCATGAAACTTGACTCCTTTCCTGAGGCGGAAAACCATGGTCGTGGGATTGGGCATCTCCCAGGAGACGGCCAGGGACAGGTTGGGTTGCGCGGTTAATTTACTATCGGCGCCCACCAGGTTATCGAACATCTGCTTCCAGTAATAGGCGTCCCCGCCACTTCTGCCCAGGTGAGGATCGAGCGAAGAGGCCTCCAGACCATAGCCCATCCGCAGATGTCCGCCGGCTTTCGGAGCCGCTTCACAAGGCTGAAGGGCACAAAACAGGATTACTACCGAGGCGATTACCACCATCCCTCCCATCAACTTTAACTTCGGTAACCTTTTCATTGGGTATCCTCCTTATTCGTTAACAGTTAAAGAGTTTTCCTCCTCATGTTTATAATCCATTCAGGAAATGGACCGATTTAATTGAGACCTTGGAAAAATGTTCAATTTTGGTCAAGGTCAAGAAAGGCGAAAATTTCAACCGCAGGAATATATGGAATATTTCGAGGATTGAAATTTGAGCCTGACACAGAGATTGAGCAAAAGGGGGCATTT
>JACQYK010000219.1 GCA_016208255.1 Deltaproteobacteria bacterium | reverse complement strand
ATCTTTCCCCGTTCCGAAGTAAAGTGTTTTAATAATTTCGAATCCTTATAATCGATAATCATCGTACTATCGGCACAAAAACGGCAGACCTTCCGGCGTGGGAAAATTCTTTTTTTCCTTCTGGGTTGCAGCATGGTCTATTCTCCTTCCTTTTCTGAATCGATTTCTTCCAGAGCCGCTTCCTGAGGTGCAACCGGCTCTGGTTCATCGGGAGGGATTTGAGATTCCTGAAGGAGTTGCTCTTTTTTTCTTTCTTCTTCCAGGGTTTCGGGATTGAAGGGGTCTCTGGTCTTAACTGTAATAAATTTCAGTATGTTATCATCAATTTTAAGGTTCCGTTCAATCTCCCGAATCATGGCCCCGGGGCCGTAAAAATCAACCAGGAAATAGGTCCCCCGGGATTGCTTTTTAATATCATAGGCCAGACGCCGCTTGCCCCAGTCCTCGGTCTTTATAATGATTCCTTTTTGGGCGGTTATGATCTGAAGATACCGATCGAAAACGGTTTTGGTTTCCTCCTCGCTCAGATCCGGCTGAACGATAAAAATAAGGTCATATCTCCTCATAATTCCTCCTTATGGCTATTAAAGCCCCCTAGGGGGGCAAGGGGAAATAAATAAATTACTTTCTTTTTTATTTTTTGTCAAATAAAATATAGAACCATGAAGGTAAAGTCACTAAAATCCGATCCTGGTATCTTTCAAAGGGCCATCGACCTTTTTGAATGCACCCAATGCGGCACCTGCTGCCAGGGCGAAGGGGGGATCTATCTTTCCCGGGAAGAGATTAACCGCATCTCACAATTCTTGAACCTTTCCCAACGGCAGTTCCTTAAAAAATTCTGCCTCCAGAAAAATGGAAAGACTTATATCCACACCCGGGAAGACGGATACTGCCATTTTTCCAAAAAAGGCCGATGCACGATCCACGAAGTCAAGCCCGCTCCTTGTCGACAATGGCCTTTCTTCCCACCCATGCTCACTGATCAAATCAATTGGGAAACAGCCCGCAATTCCTGTCCCGGTCTCACCCCTTTTCACACATTAGAAGAATATCTGAGCCAAAAAAATAAAAAAGGAAGCTAGCGGTTGATTTAAAACCCTCATGGCCGGCCTGGAGCGTGGAACCACCAGGCAAGAAAAGATCGAATATCGGATAATGAATAATTAATGTCAAAGGAAGGTTAGGCCAATCACTTCAAAATTCGAAATTCGGTGTTCGACATTCGATATTCGTTTTTTCCTGTTAAACCCGTAACCAGAGGTGTCCATTATTAATTATAACAAGTTCGTAAAAAGCTGCCGGAAGCCCGAATTCGTCATTCCGTACGGTCGGCCGTTCGACTTTGTCGAACTAAAAGAAGGCATCCATTCGGATGCCGTATGCCGACCTTAAAAAGAGACTTCCGGAGGAAGTCGAGAGAAAGCCGGAATCCAGTGTTTTTAATTAGTTATAACCTTCTGGACCCCGGCTTTCGCCGGGGTGACGGCTTTTTACGAAGCCACCAGTTATTAATCGGTTTTCTTTCCCCTGATCTTTTCCGATTCAAGGTTTTTAATTTCTTTTTCTATACGTGCCTTTTGACCCGGATCCTGGTCAACATATCTCAAGGCGGTTTTAAAGTGAAACAAGGCTTTTTCCCGGTCGCCCTTCTTCCCGAAGGATTTTCCAAAATGATAATGGGCCTGACCCAGATTGTTCAGATTTCCATAAGTCATCCCTAGATAATAATGAAGGTCTTCTTCCTCCGAACCGAGGTTTAAAGCCTTTTGAAAATTTTCCAGGGCTAAAAGGTTTTCTTTTTTTTCCTGATAGGCCCGGCCCAAAAGGAAGGCCGTGGTGCTGTCTTTGGGATCAAGAAGAGAGGCCTGACTCAATTTTTGGATGGCCTTTTCATAATCCCCTTTCTTCATAAAAACCTGTCCCAGATCTCTCAAGAGGTAGAGGTCCTGGGGCTTGAGGCTTGCCGCCTTTTCAAACTGAGTGATGGCTGAGTCGAATTTTCCTTCCCGGAGGTCAAGCCAGCCCTGGCCATAAAAAACCCAAAACTGGGAGGGGGTGTCCTTGGACCAGGATTGAAACCGAATTCGGGCCCTTTGCAAGTCTCCATAATTGGCCAGGATAATGGTTTGGAGACGGCGAAATTCATCGGAGCTCGATCTCTTCCAAGGTCCCTGGTCCGCATAGCGGTGCAATAAATCCTCTATATGCGACATGCGGTCTCCACTCAGGGGGTGGGTTTGCATATACGCCGGGACTCCTTCGGAACCAAAGGACCCCCAACGTCGGAGTTTGTCCAGCAGGTCGATCATGGTCTTGGGATCAAATCCCACCCCGGACATATATTTAAATCCGTAATTATCCGCATCGTCTTCGTTTTCGCGGCTGTATTTAAGCATCAAGGTCTGGGCCGTGGCCAGGGAACCGACGATGGCGGCACCGGCGATGCTGGGATCTCCGGCCAGAATCCCCAGTAAGGCCGTGGCCATGGTGGCCAAACCGATCTTTTTTTGTTTTTCGATCTGGCTTGAAATGTGATGGCGCGTGACATGGGCAATCTCGTGGCCGAGTAAGCCGGCCAGCTCCCCTTCCGAGTCCATGATTTCAATAATCCCAGTGGTTAGAAAGATATGCCCTCCCGGAATGGAAAAGGCATTTAATTGGGGATCTTTTAAAAGATAAAAACGGAAGGGATAGGGTAGAGAGCCGGCTTGTTTAAGGACTTCCCGACCCAGTTTGTTCAAATAATCCAGAAGCAAGGGGTCCCGGATCAGGGAAAATTTACCTTCAACCTCCCGGACCACTTCCTCTCCCAATTTTCGTTCCTCTTCAATGGTCAGAGCAAAAACATTATTTCCCTTGGGGGATATCCAGGGATTAAAAGGAACAAACAGGAGAGCGATTACCAGTCCGGAAAAGACTCTAAAGAAATATTTCCGCATTTTACTCCTTCAAATTATTCCAGCAGACACGTCCCGGTCATCTCCTCCGGGATCGGGATTTTCAGGAGTGCCAATAGGGTGGGGGCTACATCGGCCAAAATCCCATCCTTGACCCGAACCTTGGGCCGCTCCGGATCTATCAACAAAAAAGGAACCGGATTGGCCGAGGTATGGGCCGTATGCGGCCCCCCGTGCCTGCGGTCGATCATCTCTTCGGCATTGCCGTGGTCCCCGGTTAATATTAAAATCCCGCCCTGGTCGGAAGCAGCCGCAATCACCTGACCGAGGCAGGTATCAACCACCTCACAGGCCCGGATGGCTGCTTCCAAATTACCGGTGTGACCGACCATATCCAGGTTGGCGAAATTAACGACCATAAATCCATAGCGCCCCGAGCCGATCCTTTTGATGATCTCCCGGGTCACTTCTAAAGCGCTCATGGCCGGCTTCAAATCATAAGTGGGCACTTCCCGGGTGGAGGGGATCAGGCAGCGTTCCTCCAAGGGGAAAGGAGTTTCCACCCCTCCATTGAAAAAATAGGTCACATGGGCATACTTTTCGGTTTCAGCAATCCGAAGCTGATGGATCCCCTGACGACTGATGGTTTCCCCCAGGGTATGAACCAGATTTTGTGGAGGAAAGGCCACCTTGACTCCGGGGGAAAAATGGGTGTCATACTCGGTCATGGTCATAAAGGTCGAAAGTTTCGGACGTCCGGCTACCGGGAAGGGGGTAAAATCCTCTTCGATAAAAGCCCGGGTGATCTCCCTGGCCCGGTCCGCCCGGAAATTAAAGAAAAAAACGGCATCCCCGTCTTGAATGGTTCCCAGCGGGAGGCCGGTTTCTCCCGTAATCAGACGGGGGGCGATAAATTCATCGGTTTCCCCGTTTTGGTAGGCCTCTTCCAAGGCTTGAACCGGATCCGGAGCAAGAATCCCCTGTCCTGCGGTCAAAGCCCGGAAAGCCCGTTCCACCCTTTCCCAGCGGTTGTCCCGGTCCATGGCATAGAAACGTCCGCAAATGGAGGCAATCCGGCCCGCCCCGATTTCCCGGATCTGCTGTTGTAATTGCCGGATGAATTCCAGACCCATTTTGGGTGGCGTGTCGCGCCCATCGGTAATTGCCTGAATCATGACCCTTTTTAGTTTTTCCTTTTTAGCCAACTGAAGCAAGGCCAGGAGATGATTCATATGGCTGTGGACCCCGCCATCGGAAACCAGGCCCAGGAGATGAAAGATTGTTCCCTCATCCCGGCATCGCCGAATCATACCCAGCAAATCCGGCTGGATGAAAAAATCGCCCGTTCGGATGGCCCGGTCAATCCGGGTAATATCTTGATAGACAATACGACCGGCCCCAAGGTTAAGATGGCCCACTTCGGAATTCCCCATTTGTCCCTCAGGCAGGCCCACCGCTTCACCCCAACACTTCAGTTTAGCATGGGGCCGGGACTTGAACAAGAGATCCATCGTCGGGGTCCGGGCCCGGGTCACGGCGTTTCCCGGATAATCCGGGGCCAGGCCCCAGCCGTCCAAGATAATGAGAAACAGCGGAGGGGAAGGCATCAGGAGACCTCGGGATGAAAATCGTTAGAAGGGATAGGCAGGCGCGGGGCTTCTATCCACAACCCCTCTAAATCATAAAATCCCCTGGCCGATTCAAAAAAAATATGGACGATCACTTCATTATAATCCATCAAAATCCATTGCCCTGTTTCCACCCCTTCTATCCCCCGGAGACGGATTCCCTGCTTCCTTAAGGTCTCTTCCAGATGTCCGGACAAGGCTTGGGTCTGGCGGGTCGAGGTCCCGCTCAGGATTAAAAAAAAATCAGCAAAGGAACAACTGTCGCGGACATCGAGTAAAAGGGGATCCCGCGGTTTTTTTTGAAGGGCAACTCGGGCCAGCAACAGGGCTTTTTCCTGAGGAGATAGTTTGGGTTGACGCTTAGGCGGCATAAAACTTTCTTTCTAAAATATAATCTTCCACCTTTTCCGGCAGGAGATAATGGATGGTTTGATTGTTCTGCCTTAACCGGCGAATCCGGGTCGAGGAAATGTCCATCAAAGTTACCGGGAATAAGTAAATTGAATATCCGGCGGGATGCAGAAAACGATTTTCTCGTGGGAAGTATAGCATCTCGGGAGATATCTTTTCGAGGATAAAAGTTTTAATAGAGTCCCGGCGATAACCCGGCCGGTCCATGACCACAAAATGACATAACTTAAAAAGATTCCGATAAGCTCTCCAGGTTTCAATCTCCCAAAAAGCGTCGATCCCGAGGATAAAAAAAAGCTCGGAACCGGGATCCAATGTTTCCTTAAAAAAACGCACGGTCTGGATGGAATAGGACTTCCCGGCCCGCTTTTTTTCCACATCCGATACCTGCAGCCAAGGGTGCCCGGCGATGGCCAATCGGATCATCTTCAAACGATGCGCAAAAGGAATCAGGTTGCGGCTTTCTTTATGGGGTGGAACGGCCGTGGGGATAAACAGGAGCCGGTTTAAAGAAAAGGCCTCCTGGATCTCCAGCCCGGCCCGGAGATGACCAAAGTGAATGGGATTGAAAGCCCCTCCGAAAAGACCGATGCGTTTCGATTGCGGATTGCGGATTGCGGATTGCGGAGTCAGGGCTTTTCCGTTGGAACAGTGATTCGCTATTGAACCGGTACGGCCTTTTACACTTTGAACTTTGAACTTTGAATTTAGAACTTCATTTCCTTCGCGCCTCACGCCTCACGCCTCCCGCCTCACGCTTCCTCTCCCTCGCCTCACGCCTTTCGCCTCTCGCCTCCCGCCCTTCAGCTTCTGACCTGCCCCTGTCCAAAAACAATAAACTTGGTGGTGGTCAGTTCATTTAATCCCATCGGCCCGAAGGCATGCAGTTTGGAGGTGCTGATTCCGATTTCCGCTCCCAGGCCCAACTGATTTCCGTCGTTGAAACGGGTGGAGGCATTGACCAGAACGACCGAAGAATCCACTGATTTTAAAAATTCACGGGCCCGGTTATAATCCTGGGTGACGATGGCTTCCGTGTGTTGGGAGCCATACTGGTGGATATGGGCCACGGCCTCTTTCAGATTTTTCACGATCCGCACGGCGACAATCAGATCCAGATATTCCTCATACCAGTCTTCTTCCGCGGCCGCCCTAATTCCCTTTCCCTGGCCAATAATCTTAAGAGTGGCCGGACAACCCCGGATCTCCACCCCCTCCCTCCGAAAAAGTTTAACCATCCCGGGAAGGAAGGATTTGGCAATATCCTTATGGACCAGAAGGGTTTCCATGGCATTACAAACCCCCGGACGCTGGACCTTGGCGTTGAGACAAATCTGGTTGGCCATAGCCAAATCCGCCCCCTGATCCACAAAAACATGACAGACCCCTTTATAGTGTTTCAGGACCGGCATGCGGGCTTGGGCCGTTACCGTGCGGATCAGCCCCTCCCCGCCCCTTGGGATTACCAGGTCGATGTACTCTTCCAACTTCAACAGTTCGCTGGTGGCTTCCCGGTCTGTGGTCGGTATGATTTGAATGGCCCCCGGGGGAATCCCTTCCTGAATCAAGCAGTCTTGAAGTATCTTGGTCAAGACCAGGTTGGATCTAATCGCCTCGCTTCCGCCTTTCAAGATAACGGCGTTGCCGGATTTCAAGCAAAGTCCGGCCGCATCCACCGTCACATTGGGGCGGGATTCGTAAATAAACCCGATCACTCCCAAGGGAATACGCATCCGTCCAACCTGCAGGCCGTTGGGGCGCAACCACAGGCCGGTAACCTCTCCCACCGGATCAGGCAATTGGGAGACTTCCAGAAGCCCCTGGGCCATTTCTTTGAGAGTCTTCTCGGTTAAGAGCAAACGGTCGAGAAAGGCCCGGGGATGCCCCGCTTTCCTGGCCTGTTCCAGGTCTTTTTTATTTTCTTTCAGGATGGTTCCGGCCTGTTTTAACAAGGCCCGGGCCATTTGTTCCAGGGCTTGGTTCTTCTGTTTGGAATTAAGGCCCGACAGGGCAGGACAGGCCTCTTTGGCGCTCATGGCCATTTGCAGGATTTGATTTTTAAGATCCATGCCGATCTCCTTAAAGAGTATCCAAAGTCATTCGAAAGACCCCTTGCCTCAGGCCTCATTCGTTGGTTATCACCATATTATCCCGGTGGATCACTTCATCGGAATGTTTGAATTCCAGTTTTTTTTCTATCTCCGAGGATTTCATTCCACAGATTTTTAATATGTCCGAAGATGAATAATTGGCCAGACCTTTCCCAATCAACCGGGCCTTTTGATCCACCAGACGGACACAGGCCCCCATACTAAAACGCCCCTGCACTCCCACCACCCCGGAAGGCAGCAGGCTTTTACCTTTTTCCAATACGGCCTGTTTGGCCCCTTCATCAATGATTATATCCCCTTTGTGTTTGAGGGTAAAGGCAATCCAATGTTTTTTCCGGCTCAGGGTTGCTTTTTGAGGAAGAAAAAGGGTGCCTACAGGTTTCCCTTTGATGATCTCTTGTAAGACCCCCTCTTTTCTTCCGCTGGCGACAATGACCGAAATACCCCCGGCTGTCACCTTTCGAGCGGCCATAATCTTGGAGCGCATCCCTCCTAATCCCCACTGTCCTGAATAATTCGAGGTATATTCCAGGACTTGACTATTAACTTGTTCCACCACGGGAATCAGGCGGGCCTGGGGGTCTTCCCGGGGATCCCGTTCATAAAGTCCTTCCGTATCGGTCAGGACGATTAGCAGGTCGCTTTCAATTAAATGGGCAATCAGGGCCGAGAGGTTGTCATTGTCTCCGAATTTGATTTCCTCAACCGCGACCGTATCATTTTCGTTGATAATCGGAATGATTCCCCATTCCAGAAGGGTGATCAGAGTATTGCGGGCATTCAGGTACCGTTGGCGGTTGGTCAGGTCTTCACGGGTCAGGAGTATCTGGGCCACCAACATTTGGTGGGCGTTGAAAGCTTCTTCATAAGCATACATCAGACTTCCTTGCCCAATGGCGGCCACGGCCTGTTTCTGGGGAATGGTAACCGGTTTTCTGCGTAAACCCATTTTACCGACTCCGGAGGCAATGGCTCCGGAACTGACAATGACCGTTTGATACCCTTTTTTTTTCAGGGTAGCGATGTCATCAGCCAGGCGGGTTATCGTCGGACGGTGTAATACTCCGTTATCGGTCAGGACCGCGCTGCCAATCTTGATTACAATCTTTTTTACTCTTTTAACAAGGGCTTTCCGTTGTTCGGATAATCCAGTCTGCTTATTCATAGTCTGTTACCCTGTCTTAAATTCCTTGATTACCTTTCCTTCCCCGGTCTCCCCCATAGACCGGTTGGCCTGTATGGAAAACAAGCGGTCAATGAGGGTGGGGATCCCTTCTCCGGTTTTTGCCGATAGGGGAATGACTTCCAGGCCAAGTTTTTTAAAAGTCTTTTGGATACTGTTCCAACGGGCCTTTGAACCGGGCAAGTCCATTTTATTGACCACTACCAGTCGCGCTTTGTCCAAAAGGGTTGGATTATAGGATTCCATTTCTGTAATCAGGGTCTGATAGGAATTAAAAGGGTCTTCCCCGGGTAAGGAGCCGTCAATCAAAAACAAGAGCACCTGGGTGCGTTCAATGTGTTTGAGGAATTTGAGTCCCAAACCGGCCCCGGTGCTGGCCCCGGCAATAATCCCCGGGATATCGGCTATGGTCAGTCGTTGACCTTGATCGTTTTCGAGAATCCCCAGATTGGGGGTCAGGGTGGTAAAAGGGTAATCGGAAATTTTGGGTTTGGCTGCGGAAAGGCGGGAAAGAAGGGTCGATTTTCCTGAATTGGGCAAGCCCACCAGCCCGATGTGAGCCAAAACTTTTAGCTCCAGAAACAACCAGGCCTCAGTCCCCGGCTCTCCTTTTTGGGCGAATCTTGGAGTCCGATGGGTAGCCGTGGCAAAATGCCTGTTTCCCTTGCCCCCTCTCCCTCCCCGGGCAACGACTAAAGTCTGCCCTTCTTCGGTTAAATCGGCCAGGATCTGATTTGTTTCCGCTTCTCGAACCAGGGTCCCTAAAGGAACAATGAGCCGAATATCTTTTCCATTTTTGCCGTGCCGATCATTGCCCTGACCGTGGGTTCCATTAGGGGCCTTGAACTGCTGGTGGAAGTGATAATCCTGGAGGTTCTGACTTTGGAAGGAGGCGGTGATCAGAACGTCGCCGCCCTTGCCTCCATCCCCCCCATCCGGACCTCCCCGGGGAATGAACTTCTCCCGTCGGAAGCTGAGGCATCCATGCCCCCCGTCTCCGGATCGAACAAAAATCTTGGCCTCATCAAAGAATTTCAAATATCTGGTGAGCTTATTCCCGATCACCCTTTGTGGTCGGGGAAACCGGGTAGACGGAAAGTTAGAAACAAAATGGGCTGTAGTTTAACCTGAAGGGAGGATGAAATAATTAATAGACACTGATTCTTTTGCGGTCTTTCCCACAGCGCTCGAAGGTTACCACCCCATCTATCTTGGCAAAGATCGTAAAATCTTTTCCCAATCCCACATTTTCACCGGGGTGAAACTTGGTCCCCACCTGTCGAACCAGGATATTCCCGGCCTTGACTTTTTGGCCGGCATATCGTTTAACCCCAAACCGTTGTCCTTCGCTGTCCCGGCCGTTTCTGGAACTGCCGCCTGCTTTTTTATGTGCCATAATAAACCCCTTTAAATTGTCATGCCCCGCTTTTGGTGGCCTGATACCATGAATTATGTATGAAAGTTCCCCCTCCCTCACCCTCCCCCTCCTAGGGGGGAGGGAAGGGGTGGGGGTGGGGGTGGCTGTTTTCGTTTAAATCCCTTGAATTTCGTTGATTTTAACCTGGGTATAGGGCTGCCGATGCCCGACCGTTTTCTTATACCCTTTTCTTCTCTTATGTTTAAAAATCAAAATCTTATGGTCCCGACCCTGATGGAGAATTTCTCCTACCACCGAAACACCGTCTAAATAAGGTTTACCGACCATAATTTCCTGGTCCCGGGCCACAAACAGGACCTTGGGTATGGATACCACGGTCCCTTTTTCGCCTTCCAGGGTTTCGATCCGAATCACATCTCCAGGGGCGACCTGATACTGTTTCCCCCCGGTTTGAATAATGGCATACATGATTGATCCCTCGTAAAAATTTTTAAATGGGAATAATAACTTCAAATTTATTTTTTGTCAATCATAAAAAATATTAAAAATGGGCTTTCCCACCCGGTACCAATTTCTTGGCCAATTGAAGCTTCTGTAACCCAGAAAGAACCCCTTTGGTGGTGGTTTTAGACAATTTATCCATAGTATACGAACTTTGCTTTTGCTCTATATTATCAGCAAATACGACAGGATGAAAATAGTTACCTATTGATTATTTTATAATTTTTCCCTTTTTCAAACATGAAAATATGCTATAATATTTACTGTAAAGTCGGAAATAGAGAACCTCGCATATTAATTGTTCGGCTTCATGAAATAGACTAAATCATAATAAGGAAAAGGTAACTATGTCGGATAATCTGCCAGACAAGAATCAGGTTCTCGACGCGATCAGGAAGTGTGCAGATCAACTTGGACACCCTCCGTCACGATCTGAATTTAAGTCAAAGACTGGTATGTCTGAATACCAAGTTCTACGCCACTTCCCAAGTTGGCGCGAAGCTGTTCATGCGGCAGGTATGCAGGTAAATTCTACCAACGTTAGACTTGATGACGGCACTCTTTTGCAGGACTGGGGCAAGCTTGTTCGAAAGATACGGCAAATTCCAACACGCCACCAATACAGACGCGAAGGAACTTTCAGTCCCGGAGTGTTCGAGAGACATTTTGGTCCCTGGTCCGGGATTCCTTCACGGTTTCAGGAGTTCGCCAAAGACAGGCCAGAATGGGCTGATGTGCTGACTCTCCTTCCGATTGACGCTCCCAAATGGCAACAGATTCGCGAAACGCCCCCATCCAACCATGCGAATGTGGTTGCACCCGCTTTCGGTGCCCAATCGAGACCACGACATGCTAAACTTCAAGATCGCTCCACATACGGAAATCCAATCGACTTCCGTGGCCTTCGGCATGAACCGGTCAATGAACAAGGAGTGGTATTCCTATTCGGAATGGTTGCCAAAGAACTGGGGTACATGGTGGAAGCAGTTCAAACAGGTTTCCCTGACTGCGAGGAGGAATGAAAAATGAGGGTAAAATATTTTTCTGATACGGATACCGCTCACGTCGAATTCACGGACAAAGAAATACACGAGACAAAGGAGATCAGTGAAAATATCTATATAGACATTGATGTGAAAGGCAGTATCGTGAGCATGACGATTGAACATGCAAAAGACAATGCCGGACTTTGGGAATTCTCATATCAAGAGATGTTGCATAAAACTGCATAGGGATACCGAAAAGGTTGCTCCACTTGATTCGGGACGAAAAATGGCCCACTTGGATAGAATAGAATACTTAACGGGCGGCCTCATGCGGACCGCTAGAAAGCGGCCGGAGGCCACGGGGAAAATGCCTTTCGACGATAAACTTGCCAATCGGGTTCGAAAGATGTTATCCCAACCCCAGGTACGAAAAATGGATTTCACGGGGAAACCGCTGAAAGGTTTTCTTTACGTTGGTTCAAAAGGAACTGAGTCTGACAAGGACTTAAAAAAATGGGTTTTAAAAGGCGTTGAATTCGCCAGATCGCTGCCAGCCAAAAAAAAAGAATGATAAGTCACCCGCCTCTGGCAGAGCCGGAGACTTGAATATTATAGCCCCTCAAAGGGGCTCACAAACAAAAACCTAAAACCTTGGTAGCCGTCTCCCCGGCGAAAGCCGGGGTCCAGAACTTTATCTAACCCTTTTAGAATCTCTGGATTCCGGATTTCTCCGGAATGACGATCCAGGCAAGGTTTGGTCTTCAAATGGAAAACATCTTTTACTCGTTGTCGATATTGAAAAACCCATACTCGCGGAATTGTCAAACTCTGGGAATCCCCCGGCAAAGCCGGTGGTTTACCTAAAAGAAATTAGTTTAAATCACCCATCTATTCGCCCCACACCTAATTTAAATCCGCTGCTTTTTATGATTGGTGCATTCTGCATCGCAACATGCAAAATGTAGCAGTTAAATAACTTATTAAAATAATATTTAAATTAACTTTATTAAAAATAACTGCCGTGAAATGAAGCAGAGGGCTGTTTCCGGCCAAAGCCCCCCTCTCCCTGCTTCCATTTTCTTTAAGTTAAAATATTTATAATGATTTTAAATAGTTAAATAGCTGAAACTCTTTCCTCCCCTAGTTTGGCCCAGAACCTGCAGTAGACGTTCCCTGAAAGCATCTTTCGAAATATCCGAATCTAAAAAATAAAAATTTAAATAAACAGTCTAAAAAGGAGGGTCCAATGAAAAAGAATGAACAAAAAAGTGTCAGGCAACCGGTGGTTTTTTCGATGACCAACGACCAATGTGTTTGGGGACGGGCCGGGGTGATCAAGCCCACCAAATGCGTTAACGCCTTCGACTGTCTCGGCTGTTCCATGGATCATCAGGTACTGACCAATTTTGAACAGAAAAGGAAGCTTGACGTGAAGACGGACCCAAGACCACCCAGAATGCTGCTGCTCATGAACCAGGGGAAATGCCGGCATATGCTGAGCGGCCGCATCGCTTACGGTTTATGCTCTCAAGGTTATAACTGCGTCAAATGCCCCTTTGACCAGATGATTGAAGACGCCAGCTACCTGCCGAATCTTAAACCGCCCATGGTCGATGCCGCTTCCGGCTATCATGTCGCCAGAGATCATTATTATCATTTCGGACATTCCTGGGCCAGGGTGGAATACGGGGGCCGGGTTCGGGTCGGCATCGATGACTTTGCCCTTCGGCTGCTGGGCCCACAGGACGAAATCGAAGTACCCAGACTGGGAGCCGCCGTCGGTCAAAACAGTCCCCAGGCCGTTCTGAAGCGCAGTGGGAAAGAAGCCCCGGCCCTCAGCCCCGTGGATGGGAAGGTCGTGGCCATCAATCAAAAGGTGTTGAATAAAACCACCACGGCCAATGAGGACCCCTATGGAGAAGGATGGCTGATGGTGATCCAACCCACTTCGCTTCGCAACAATCTGAAAAACCTCTTCTTCGGTCAAGAAAGTCTGGCCTGGATCGATGACGAGTTCTTCCGGCTTCAAAAATTAGTGGGGGAAGTCCGCGGAGAGGAGAGGCCCTATCCGATGGCGGCCACCGGTGGTGAAGCCTTGAAAGATATCTTTGCTGAGGTACCTGAAATCGGCTGGGAACGACTGGTGAATGAATTTCTTCACTCGCTATAGAATGAAAAAAGGGTTCAAGAGTCCAAAAATACTGGTATGGGGTATAAGGTGTAAGGTTTTTCCTTAAACCTTTAACCTCAAACCTTGAACCTTAGACCTAACCCTTAAGGTTTGCCAAACAGATGCCGCAGGTGTCTTCTGACTTCGTATTCACAGGCCTGGCAGAATCTCTGGGGAAGGTCGTCCAGTTTTTCCAGACTGTTGGAAAATCTCATCAAGCAATCCAGGGACTGGCAGTGAACAATACCCAGCAGATGGCCGATTTCATGGATAGCGATCTTTGCCGTCCGGTTATAAGTCTTTTCCCGGTTCTTGCTTTGGACTCGAAACGAGGAAATAACCGCTGCTTTGCCGCCCAATTGGGACTCCCCAAAAACAAAGGTCAGGATCGGGGTGTAGATATCCACATTAACCACTCCCAGTCTGAAGGGAGCTGAACCGGGGATGGCGGCCAGGGTATGAATAATTTTTCCGGCTTCAAACTGTCCCCTTCGGGCCAGAAAGGCATAGTCCGGTTCGGGCTGAAGGGGTTGAATCCGGGTATTAAGCCCTAAAACAACCTGTAGATTGGCCGCAACCACGGATATGGTCGTCATGTCCATCTTGCCCATAGGGAAAAGATCCAAATGGGCTTCTTCAACAGATACAAGGCGGTCTGGCTTCAACGGAGTTGATGTCGCTTTCGGATCGATGCGGCCTTCTTGAGAATTTGAATGTTACGGGTTACTCGTTACTCGTTTCTTAATTACTTGTTTTTTTACGAGCAACCGGCAACAAGTAACGAGATCCCTAAAGGCTAACCAAAAATATTTGAAATTTTGAAACGGTCCAAGGGGGTCTTATTTTTGGGGATTGTCCAAAGGGTAGCTTATCGCCCTATCCCGGCCCAAAAGCTAAGTTCATTAGGAGCAGGGCGTTCACCCAACTTGTTTCCGGCTTTGGTGAAGGCCTGCCACTGTAATAATTAAAATATTGGGCCCGGCAAAGAAGCAAATGGCCTCTAAGTGGACAACCCCAAAAATAAGACCCCCTTGGACCTTAGTATCGAAAGTTAGAGATAAATCCTCAGATTTATGGCGTAAGAATATAACAGCAGTGAAGTCAGGGGCAAATCTGACAGGTTGTGATTGTGAATCTAATCCCCACCAACCAACCGGTACCGGTTCATTTTTCTGGATAAAGTGCTTCGGTTGATACCCAGTTTTTTCGCCGTCCGGCTGATATTTCCATCGCAGGAGGCCAGGGTTGATATAATATGACTCTTTTCGAGTTCCTCCAGGGTAATGGCCATGGGATCGGGATACGGCTTTCCCGGATCTAAAAACTTAAGCTCCTCGGCCCCGATCATACGCCCCCGGGCGATTACCACGGCCCTTTCAATAACGTTTTTCAGTTCCCTGACGTTACCGGGCCAGGAATAGGATATCAGTTGTTCCAGGGCTTTTGCGGTAAACCCTTCCAGATGTTTTCCTGTTTCTTCGACAAACCTTTTCAGAAAGTGATCGGAAAGAACTGGGATATCCTCCTTTCGTTCGCGTAACGGAGGGATATGGATGGTGATAACATTGATGCGGTAGTAGAAATCCTCTCTGAATTGATTTTCCTTGATCAAGGGAGGAAGATCCCGATGGGTGGCGGTAACCAGCCTGAAATCCGAAGACACGGCATTGCTTCCGCCTAACCTTAAAAAGCGCTTTTCTTCCAGCACCCGCAATAAACTGATCTGCATTTTAGTCGAAATTTCCCCGATTTCGTCTAAAAAGAGGGTTCCGCTGTCCGCCATCTCCAGACACCCTCGCCGGGCTTTAACGGCTCCGGTAAAGGCCCCCTTTTCATGCCCGAATAATTCACTTTCCAGGAGTGATTCGGATAAGGCCCCGCAATTCACCGCCACAAAAGGGCCGAAAGAACGCTGGCTTCTTAAATGGATGGCCCGGGCCACCAGGTCCTTTCCAACACCGGTTTCACCGGTAATCAGTATAGGGGCCGAAGAGGGGGCCACTTCATCGACGGTTGAAAATATTTTCCGCATGGGATCGGAATGAACGATAAAAACATCCAGGGCCTCTTCCTGCTGTTCCAGCAGTCTTTCTTTTAAGGCGATGTTTTCCTTCCTTAATTTTTTTTGGTTCATCACCCGTTCCATGAGCAGAGATAAAGAATCGGGATCAAAGGGCTTGCATAAATAGTCTCCCGCCCCCCGCTTCATCGCTTCCACGGCCGTTTGGATCGAGCCGTGAGCCGTCATCATGATCACGACCGCTTCCGGCTGTTTTTCTTTGATTCGGGACAGGAGTTCGATGCCGTCCATCCCCGGCATTTTGACATCCACCAGAAAAATATCAAAATCTTTTTTTTCGAGAAGGGCTAAGGCCTCCGCACCGGACAAGGCGGTTTCAACCTTGTAACCGTCTTTGATAAACCAGGCCATGAGCGCTTCACAAATGGTTTCCTCATCGTCTACGACCATGATGTGAGTCGATGCTTTCATGCCGTTGCTCCTCTTTTTATTCAATCCGGCTTTTCGGAAGCTTGATGCGAAAGGTGGTCCCCTTGTCGGGCACGCTGTCCACTTCGATAAGACCACGATGCTCGNCGATGCTCGTGATTGATGCCATACACCATGGCCAATCCTAATCCTACCCCTTTCCCATCGGTTTTGGTGGTAAAAAAAGGTTCGAAAATTTTTTGCAAATGTTCCGGATTGATCCCCTGGCCTGTGTCTGTCACCTCCAGCCAGATAGTATCGTCCGTTTCGTCTTCCCACCCCTTGATCAAAAGACTCCCGCCTTGGGGCATGGCGTCAATGGCATTAAAGATCAGGTTAAGCAGGCATTGCTGTATCTGCCCGTAATCTCCCCAGGCGGTAAAAGGGGCTGAAGGCAACTCAGCGCCGTATTTCACCTCGGCCAGTTGAAGCTGATGGTGGGTCAATTGGTTAATGGTGTTTATCATTTCCAGGATATCGATATTGGTGGCTTCGACATTGTCCTGGCGGGCGAAAGTCAACAGGTTTTTAACGATGCCGCCGCACCGGAGCGCCTCCCGAAAAGACAGTTCCAGATACCGTTCAAGGTCCGGAGGATTAGCGGTCGAATCCTTTTCTCTAAGGTAGGATAAAACTAATTTGGTAAAGGTCACGATGCTGGTTATGGGATTGTTGATCTCATGGCAGACGGAGGCGACCAGGCGTCCCAAAGAGGCCAGCCGGTCTTCTTTAACCGCGCGTGTCAGATCTTTTTTAATGGCCTCTGTTTGTACCAGGATTCTTTCGCTGAGTTCCTGGGTCATATCCCTCACGGTAATGACGAACTGAAGCATTTCATTTAAACGATTAAAGATGGGATAGGCCGTAATCTGACAAATCCGGGGACTCCCGTCGGAAAGGGTTCGGTCATGAACCTTCCGGGAGGGTTTTCCGGTTCTGATGGTTTCCTGAACCGCGCAGCAGGCATCCATATCGGAACAGAAGGTCGGCGACTGGTTCATGACTTCGTAGCAGAATTTTCCGATAATGGCCTCACGGTCCGAACCCCCGGTGACCAGATACGAATTATTACTGTTGATGATGCGATAATCCCGGTCCAGGACAAGAACGCCGTCCGGCGAGGCCTCCAGTAAAGTAGAAGCAAAGGAGGTCGCCAGGGTAATCTCCGTGTCCCTGATCCCCATCAAATCATAAAGGTTGGCAATATCTAAAAACAAGAAGGAAGATTTTTGATCCAGAATACCGATGGTGGGCGGTTTACGGCGGATAATATCCGTAAGAATTTGGTTGTTTCCGGTGAACTCAAGAATCAGATCCAAATATTTTAAAGATAACAAATCCAGATAATCCTTAAAAACTTTAATGCCCCTTTCTTCGACATATTCATATCCTGAAACCGGCTTGGTCGTAATGGCCACAGCTGCCAGTCTGATACTCAAACGCGAGAGTTTGATGGCCTCCAGATCCCTGATAATGGATAAGCATTTGTCTCCCGTGGTCACTACGCCGACATTCAAGAGAAGGCCCTCTTCCAATAGAGTCGGTTTGGCCATGGCGTCGCCTTTTTAATTTAGTTTTTGCAGTTTTACTTAATGGATCAACAAGAATATGTTTCGGCATTCCGCATAAAAAAAGCGGAGGAAGAAGACGGCTTCAGCGATTCGCTTATAAACTTTACTATCGAGATAGGACCATGGCCAGGTGGTGATTCATAAAACCATCAAACCTCAACCAGGGAATGATTTCTAAATTCTAAATAAGGATGACAACATGATAGATAAAACCCGGGGTGGTGTCAAGAATTAAACTGTCATGCCCCGCCAGGGGCGTGACACCATCAATCATGAAAAAAAGCTTGTTGGACTTTGAACGCTATCTTCGGACTAAAACCATGACTAATCCGCAATAATTTTATCCGGATTCGCAGGTTATTAATGGTCTAATAGTAATCTTGACATGAAACAGATGAGCTTGCTTAACAGAGAGGACCGAGGGGGTTTTTTCTTGGGCCGGTCAGCTTTGCTGACCTACAGAAGAGGCTTCCAAAGGAAGCCGGCGTTGTCCGACCTGAACCTGGGAGTTTCTTTGCCGGGCAAATTGTTTAACTAAATCCAGGGACAGGCCTTCACCAAAGCCCGAAACGGGCCGGTCGGCTTTGCCGACCCAAAAAGAGGCTTCCCGTCCGACTCCCTCCGGGAGTCTCCCCCAAAGATCGGCATAGCCGATTCGACCGGAAGCCGGGAGTGTATGCCCTGCCTCGAATCAAACTTTGCTGGACTGGCCGGGATTGGGCGATAAGTCACCTTTCGGACAATCCCCAAGAAAAAACCCCCTCGGTCCTCTTATTATGTTGTTATTACATTGAGACCTTTAATAAGATTCAGGGGGCGTAGCTGGATCGAGCCAATATGCCCCAGTGGTCCTCTTTTTTAGTGACGATCCATAAGGATTTATGAACCGCGTACCGGGACCCGTCGGCCTTGTACCGGCTGAATTGAATACTAAAATGGAGCTTAAGCGGTGAAGCGTGGACGACTTCCACCGAATCCAGAGAGCTGTGGTGCCATCCTTCGCTCTTGGTCAAATATTCGAGTACCGACTCCAGGGGCCGGTATTCCGAAGCGTTTTGAAAGATGCGCACCTGGCCTTGGCCGTTGATGCGGACATGAGGAAAATGATGGATGTTCAGGTGTGCCTCGCCGTCATGGGCGTTAAAGGCTTCAAAGAAGGCCTCGATGGCTTTAGCGGCTTCTATTTCAGACATGGGGTTTCTCCAACAGGTTAACCGTTTCAAAAGATGGGCTCGCCATAATTCGCCGAAGATCCGGTTTTGTCATTCCGACGAAAGTCGGAATCCAGGAAATTCAACCTATCATAAAATCTCTGGACCCCGGTTTTCACCGGGGTGACGGCTTTTGCGGGTCCCTCTCGAAATAGTGATTCAGAATGAGAACATCGTTAACAATTTTTTATAGGTTTATTCTTGATTCTGGATTCTGACTCCTGGATTCCAAGCACCAAAACATAGCTACTCCCACTTTCCCAAAAGCGTAAATACGGGTTCAGGAAGACGGACTAATTTGCCGTCCCCGTCCAGACAGGCATGAATGGTGTGTCCTTGAGCCAGAAGATCGTTTTCCTGATTTAATATTCGATAGTCAAAACGCAGGGAAGCCCTGCGGATGAATCCGACCCCCGTATTGATCAAAATAATCTCATCGTAACGGGCCGGCTTATTATATTTACAAAAGGCTTCGGTGACCGGCAACAGATAACCCATGGCCTCTATCCCGGCATAGGGAAGACCCAAATGACGGATCAATTCCGAACGTCCGATCTCAAACCAGCGTAAATAATTAGCATAATAGGCCATTTTCATGGCATCCACGTCGCCGTAGATTACCCGGTAGGTCGTCTGAAAGAATTTCATTGGGGCCTCTCCTGATGGAATTGTAAAAACCAGGGCATGAGCTGATCCCCCCTTAGAAAGGAAACCTCCCCTTCAAAAGCCGATCTCTCGGAAAAACCTCTTCTTCGAGCCGGACGGCCTTGATCCTCAGAGCGCAGGATAGTAAAAGGAACAGGTTCCCGGGTATGGGTCATAACCTGAATAGGGGTGAAGTGATCGGTGACGATCAAAAGAGAATAGGCTTTAAAACGGCTTAATCCTTCCAGGACCGGTCCGACCACTTCTCGATCGAAGGCCTCAATGGCCTGGATCTTTTTCTCCAGGCTTCCTTCGTGAGAAGCCTCATCCGGAGCCTCGACATGGACATACACCAGATCTTTTTCAGTCAGAAAAGCCAGGGCTTTCTTTGCCTTCCCCCGGAAATTGGTGTCTAAATAGCCGGTCATCCCCTCCACAAACAAGGGTTCCAACCCGGCGGATAATCCTATCCCTTTTAGAAGATCAACAGCCGAAATCACCCCTCCTCTCAATCCGAATCTGTCCAGGAATGAGGGCATCTCCGGTGTTTTTCCCTGTCCCCACAGCCAAATGGAATTGGCTGGTACCAGACCCCCTGCTTGTCTGGCCTTATTAATCGGGTGCTGGCTCAGGAAAGGCCAGGATTGCCGGATCAGTTTCACAATCGGTTCCAACTCCCCTTGATAATTCAAGTAATCCGTTACCTCCTGCCCGGTTAAGTCATGGGGCGGTAGGGTCCTGGCTGATGAATTTGCCCCGGCCCAGACCAGGATATGTCGATAACTGACCCCCGGAAAGAAGGATAAACCGGGAAGATTTAAAAATCCGCTGAGGTCGTTGATTAAAATCCAGGCTTCCTCTGTAGAGATGTGTCCGGCGCTGTAAGAGTTCATCTTCACCGCTTCATGGTCCAGGTGATCCAGACAGATCAGATTACAGCGGAAGGCTACGTCCCCTTCTTTTAACCGAACCCCCATACTGACCGCTTCAAAGGGGGCGCGGCCGGTATGGTAGACCAGGGGGTCATATCCGAGGAGTGAAAGATTGGCTGTATCACTTCCCGGTTCACAAAGAGAGGGGACGGTTTGCGCCCAGCCCATAAAGCCCAGAGAGGCCACCGTATCCATATGGGGGGTCCGGGCCGCTTCCAGGGGCGTTTTTCCCTCCAGAAAGTCTTGGGGGTAATCCCCCATCCCATCCCCGACCAGAATGATATATTTTCTGTCTTTTGAGTTCATAAAAAAAGAAGCAAACTTGTTTGAAATTTCTGCTACTGGTTACTAGTTACTGGTTGCTGGTTGCTGGCTACTTGTTACTGGTTACTGGTTGCTGGTTGCTGGTTGCTGGTTGCTGGTTATTTGTTACTGGTTAATTTTTTTAACCAGAATCCGGCAGCCAGCAACGGGCTGACAGCAGCCCTTTATGGCACCATCAATCCTCCACCCGAATAATCACCGTTCGGTCGGTGATCACCGGCAGCCGGTCAATCTCCTGGATGGCCTTCTGAACAGCCGATTCTCTGGCCTCATGAGTCATCATCACTATGGGGACCGACCCTTCAACCTCTCGGCCTTTTTGGATCACGGAAGCCACACTGATTTTATTGGTTCCAAGAATGCCGGCAATGGTGGAAAGGACACCGGGGCGATCCAGGGCCGAAAACCGAAAATAATAACGGCCTATCACCCCTGAAAATGGTTTAAAAGCCAAGCCCTTTTCCTTATTGGCCGGATTCCGGGGCACTCTTTGGGTAATCCCCTTGTTAATATTCCGGCCTATATTGACCAGGTCACTGACGACCGCGCTTCCGGTCGGCATCATGCCGGCCCCCTGACCGTATAGCAGGATATCTCCCACCGAATCCCCCTTGATAAAAAGGGCATTATAGGCCCCCAGGACGCTGGCCAGCATATGCCCTTTAGAAATCATGGTCGGATGGACTCTGGCCTCCAACAGGTCCCCTTCTTTTCGGCAAATAGCCAAGAGCTTGATCGAGTAGCCGAATTCCCGGGCAAAGGCAATGTCTAAGGCCCCGATTCGAGTAATCCCTTCCACAAAAACAGCCTCAGGATTTAAGGGTGACCCATAAGCCAGATGCATCAAAATGGTCAGTTTATGAACCGTATCCATACCCTCAACATCCAAGGTAGGATCGGCTTCGGCGTACCCCCTTTGCTGGGCTTCCTTTAAGGCCTCCGAATAAGGTAATCCTTCTTCGGTCATTCGAGTCAGAATATAATTGGAAGTCCCGTTAAAGATTCCCAGAATGCTCTCGATTTCATTAGCCACCAGTCCCTGTTGAAGGGCCAGAATAACCGGGATACCGCCACAAACACTGGCTTCAAAGCCTATATCCATTTTAAACTCTTCAGCCTTTTGAAAGATTTCACCCCCCTTGTGGGCCAGCAAAGCCTTGTTGGCCGTAACCACATGTTTTCCTTTTTCCAAGGCCTTTAAAATAAAACTTCGGGCCGGCTCCAGACCCCCGATCAGCTCTATGACGATGGAGATATCCGGATCATTAATAATGTCCTCGGCTTTATTTACAAAAAGCCCTTTGGAAATCGGGATCCCCCGATCCCGATTCAAATCGAGATCGGCGATCCATTTCAATTTCAGAGGCGCCCCGACCAGGGATTGCAGCAGACTTGCCTTCTCAAGCAGAATCTTGACCACCCCGGTTCCTACCGTGCCAAAACCGATTAAGCCCACCTGAATTTCTTTCATGAACCCCTCTCTTGATCCTTAGCCCTTCATTTATGAAAATTTATTTCAAACTCCGATCCTTTTTTTTTAATCCCAAAAAATGAACGCCCATTAGAACCGGTTTAATAACTCTTTTTGATTAAGCCGTCATCCTTGGTCCAGAGCCTTTTTAATGCCTCTGACCGCTTGCTGGATTCGGTGAGAATTTTCAACCAGGGCGAAGCGGACATATTCATCCCCGTATTCACCAAAACCCCGTCCCGGGGATACGGCCACCTTCCCCGCCCGGATAAGATATTTGGAAAATTCCACCGAGCCCATTTTCCTGAAGGGTTCCGGTATCCTGGACCAGACAAACATGGTCCCTTTGGGTTTCTCCGTTTTCCATCCGATCCGGTTCAACCCCCGGATCAGGGTATCTCTTCTCTCCTTGTAGATCCCGACGATCTCCTGGACACACTCCTGAGGACCGTTCAATGCAATAATGGAGGCAATCTGGATCGGTTGAAAGACCCCATAGTCCAGATAGCTTTTGATACGGGTCAGGGCGTGAATCAGATCCGGATTTCCGACAGCAAATCCCACCCGCCAACCGGCCATACTGTAACTCTTGGACAATGAAAAGAGTTCCACCCCGATCTCCTTGGCCCCGGGAACCTGCATAAAACTGGGGGCCTTATAGCCATCAAAGACCAAATCGGCATAGGCGAAGTCATGGATGACCATCAGATGGTGTTCCTTGGCAAAAACCACGATCTTTTTAAAAAAATCCTTATCCACGACCATGGTGGTGGGGTTGTGGGGAAAGGAAATAATCAACATTTTCGGATTTGGCCAGGTTTGTTTGGTGGCGGTTAACAAGTCCTCAAAAAAATCCCGGTCCTGGCTCATGGGGATACTTCTTAAATCCCCTCCGGCAATGATGACAGAAAAGGGATGGATCGGGTAGGTCGGATCAGGCGCAAAAACCACATCCCCGGGACTGGTAGTGGCCAAAACCAGGTGAGATATCCCTTCCTTGGCCCCGATGGTCACAATAGCTTCACATTCCGGATCCAGGTCCACCTGATAACGTCTTTTATACCAATCACAAATGGCGGTTCGAAGCCGGGTGATCCCTTGGGAACGTGAATAGCGGTGATTAGGCGCTTTCAGGGAGGCTTCCCGAAGTTTATCCACGATATGTCTGGGGGTGGCCAGATCGGGGTTCCCCATCCCCAGATCGATTATATCTTCCCCCTGGCGCCGCAATTCCATCTTTAAGGCGTTGACCGTGGCGAAGACATATGGGGGAAGGCGATTCATGCGTCTGAATTCTTCCATATCCATCTCCTCTTTTTTGTGATAATATAATACATTAAACTAAAAACGCTCTTAAAGTCAAAATTTTTCATTAACGATTTTGGTAAGTATTGACAACAGAAGGAAAGGGAATTAGAATTCCTGTTACTGTTCTTATATTTTTAGGTTTCACCATAGCTACAGAAGGGAGAAGACATGGCTGAAAAAAATATCACCGAACTTACCGATGAGAATTTTAAATCGGAAATAATGGAGGCATCCCTACCGGCCCTGGTTGATTTCTGGGCCGTTTGGTGCGGTCCTTGCCGGGCCATTGCTCCGGTAGTTGAGGAATTAGCCGTTCAATACCAGGGGAAGCTGAAAATAGGAAAATTAAATGTGGATGAAAACCCCAAGACCCCGGGGCAATATGGGATTCGGGCCATCCCCACGCTGATCCTCTTTAAAAACGGAACCGTGGTCGAACAGATCACCGGAGCGGTTTCCAAGAGTACCCTCGAAGCCGCCATCAAAAAAACCCTTTAGTTTACCCGTGGAAAATCCTGTTTACGACATGATCATAGTGGGGGGAGGTCCGGCTGGTCTAACCGCCGGCCTGTATGCCCGACGTTCCCGGCTTAACACCCTTCTTATTGAAAAGCTCATCCCCGGGGGCCAGGTATTAACCACTGACTGGGTGGATAATTATCCGGGGTTTCCCGAGGGAATTTCCGGCTTTGACCTGACCGACAAAATGCGCCAACAGGCTGAACGATTTGAGTTGCCGATTATCAACGATGAGATCGTTTCCCTGTCTATTGAGGGTCCGGATAAAATACTGAAAGGAAACCAAAGGACCTACCGAGGCAGGACCTTGGTCATCGCCAGCGGAGCTGTCCATAGAAAACTCGGAGTCCCCGGAGAAGATCTTCTCGGCGGAAAAGGGGTTTCCTATTGCGCCACCTGTGATGGTCCTTTTTTCAGGGATCAGGAGGTCGCTGTAGTCGGAGGTGGGGATACCGCTGT
>JACQYK010000218.1 GCA_016208255.1 Deltaproteobacteria bacterium | reverse complement strand
TCAGTCTCCTTCTCCGTCACCCCGGCGAAAGCCGGGGTCCAGAAAAGCTTTCTATTCCTGGATTCCGGTTTTCGCTCGACCTCCTTTGGAGGTCTCTTAATAGAGGTCGGTGAAACCGACCGACCGGAATGACTGAATGAAAATGCCGGTTGTTTAAATTAACTGCCCCGTTTGGGGCCACCTCTTCCGGGGAACTCCCGGACGAGGCTTAGAGCTTCTTTGCATCCAAATTAGCAAACTTTAAGACATAAGGCAAGGTAACATTAGTCAGGAGAAAGGCAGTCATCCGAGCGTCCGGTCCAGGGAAATTGGATAAGAATTATTTATTCAATAAGGAAAGTATAGGTCAGTGAAAAGACCGAAGCAAGGAGGAAAACAGGAAATAAGGGAGGAGAGGGCGTCTTTTAAGAAAATGGAGTCAGGCCGGTTCTTGTTAATTATATTAAAAAAGAACCGGGCGATCCTTCTGCAAAGACCTTGGCAGCGCCACGATGCCGTAATTAAGTTTCGAGTCCGGAAAACTTCCCCAAGACCAGCAGAGTAAGATGACTAGGGGGATCCGGTAACCAGAGGAATGCCCTCCGGTGCACCGGGCCTTGAATAATTCATATCGTTACCCATATGGGCGCATCCTGCAAAAAGAATTAATAAAGAAACCAGCATAATAACTTTTTTAATCATATTCCCACCTGAATTATTTAAAAGGGATGTCCTGATAGAAACCGCCGTTCGGCCATATTGAGACCTTGATAAGTTTATAAGCATTTTATTTAAAGAACAAGGCTTCGTAAATAAAGCCAACAGTTTATTTCCGGGGAAAAAACATTGTATTTTTAAGGTCGGTCTATTCATTCAGGTAATTGAACTATTTTCCTCTTTATCCCCTGACTGCTATTAAAAACCTTTTGACCGTCTGTTAGAGCATTAATCGCGTTTCCTCCAGGTTATCTTTGATAGTTTTCAGAAACTGCCCGGCCAGCGCACCATCGATGATCCGGTGATCGAAGGTCAGACTGAGTCCGAGGCGTGGTTCGGCCACTACTAATCCTTCGCGGACCCACGGTTTTTCAATGATGCGCCCAACACCAAGAATCGCGCTTTCCGGAGGGTTGATGATCGGGGTGAAATGATCGATATCGCTGCTCCCCAAGTTGGTAATGGTAAAGGTGCCGGCCTGGAGATCATCGGGGAGCAACCTCTTCTTGGCTGCTTTCTCCGCTAATTCATTCAGTTCCATTGAAATAACCCGGACCGGTTTTGTGTCGGCGTTTCGGATCTTGGGTACGAGCAGGCCTTCGCCGAAATCCATGGCTACACCAATATGGATCTGCTCCCAGATCTTAATATTCTGACCTTCCACGGTGGCATTGAGCCGGGGATACCGGCGCAGCGCCAGAGCGGCGGCCTTGACAATGATGGCATTATAAGAAACCGGGGTCGCTTCTCCTGCCAGCGAGTTCTTAAAAGTCAATCTCAGGTCACGTAAATGGATTGCGGAAGCTTCGGTATGCAGCGTTATCTGGGCCTGATTGGTCAGACTCAGCATCATGTTTTCGCTGATGATCTTTCTAATTCCCCGTATGGGGATTTCTTGGGCGGTGGTCAGCAGCGGGGTCTGCTGGCCTTCAGTCCCCAGATCATCATTCCTTTCGACCGGGCTTTGGCCAAGAGCTCCCAGTGCCTGTTCCACATCCTCCAACAGGATACGCCCCCCAGGTCCGCTGCCGGATAGGGAATTCAGGTCCATACCGTGTTCAAGGGCGAATTTTCTGGCGACCGGGGTGGCGATGATGCGGCCGCTGCCGGCCGGCTGCCGGTCAGCGGCCGGCCGGGATGCTCTATCCCCCTCCTGCTCCCGGTTGGTGATTGTCGCCGGCGAACTTTTCTGATCAGCGGCCATTTGATCTTGTAGAATCTTCAGTTCAGTTTCGTCGCCGGCGATATACCCGATCACTACTCCGACTGCCAGACGCTGTCCAGGCAGGGCAATCGGATGAACCAATCCCGAAGCCGGGGACAATACCTCAAAAGTCACCTTGTCGGTTTCAATCAGGCAAACGATCTGTTTTTCCGCAACAGGGTCCCCGGACTGGATCAACCATTGCACGACCGTGGCTTCCTTCATGGTCATTCCCAGCCTGGGAATCTTAATCTCTACAGCCATTGGAGCACCTCAGGGACCGCTGTGGCGGTTTTTTTAAGGATCTCAATAATATTTACCAATTCATATTCATATTAAAGCTTGGGTTCGTAAGGTCATCGCTGTGTTATCGCCCGAAGGGCAGCGCTGATGTCGGCCTCACCCGGCAGATAGGCCGCCTCCAGAACCGGTGAAAAGGGGACCGGGCAAAAAGGGGCCCCCAGGCGCATAATGGGCGCATCCAGATAATCAAAGGCTTTTTCGGCGACCATGGCGGCGATCTCGGCACCGCAGCCGGCGAACTTGACCGCCTCGTGGACAACAATCAGCCGATGGGTCTTTTTCACCGATTCCAGGATAGCGGTTTCATCCAGAGGCAGCAGGCTGCGCGGATCCAGGACCTCGACGCTGATACCGTCGGCCTCGGCCTTTTCAGCCTCGCTCAGGGCCTGATGAACCATCAATCCGGTGGCCACCACCGTGACATCGGTCCCCGGCCGCTTGATATCGGCGCTTCCGATGGGAATCGTGTAGGATTCTTCGGGGACTTCGCCCTGCCGGCCGTACAGCAACTTATGCTCCAGGAAAATCACCGGATTATCGTCCCGGATGGCGGCGATCAACAAACCCTTGGCGTCGTAAGGCGTGCTCGGCATGACTACCTTGAGGCCCGGTATGTGCATGAAAAAAGCCTCCAGCGATTGAGAATGTTGCGCCCCGGCCCCCAGGCCGGCTCCAAAGTTGGCGCGGACGACCATGGGGATTTTAGCCTTGCCGCCGAACATATAACGCATCTTGGCCGCCTGGTTGAGAATCTGATCCAGGCAAACACCGACGAAATCGACGAACATCAGAGAGACCACCGGCCGCAACCCGAGAGCCGCCGCCCCGGTGGCCGCGCCCATGAAGCCGCTTTCTGAGATGGGGGTGTCCATCACTCTTTTGTCGCCGAATTTGGCGTACAGCCCCGCCGTTGTACCAAAGACCCCCCCGGATAAGCCGATATCCTCGCCGATCTGGAACACCGTGGCATCCCTTTCCATTTCCAATTCCATCGCGCTTCTGATGGCTAAAGACATATTCATTTGAGCCATGAGTCCCTCCACTTAGGCATAAACGTCATTTAAAAGATCGGAAACATCCGGCAGCGGGCTTTGCTCGGCAAAGGAGACCGCCTCTTCGATCTCCTGCCGGATGGTGGCTTCCAGCCCTTCCAGTCGACCAGGGTCGACTAACCCCTGTTCGATCAGTTGCTTTTTAAAGCGCAGAATCGGATCCCTGGACTCCGATTGCCACTCCCGGACTTCCTCTTTGGTGCGATAGACCTCCGGATCTCCCACATAATGGCCGCGGTGACGATAGGTGCGAAACTCCAACATGGACGGACCATGTCCCTTTCTGGCCCTTTGGATGGCCTCGCCGGAGGCTTCATGAACGGCCATGACATCATTACCATCCACCGAAATCTGGGGCATGCCGTATCCCACCGCCCGATCCGTAATGCATTCGATACGCTGATGATCAGCCTGACGGGTGAATTCACCGAAGCCGTTATTTTCGACCGCGAAAATAACCGGAAGGTTCTTTACTGAGGCCAGGTTCATGGCCTCGTGGACGGTGCCCTGGTTGGAGGCGCCGTCGCCGAAAAAGGACAGGCTGACGTCGTCGCTCCCCCGGTACCAGGCCGCCAGACCGGCACCCACAGCCAGCGGCGGGCCACCTCCGACGATGCCGTTAGCGCCCAGAATGCCGAGGTCCAGATCGGCGATGTGCATGGAGCCGCCCTTTCCCTTACAGTAACCGGTGGATTTGGCGAACAACTCAGCCATCATTTTCTTGATATCGCCGCCCTTGGCAATCAAATGGCCGTGACCGCGATGGGTGCTGGTGATGATGTCACTGGTGCGCAGGTGGGCGCAAACGCCTGCGGCCACAGCCTCCTGGCCGATATAAAGATGGACAAATCCGGAAATCCTGGCGGCCATCACCAGCTCTTCCAGCTTTTCCTCAAAACGGCGTATTTTCAGCATGATGCCGAGCAGATTGATCATGGTTTCTTTGGAATCAGTCATAAGTCGGGTCCTCCCTTCCAGGGTGAAAGCTTAGATCAATTTTATGGTTCTTTTTCCAAGTCACCAGTCCTGTCCATTAATGCATTTCCATTCCACCGTCTACATTAATGGCTTGCCCGGTAACATGTCTGGCATTTACCAGATAAAGCACCAGGTCGGCCACATCTTCCGGGGTCTGAGGTTGGCCTTGGGGAATCGTACTGATGTGACGCTGCCAGGATTCCTGGAGGCTCTCACCAGGTCTTTTGAAGGTTTCAGCCAGATATTCCCACATCGCGGTGTAAATGATGCCGGGACATATGGCGTTCACCGTAATATTTGTTTTGGCCAGTTCTTTGGCCAGGGCGTTGGTGAATCCGATGACCGCAAACTTGGAGGCGCAATAAGCCGCCATGGTCGGAACACCGTTCTTACCGGCCACGGAGGCGATGTTGATTATGGAAGCCCAGGGTCGTCGGCGCAAATAGGGTATCGCGAACTTACAGCACAAAAAAACGCCTTTGATATTGATGTCCATGATGCGCTGCCAGTCTTCAACCGACAGGTCTTCCACCAAAGCGGATTTGACAACGACGGCGTTGTTGATGAGGATATCCAGTCCTCCGAGTTTGTCAGTGCAATAGTCTAATAAATTTTTCACTTCCTGCCAGTCGGTGACATCAACCTTTTGGGCGATGACCCGGCCTCCTAATTTTGCGACCTCTGAGGCGGTGCCTTCAGCCAGCGAAAGGTCGATATCCGCTGATAGAATGTCGGTCCCGGCCGCTGCCAGAGCCAGGGCAACCGCCCGGCCGATACCCCGGCCGGCTCCGGTCACCAAGGCAATTTTCCCTTCGAATTCGGTCATCACGTTTTTAACTCCTCTCCCATACCTTTACCCCAATAGCTTCTATATTCCCAAGGAGATGTCAAGAGATTTTCTGTGAATGTCTGAAGTGAACAGGTAGACGATTTTTCACGAGATTAGATATTTTGATTATTTCCTTTTCCCGGAAAGAGAGAACCTATTACCCTTTTATCAGGTGTTTTTCGTAAAAGGAATAGCCTTTCCATATGAAATAAAGGAAAGCGACGGCGAGGATCAGGGTGCAGGATAAATAGGTATATCCAAGCGTGATCCGCTCGCTTAGAAATCCCAGCAAAATAGAACCCAGTCCGATACCCAGATCAAAAGCGGTAATAACCGTGGCGTTGGCGGCACCCCGCCGGGTTTTATCGACTACATTATTAGCCATGGCCATTAAAGTAGGCATCATAATGCCGGTACCCAGACCAATAAAAAAGGCTGAAGAATAATAACCCCCAATATTTTTAACCAGGGCCAGAATAAAAAATCCGATGATTAAAAGGAAAATCCCACCTATGACTAAATACTGGGGACCCCTTCGATCAAATATTTTTCCGGACCAGAGCCTGGAAATGAAGATACCGGCGGCGAAAATAAAGAAAAAAGGGCTGGCTTGCTGAATCCCAATCTCTTTGGCATAAAGCGTAATAAAAGAAACGACACCCCCATAGGTGGCACCGAAAAGAAGTTGAATCAAGGCCATGGGAATCGTTTTCGTCTCCAGGATGTTTCGGATGTTGAAAGAGTCTTTATTTTTTGATTCGAAGGGAGGATACCTGACAAAAATAAGAATCATAAAACCAGCCAGGGCCACGAACATGGATGAAAAAAACATGAGGTTATAATGGTCTTTACCCATAATGATCAGGGCCAGAACCGGACCTACGGCCATAGCGATGGTCATGGATAAACCATAGATGCCAATTCCCTGCCCCCTTCTAGCCGGAGGAATTACATCCACAATAAGGGTTGCCCCCGATGTCCCCGTCATTCCCCATAAAAAACCATGAAAAAACCGGAGAAAAATGAGTAGCATAAAAGTTGAGGCCAACGGATAAAGACCCAAGGTGCCGGCGAACAGTAGAAACGAAATAATGAAGATCCACTTTCGCCCGGCCCGGTCAATGACATATCCGGTAAAAGGACGGATAATAAGGGCCGAGAGTGTATAAGCGGCAAGCACATAACCGACTTCTCCTTTGTTGGCCTGCAACTTGTCAACAACATAGATAGGCAAGGTCGGCATCAGAAAATAAAAACCGATCGACATGAACAGGTTGGCCAGTCCAAGGAGGATGAAGTCTTTTGTCCAGAGTTTATCAGGATTCATGGTTAAATTTTCACGCTTCGCCGGGACTAAAACGGGCCTGAAGGTTTAATAAGTAATTGTTTTAAGTGGAGAGAGTATAAAGAACGAACAAGAGGCCGTCAAGGAGAAAGAGGGGGAAGGCCCGGAAAAACCGGATTAAAAACATTGGATTTCTTTTTTCGAGGTATGCTAACATGAACTCTCGAAAAATTTTCAATTAAACCCTTTTAGGCAAGAAAAGGAAATTCTAATGACCGACCTTAAACAAGAAATTATGGAATATGTCCTCAAGGCCGGGGCCACTGCCGCCCGGGTGACGGTCAAGGAGAACCTTTCCGGCCCCCCGTCAGCCGACCCCACTTATTTGCTTCCCGCCGCCCGCTCCGTCATTGCCTTTAATGTTGCGCTGGATCGAGATTTTATTCCGGACTATTTCGGCAAAATAAGCAGGCTTCCCTTTCGTTATGAGATGTACCGGGTCTATCAGAGTGTCGGCAGCATCGGCCGGCTGGTCGCCGATTACCTGACCTCCCGCGGTTTTCAGGCCGTCGGTTTATCGCCTAATGGTGTCTACCGCCGGGAGTTAAGCCGTCCTGGATTCATGGTCCCTGATTTCTCGGTCCGTTTTGCCGCACTGGCCTCCGGTCTGGCTACTCAGGGCTGGAGCGGCAACGTCCTCTCTCCGGGTCTCTGGGCCGCGGCCTTCTATGGCGCGGTCATAACCGATGCCGAGCTCCAGCCGGACCCGCCAACCCCGGAAGCGGTTTGTGATCAATGCAAGTTGTGCACGGCCGTCTGTCCGCCCCGGTTTTTCTCGGCCAAAGAATCCCAGACCGTGACCCTGGGCGACCGGGAATTCACCTGCGCCGCCAGGCGGAATCATATGCGTTGCGGAATTTCCTGCGCCGGCTTCGCGGGTTTGAGCCGGGATAAAAAATGGGGTTCCTGGTCGACCGGACCGGCAACCACACCGGAGAATGATGAAGACCTGCCGGAATTCAACCGTCAGGCCATGAAAGACCCCCTTAACGCCCATCTGCTTTCGCACATCTACCCGACCGTTCTGGAGAAAGATAAAGGAGAGGGCGTTTTGCGGCGCCGTATGGCGGATACCAATCCCACCTGCTGTAACTGCCTCCTTCTCTGTTCCGGTCCACGGCCCTGGCGGGAAAAACTGGTTAAACTGCTGCACTGCTCCGGTACTGTGACCTGGGAAAACAATCAAGAGGTTGTGAAAAACCGGAACACCGAGAAATCGTCCGCCCTCCTTTACGAAATAAAAAAGGAGATGGCCGAGATGCTTGGTTGAGTATTTAGTTTAGTAGCCGAGGACAAAGTCATCCCCAGGCGAAGTTAGTAACTTAAAAATAATATTCTTCTCAAAATGGATAGAAATTTATCAAATTGGATGAAATCCTAAAAATTATCTGAGGCCCTATTCCGTCATTCCCGCAAAGGCGGGAATCCAGGCTTTATCAAACCAATTAAAAACATCTGGATTCCCGCCTTCGCGGGAATGACGAGGTTTTTCGATCAATCAAGTTTGATTCCGGCCTGTCCGGGATAGGTTATAGGAGGAAATGACCATGAAAGACCTTTTTTCGGCGGACCGTATCCTCATCAACGGTAAAATAGTCACCGTGGACCGATCGGACTCGATCGTGGAGGCGGTCGCTATTAAAGAAGGTAAATTCCTGGCCACCGGGTCGACTCCTGAAATCATGAACTTAGTCGGCGACAGGACAGAGGTCATTAATCTTAAGCGTAAGACCGTCTTGCCTGGCATTATCGATTCACATACGCACCCCGGTCTGGCCGCGTCACTCGTTACCGAAATCAACTGCCGCCGACCGGAGGTTCGAAGCATCCGGGATATCCTCCGGATGGTGAAAAAGCGGGCGGATGAACTCGGTCCAGGCCAATGGGTACGGGGTGGAAATTTTAATGACTCCAAACTGTCTGAAAATCGGCATATCACCCGCTGGGAACTCGATGCGGCGGCCCCTGATAACCCCGTGTTCATCCTTTCGGATACCGGTCACCAGTGCCTGGTGAACAGCAAGGCCCTTGAACTGGCCGGGATCGACCGCCTCACCCAGGATCCTCCGGGGGGCAAAATTGATCGAGACCCAAACCAGGAACCGACCGGCCTCCTCTACGAAACAGCCACCGCGCTGGCCACCAGGGTTATTCCCCCCTACACCGTCGAGGAGCTGAAAGAGGGCTTTAAAGCGGTTCTGGATCAGTTTTCCGAGTGGGGGATTACTTCCACCCATGATGCCAGCGGCTATAACCTGGCCATCCGAGCCTATCAGCAGCTTTTGAAAGAAGGCGTCAAAAAGGTGAGGGTGAATCTCATGGTCAGTGTCTTTCCCAGACAACCGGAGGGGGTTAATCTTAATGAGGCGATGACCCATCTGGGTATTGAGAGTGGTTTCGGTGATGATTGGCTGAAGGTGATGACCCTTAAGATTATGGGGGACGGCTCGGGAGCGGGCGGTACGGCCGGAGTATACGAGCCCCAGAATAGAGGTCCCAAAGGGCTGGGACTCATGATGACCGAACCAGATATCATTGAGCACCTGGTGCTTAAGGCGCATCAGTCAGGCCTCCGCTGCAGTATTCACAGCATTGGGGACCGGGGCATCGACCTGGCCCTGGACTGTATCGAAAAGGCTCAAAAGGTGAAGCCAATCGCTGATATGAGGCACCGGCTGGAGCACAATAGTTGTTGTACTCCCAAACAGCTCAAAAGGATCAAGGAACTCGGGGTTACCCCTTCGAGCAGCATCGGCTATATGTATGGCCTTGGAGACCAGTATTATGAAAATTTTGGACTGGAGAGGAGCCGGTGGCTCCATCCTCATAAGACCATGCTGGAAATGGGTATCATCGCCGGCGGGAATAACGATTGTCCCATCACTTTCTATGGGCCCTTTGTTCAGATGTATGCGGCGGTGACCCGCAAGACCGACAGCGGAAGGGTAATCGGCCCGGAGGAGGCCATTGGCTTGATGGAGGCCATCAGGCTTTATACCTGGAACGGAGCCTATTTGGCCAAGGAAGAGGACCGATTGGGCAGCATCGAGCCGGGAAAGCTGGCTGACCTGATCGTCATCGACCGGGATATCCTTAGCCTGCCCCCGGAAGAGCTCCTGGAAACCAAGGTGTTGATGACGATTGTTAATGGAAAGACCGTTTATCAACGATATAGGTTAGACGTGAGGCGTGAGGCGTGAGGCGTGAGGCCAACCCCTTTTTTCATGCTTCACGGCGCCACACAGGGCATGAGTGCTTAGTTCGAAAATAGGTTCAACGTTCAGCGATAATCTATTTTCATGTCCCGACATCCTGCCGATCGGCTCCCGGAGGGGAGCCTCTTCAAAGCTCGACATACAGGCTCCCGGAGGGGAGCCTTTTCGAAAGCTCGACGATTCGGCTTCCAAATGGAAGCCTCTTGGGAAGCTCGGCAAAGCCGAGCGGATCGAGCGGCTCGAGCGGCCCAACCGAATCGTGGTGCTCCGCAGAGGCATGTGTGCCAGAAACTAAAGAATAGAACTTTTTTTGTCAAACCTCGAACCCCTAAAAACTAAACGTTGAACATTGAACCATTGAACGTTATTTCGTTAGGGGATCTCCTCTGTTAAAAAGGCGACCTTGTCTTCCACGAGCTGATCGATCTCCTCCCGGGTATACCCCAATTCGGCCAAGACTTCACTCGTATGCTGGCCGAGCAAAGGGCCGGTCCGGCGGATGATACCGGACATATCCGAAAATCGGGGAGTAATCCCGTGATGTCTGACCCGGCCGAGCAGCGGATGATCTCTATCCTCGAAGAAACCATTTTCCAGACAGTGGGGGTCTTCCAAAAGCTCTTCGTTGATCAGGCCCAGGGACACCGGCACATCCGCCCGGGAAAGGACCTCCAGCCAGTATTCCGCCGGTTTTTCGGCAAAGGCCTTTATCAGATATCCTGCCAGGGCCTTATCGTTTTCAGCCCGCTTTTCAGGGGTAGTAAATCTCGGGTCGGAATACAAATTCTCCCACAGGGACCGGCACAAACCCTGCCAGTGGTGTTCCTTGGGGCAGTAAAGCATAAGCCACCGTTCATCCGAAGTCTGATAGTGGCGGGTTAAGGCATTTAATCCGATAAGACGTTCACCACCCTTGTTGACCGGCTTCAGACCCGGGTGACTCAAGAATTCCATGGCCTGCAGACAGACCGAGGCATTGGTTAAGGACATGACCACATGCTGTCCTTTCCCCGTCCGCAGACCTTGAAGCAAAGCCAGGGCCACGCCGTAGGCCCCCAACATAGGAGAGGCGACGTCATTGAGGGCGATCAGGTGAAAGACCGGCGCCTGGTCAATTCCGCCCTGGCCTACCATGTGGCCGCTGCGGGCCTGTAGGAGGGGATCGTAGCCGGGCCTCTGGATAAAAGGCCCGCTGGTACCGTGTCCGGTAACCGTGAGGTAAACAAGGTCCGGGTTTATTTTGGCGACGGATTCGTAATCCAGGCCCAACCGGTGCCATACGCCCCAACGGGCATTTTCCACCAGGATATCGGCCTTGGCAATGAGTTGTAAAGCAATCCGCTTGCCCGCTTCTTTTTTCATATTAAGGGAGATGGCCCTCTTCCCCCGGTTATAAGCCAGGAAACCGCCCAGCATGGGTCGCCAGGGATCGCCATCCGGCGGCTCGATCTTGATGACCTCAGCGCCCATGTCGGACAGGAGCATGGCGGCCACCGGGCCGTTTATCATGGTGGTCAGGTCAACCACCCGAAGGCCTTCCAAGGGATGCATAATGTGTCCTTTAGGTACAAGGTATAAGGTTTTTTAAGGTCTGAGTCCAAAGTACAAGGTGAAAGGTGAAAGGTGAAAGGTGAAAGGTAAAAGGTAAAAGGTAAAAGGTAAAACCTTAAACCTATAACGTCGACTTTGTTTTCAGCCAATGACCTTTTCTTGTTTGAGCCTGGAAATTTCCTCCGCTGAATAATTAAGCAGGCCCGCCAGAATCTCTTTAGTGTGTTCGCCTTTTTGGGGCGAACGACTTTTGATGGATCCCGGGGCTAGGCTCAGCTGGACCGGAACCCCCATCTGGCGCACCGGGCCCAGACCGGGCTCCCCGATTTCAGTGACCATGTCATTGGCGATCACCTGCGGATCATCTAAAAAAGTTTCCACCGGCAGGGCCGGGGCGCAGGGAATGTCTTCGGCCCGCAGAAATTCAAGCCATTCGTCCCTGGTTTTTTCAGCGAATATTTTTTCAAACATCTCGATCAGCTCTTCATTGACGGGAGGCAGAATCATAAAGGGGGCCCCCTCGAACCTTTCATCCATCAACCATTCTTCGTGGCCCATGGCGATGGCGAATTTGGCCAGAAAGGCCAGGTTTCCCAGGGCCAGGAAGAACCATTGCCCGTCACTCCCTTGATAGAGACGATACACCGGAGATCCGCCCTGCTGGTAGGAGCGGGGTACCCGTTCCCGCTCGGCGAAATTGACCAAGCCGCCGCAGCCAGCAGCCATGATGGTATTGAGCAGAGAGATGTCCACCTGTTGGCCCAGGCCGGTTTTTTCTCTGGCAATCAGGGCGATGGTGATGCTGTAGGCGGCCATAAAAGCCGAATAATAGCTGGCCAGAGGCAGGACCAGGAAAACCGGCGGGGCTACCCCGGCTCCGCCCTGTTCGACATAGATCGTGGCCGTAGAGGAGACGATGGGATCCCAGCCGGGCCGGTCCCGGTAGGGGCCGGATTGGCCATAACCGGATATGGAGCAATAAACCGTCCGGGGATTCAAGGCCCTGACGGTTTGGTAGCCGATGCCCAGTTGATCGGCCTTACCCGGTTTGAAATTCTCGATTATCACATCCGCTTTGCGGATCAGGTCCCGGGCGATTTTTTGGCTCTCCTCTTTTTTCAGGTTAAGAACCATTCCCTTTTTGCTCCGGTTCAAAACCACAAATCCTTTTTCCGACCGCAGGGGGTCGCCTGAAGGGGATTCGATCTTGATCACCTCGGCCCCCTGTTCGGCCAGCAGCATAGCCGCGTAAGGACCGGGAATATAGTGTCCGAAATCGAGCACCCTGAAGCCTGAAAGAGCCTGTTCCATAGGATAAACCTCCTTTGAAAGGTTTTGCCCGATCCGGGCGAAAAAACTTGGCAATTTTTAATATTGGTTTTTCCCAATTAATGCAAAAGGATTAGCTTATCTTACCCCTCTCCCTCCCCTCCCCCGCAAGGGGGGAGGGTTAGGGTGGGGGTGATATCAATTTTTTTATTCGGTAGTATTAGCTGGGAGAAAGAGCTCAAGGCGGTTTTATTGAACCTGTTTCTCAATGAATTCAATCAGGGACCTGATCTCATCCCACTTTAACGATTCTTTGACAAAAAAACCATCGGCGCCATATTGTGAGGCGGCCTGTCTGTATTCAGGCACATCATAACCGGTCAGCATGGTGATATGAATGCCGGGAAAGTCTCTTTTTATTTGTTTGGTCAGTTGGAGACCGTTGATTCCCGGCAAACGGATATCCATAAAGATGAGTTGAGGCGGAGCCTTGGTGACCTTCTTCAGGGCTTCCTCCCCGTTTTCCGCCTCGTCAATGGTCAGGGTCGGGAATTGCTGGATGAGATTCTCTTTCAGGGCTTCCCGATAGGTTCGATTGTCTTCCACAAGCAATATTTTCAGCATAGCCGTTTCTCCTTTTAATTCGAAAATACGTTAGGCGTTAAGCGTAAGGCGTAAGGTGAACCCCTTTTTCATGCTTCGTGGGCTTAATACGAAAATAGTAACAATCAATGAACGCGCCTGTTTTTATATTGGGTGGTGTCGCGCCACCAAAGGCGTTGCATAACGATTTATCCTAAGTGATTCCATCATTTTCCTGAAATGGCCAGGAGGCGCGAATTGTTGTTCCCCGGCCCTGGACCGATTCAACCTCAAAGAGTCCGCCCGAAAGTTCCGTTCGGGCCTTTAGGTTCAAAAGTCCCAATCCTCCCCAGGGGCTACTCTTGATCAAAACCTCCTCCGGGTCAAAACCAAGGCCGTTATCTTCAACCGTAAATTCCATCCGCTGGTCTTTTTTCAGGAGGCGAAGGGCGACCCGGTCGGCCCGGCTGTGTTTGGCCACATTGCTCAGTGCTTCCTGCAGGATTCTATAGATGACGATCTTGGCGGAGGAGGGGATTTCATTTTCAACGAAGCCGTCCTGTCTCACCATGGTCAGGCCCGGATGGTTCTTTTCAAATTCCCGGCAATACCAGTCTATGGTGGCTAGGAGGCCGATATCATCGAGGATATAAGGCCATAGATCGCCCTGCATGGACCGTATTTTTCCCACCGCCTCCAGAAGGTTCGCCATGATTTCCTTCGATTTTTTCTGTAAAGCGGCCCGGTCCATTCCCTCCCTGCCGGAAAAGAGCTGTTCCATCTCAAAGCGAATCGCCACCAGCGCCTGCCAGACATGGTCATGGAGATCGTAAGAGACCCGCCTTCTTTCGTCCTCCTGGGCGGAGACCAGCCGGCCAGAAAGATCTTCCAGCTCCCCGGTCCTTTCCCTCACCCGCTCCTCCAGCCTCTCCGTGAGATGTTCAAGCTCCAAGGTACGCTGCTGCAGGTCCTCCTCGGCCTTCTTGCGCTCGGTAATGTCCCGGATCGTCGTCAGGAGTTGCTTCTCCCCCCCGATGCCCACCCAGTCCAGGTTGAGCGAAAGGACCAGTTGGGCGCCAGACTTTGTAAAACGGGTGCATTCGAAGTCCCGGACCGACCCAAGACCCTCCAACTCGGCAGCAACCTGTTCCTGCGAATCAGGCTCCGAGATCCCTATATCAACACTGTTCTTCCCGACCAGTTCATCTCGCGTATACCCGAACAGCTTCAGGAAGGCATCGTTGATTTCAGTCAAATTGCGTCCCGGCATCCTGGTCAGGGCGGCAGCGAAGGGGGACTTGTCGAAAATGGCCGAGTATCTCTGCTCGCTCTCCCGCAGGGCCTTCTGTGTGCGTCGTTTCTCACTCACATCGTGAAAAACCAGGACCACACCGGTGATCTTGCCTTCTCTGTCCTTGATCGGAGCGGCGCTGTCTTCGATGGGGATGGTTTGTCCCGCACGGGTAAGCAGGGCCGTGTTATTGGAGAGGGTGACGATGACCCCTTCCCGCAGCACCCGTTGAGTGATATCCTCTCTCGGCTCAGGGGTTTTTTCATTGATGGCCCGGAAGATGGCCTGGAGCGGCTTTCCCACCGACTGCTCGGACTGCCAGCCGGTCAGGGTTTGGGCTACCGGGTTGAGGAAGGTGATCGTACCGGCCAGATCGGTGGCAATGACGGCATCCCCTATGCTCGTCAGAGTGACCCGGAGCCATTCGCGCTGCTGGCGCAGTTCCTCTTCGGCCATGGTCCTCTGGATCCCGATACCCAAGGCCGAAGCCACCTGTTCCAAAACTTTTACCGTATTTAAAGGAACCATATTTTCTTGACAATCAGCCAGGTGAATAAGGCCCAGGATGTTCGGCCCGAGCCGTATGGGGATCAGGGCCACTGATTCGTAGCCTGTTTGGTTGCAGACGTTCCGGGTTTGCCCCTTGTCTTCTTCGGAGACCGTGGCCAGGAAGCGGGTGGTCCCGTTCATGTAGAAAGAGCCGCCCTCGGTATAGAAGGACAATCCGGGGTCGGTGGTCCCTTTGACAACG
>JACQYK010000217.1 GCA_016208255.1 Deltaproteobacteria bacterium | reverse complement strand
CGATAAGTATTTCCCCGCAGTTAAAGAAGCTCTAAAAAATGCAAAAAGTTCCATTTATATGGCGATGTATTTTGTTGGTTTTAATCCTAACGATAAAGAATCTCAAGTCTATGCATTAGTTGAAGAATTAGTAAACGCGCATAAGCGGGGAGTAAAGTTAAAAGTAATCCTCGATCAAGGTATTGACTTTTCTGGAGGAGAACGCGGCGTCAGAAGATGGGAGAGAGAACAAAGGAATGCCTCTTTATTTGTATATTTAAGACAACAGGGCATAGAGGCTTATTATGACAGCCTCTCTACGATTACTCATGCCAAAGCTATAATTATTGATGAGGAAACAGTAATTGTGGGTAGCACTAATTGGTCAGAATCCTCTTTGCAAAAAAATTGGGAAACTTCTTGTTTAATTAGATCTAAGGAGCTGGCTCAACAGTTTCTTAAATATTTCTCTCAAATTAGCATTGATCATGAGGTTAGCGATTTTGATGAAGAGAGTAAGTCTGGTGTACGTCTCAATCCCGTATTTTTAAGGGATCCTTCTTTAACTGCCCGCATGCTGAGGACTTTTGATGAAACTGCCTTTGATTTGTATCTCTTTTTATTAAAGAACTTTGATGGCAACCCTGAGGGCAGAGTAGACATTGATTACAAAAACATAACTTCAAGCCTTGGTTTAGCTCAAAGGTTAAGCTTTGTTTCATCCAGAGATATATTAGTGAGAACATTAGCCCGGCTTGATGAAAGGTATCAGCTTATCATCCGAAAAAAACAAGCACCTAAGCCGCCACTTGTGACATTATTAAATTACCCTCATAAACAACCTTATGCCTTGCCTCAGGAAGGGTATTTTTCTATTCCGCAGGAATACTGGTTATACGGCTGGGATAAACTGCTTTCTATGCCCGAAAAGTTTTGCTTTCTTTTGAATCTTTACAAAACTAATATTATGCGCAATCCCGTTTGGAGCAGCTATATGGGAGACTTAACCAGAGAATTTAATATTAGCTGGAGCACTCTTAAAAGAGGGATGCAGGGTTTAAGAAAATTAAATATTATAGAAATCCAATATCCGGAATATCCTGAAGGAGGAGGATTCGCAGGAAGAGGGATTTCCTATATTAGGTTGCACAAATTGTATTCCCCCACAAAGGTATGCTCAAGTAATCTATAAAGGCAATGATATTCAGGCTATTGAAGATATCATAAAGAAAATAAAAGAATACGGTGTTGCTAAGGTAGACAGGGCCTTTCGGATTGTCTCCCAAATGGCTCCTGATAACCCAAAGAGAATTTATGAATATGTGGTAGGAATACTTGAGACCGAGTCAGGAGGGTGAGTATGGCAGAAGGCGGGTTTTTAATTAAGTTTGACGGAAAAGAGGTTACTCGTTGTTTTGCTGTAGCATTTGATTATGACCTGAAGGAATATACCATCAACAACACAGAAACGAAATCATTGCCTGCAGATGTGGAAACTATAACCATTACAGTTGAACGGTCTTAACGGAGAATCCCGATTATCCTACAAAACTATCTTATTTTAAAGGTAACGATTAGAAAAAGGGGATGAAATTATTGTCAGCGGGAAGGATTTTAAAGAAACCTTTAAAAAGGCCGATCTCCTCCAGGACAATTGCGCTATCTGCATCCATCGCAATCCGATCATCTATGATGAATTAGCAGGGGAGCTGGTGACCGAACAACAAGGGGTGGATCGCTATGAAGACATCCGGGCTGTGGAGGCCATGGACCCGGAGGCCCGCTGGAAGTATTTTGAAGAGCTGATCCGTCCCTGCATCCGCTGTTATGCCTGCCGGAATGCCTGCCCCCTATGCTACTGCCCGACCTGTTTTGTCGATGAATCAAGGCCCCAGTGGGTGGGGAAAAGTCTGGACCCCACGGATGTAAGGACCTTCCACTTTTTGAGGGCCTTTCATTGCGCCGGCCGCTGCACGGATTGCGGGGCCTGCGAACGGGCCTGCCCGGTGGGGATCAAGGTCCGGCAATTCACCAAGAAACTGGAAAAAGAGATTCTGGATCTTTACCATTTTGAAGCCGGGGTGGTCCCGGAGGGAAGACCTCCCCTGGATGTCTTTCTACCCGATGATCCGGATAATTTTATAAAATAGAAACAGGCTGGAGGCCAGAGGCTTTAGGCATCAGGCAAAAAAATACTATGCAGTTTGGAAATCGCCTTTTGGATACAGGAAGCTCATGACCTGAAATTCCGAAATCCGAAATCCGAAATTCAGAATAAGGATATGACATGATCGAAAGAATAATATCCAAAAAAGAATTAAATGACTGGCTGGAGGAACTCAAAAAATCCTTTAAAGTTTATGGACCGGTGGACCAGGGGGAGCAGAGCCATTTCGCGCTTCTGACCGAAGGCGTTGATCCTGATTTTTCCATCCAGAATACCAGGCTCTCTCCCAAGTCCCTGGTTGAACCCCAATCGGAACGGATGTTTGAATTCACTCTTAATCCGGAAGACCCCGAGGCCCATATCCTCAAAGAGAAAGCCGAAGAAGAGGAACAACGACTTTTGGTCGGGATCCGGCCTTGTGATGCCCAGGCTTATGATCTGGTCCGGCTCAATTTTGTCACCCCGGAATATCAGGATCCCTGGTGGAAAAAGGGCCGGGAAAGTCTTTTGCTGATCGGCCAGGGCTGTGCCGATCCCTGCTCGGCCTGCTTTTGCACTTCGGTGGGGGGAGGTCCTTTCAACACGGCCGGGTTGGACCTTTTATTAACCGACCTGGGGGAAAGTTATCTGGTCCGAACCTGTACCGACCGAGGCGAGGAGCTTTTGAAAAAAGGACCCGGAAAACCGGCCTCCGATAAAGAACTGGAGGCGGCGGCCGCCATAAAGAAAAAGGCTGAAGAGTCCATATCCACCAAGGTCCCGACCGACCGCCTAAAGGATCAGGATCTCATGGAGCTGTACAATGCCCCTTTTTGGGATCAGGTCCAGTTTTCCTGCATCAACTGCGGAACCTGTACCTATTTGTGCCCGACCTGCTGGTGTTTCGATATCCAGGATGAGGTCAAAGGAAGCGAGGGGGTCCGGCTGCGCAACTGGGATTCCTGTATGTTTCCATTATTTACCCTGCACGGTTCGGGCCATAACCCGAGGGGGGAAAAGCTCCAGAGGGTCCGGCAGCGATTTATGCATAAACTGAAATACTACGTCGATAAATACAGCAACGGCGTGGCCTGTGTCGGCTGCGGACGATGCGTCCAATTCTGTCCGGTTAACATCGACATCCGTCGCGTCTGTCAACAGATGAATGACTATAAGGCTTAAATAGAATTCAGGAGCCAGAAGTCAGAATTCAGAAGAAAGCAGGATGATAAAAAGGGAATTTGGTATTATTCTGGATTCTGAATTCTGACTTCTGGATTCTTGCTCCAATTAATATCAAAACTGTCTTATAAGCTTCTGAGCGATTAATTCTCAGGATTATAGCGTAAGATTATTAGAGGGGGTGTTTTTGTGGAAAATCCGTATCTGCCCTATCCGGTCCGTATCGACCAGATTGTTACTGAAACTGAAGACCGTAATATAAAAACATTCAAACTGGTATTCCTTAATCCGGAAGACGAAAAGAAATTTGCTTATCATCCCGGCCAGTTTGCCGAGCTTTCCATCGCCGGGAAGGGGGAGATCCCCATCGGGATCGCTTCTTCGCCGACTGAAAAAGGATTTCTCCTTTTTACGGTGAACAAGACCGGATTGGTAACAACCTTTCTCCACAATATGAAAGAAGGCGATGTGATGGGGGTCCGGGGACCCATGGGTAACTGGTACCCCCTGGATCAGATGGAAGGAAAAAATATTGTCATCGTGGCCGGAGGATTTGCCTTTACTACGCTTCGATCAACGATCGTTTACCTCCTCAACCCGGCCAATCGCCCCCGGTTCAAGGATATAACGGTTATCTACGGAGCTCGTACGCCGGGCATGCTTCTTTATAAGGATGAATTGGCCGCCTGGGAGGCCCGGGACGATATCAAGGTTCATATTACCGTTGATGGAACTGATGATCCCGACTGGAAATATAATATCGGTTTCGTCCCCGCTATTACCGAAAAAAAGGCGCCCGGCGCCGAAGACGCCTATGTCTTGGTCTGTGGGCCGCCGATTATGCTTAAGTTTACTGAGCCGGTTTTGGAAAAGCTGGGTTTTCCTCCGGACCGTATTATCGAGAGCAAGGAAAACCGGATGAAATGCGGCATCGGGATGTGTGGCCGGTGCAGCTTCGGCACCGAGTTTGTCTGCAAAGACGGACCGGTTTTCACAATGGCCAAGCTGAATACCTTACCCAGGGAATATTAGAAGGCGGGAGGTTTAAGGTCCAAGGTTTAAGGTATAAGGAAAATCTAGACCTTAAGACCCTAAATCCTAGACCGCATACCATATACCTTGTACCTTAAACCTTACACCTTAGAACGCTGGATATAATCTATTATTTCTCTTGCCCTAAGAGATAAGAATAAGATATAATTTTATTACTAAATTTAAAGGAGCGATTTTATGCCCGAACCGTTAACTGTCAACAAAAAAAATCGGAAACTGGCCGTTGACGCCAAGATGGCCGATGTCTGTTTTACCTGCGGTACCTGCGCCGGCGGCTGCCCGGTGACCGGTGTGGACGGATTTGACCCGCGGAAGGCCATCCGCATGGCCGCCCTGGGTCTGGATGATGAACTGATTGAATCCCGCTGGCCCTGGGTCTGCACCCTTTGCGGACGTTGTGAGAACCAGTGCCCCATGGGGGTCAATCTGGTTAAGACCTTCCGCAAGGCCAGGACACTCAGGGCCCGCGATAAGGTCCCCGGGCCGATTCACAAAGGGACGATGATGAATTTACAGCGGGGGAACAACCTGGGAATCCCCAGGGACGATTTCCTGATGCTCCTGGCCGATGTCGGTCAGGAACTGGCCAATGAAGATTGTCCGGGTTTTTATGTGCCGGTTGACAAAAAGGGGGCCAACATCATCACGACCATCAATTCCAAAGAACCCTTCGGCGAACCGGACGACATGAAGTTCTGGTGGAAGATCTTTTATGCCGCCAAAGAGGATTGGACGGTCTCTTCCACCAACTGGGAGGGAGTCAATTGGGGCCTGTTTTCGGGGGACGACCCGGCCTGGAAAGAACAGGTCGGAAGAGTTCTGGAGAATGCCAGGAGGCTGGAATGTAAAACCCTCCTCCTACCGGAGTGAGGCCACGCTTATTATGCGACCAGGGTTGGTCTGCAAAATTGGTTTCCTGAAGCCTTCAAAGAATTCAAGGTGATCAATGTCTTTGAACTGATGATCGAATATATCCAGAGCGGACGGTTGAAGATTGACAAATCCAAACACCCGCAACTGACTACGGCCCATGATCCCTGCAATTACACTCGAAAAAGCCAGATGGCCGTGGGGAAGAGCTATGGACCTGAGATCCGCTGGATTACCCAGCAGCTGGTGGATAATTTTGTTGATATGTATCCGGCGGATATGAACAATTATTGCTGCGGGGCCGGGGGCGGGGCCTGGGCCATGCCTTATGAAAAGGAACGGATTTATTACGGCCGGCTCAAGGCCAAACAGATAAAAGAGACTGGTGCGGAGCTGGTGGTTGCTCCCTGCCACAACTGCCGGGATCAGATCCTGAAGAGCCTGACCAAGGAATATCAACTGGGGATAGAGACCATGTATCTCTGGGAACTCCTGGCCGAATCGCTTATTATCGAGCCTTGGAGCGAAGAAGAGATCGAAAAGGCCACGGCCTTGCGGGATGCCCAATATGAACGGGACGGCGTGGTCCTGGAAGAGATGGAGGAGGAGGAGGAATAAACCCTCAATCAAAGTCAAGTCAAAGGGTCTTGCTGTATGGTAAGACCCTTTTTTATTTAATCCAAAAAAAATTCAAGGCTATATGAACTAAACCACATTTTTGAGGTAACCTATGCTAAGTATCATGCGGAAACACGCCCAGTCCTGGATCATTAAAGTAGCCCTTTTTTCAATTGCCATCGTTTTTATTTTTTGGGGGGTAGGCAGTTTTCGTTCGGAAAGGGCCTCACGGCTGGCCCAGGTTAATGGGAAGACCATTTCCGTGGCCGAATATCAACAAACCTATCGACAGACTTTGGATAGGATCAAAGAGGTCTACGGTCAGCAGGCGGATGAAAAGACTTTCTATTCCCCGGAATTCAAGAGGAAAGTCCTGGACGGCCTGATCGAAAAAAAGCTGATCCAGGAAGCGGGCAAAGCCATGGGGTTTTCGGTAAGCTCGGAAGAGTTGTCTCGGGCCATCCAGCAGATGCCTTATTTCCAGGAGAACGGTAAGTTCAGTCTTGCCAAATACAAAAAAATCCTTCAGATGAGCCGCTTGTCTCCCGAAGCCTTTGAGGCCGAACAGAAAGAGGCCTTGCTTCAGGAAAGGGTTACTTCTTTTTTGAATGGATTTGTCAAGATCGAACCGGAGGAAATCCGTAACTTTTATTCTTTCCTGAATAATGAAACCAATAACTATTTCCTACGTTTTAAAAAAGAGGACTACAAAAACCGGGTTGATATTACTCCGGATCAATTAAAGGCTTACTTTGTCCAGAACCAATCCCGGTATCGAACCCCGGTTCAGGTTCGTCTGGCTTACCTGGATACCAGTCCTAAAGATTTTGAGGCCAAGGCGGTGGTAACCGATAAGGAGGTTCAGGAATATTATCAACAAAACCAGCAAAAATTCATTGATTCCAAAAACAATAAACCGCAGGCCTTGGATCAGGTTCAGAATCAAATACGAAATCTCCTGCAAACAGGAAAGGCCTATGAATTGGCCCGTCAAAAGGCTGAAGAAAGTTACGATCAAGTCCTTTCTAAAGGAAATCTGAAAGTCTTCAGCCGGGAATTCAAGATCCCTGTCAAGGAGACCGAATGGATGACTTCCGGAGAAAACAAAACCGGGATTGAGGGCGTAAAAGAGTTTACCCAAAAAGGCTTTACCTTAAAAAAAGGGGAATTGGCCCCGGTCCTGGATTTGGGACCCGAATGGGGTTTTGTCATCCTGCAAGTGACGGATCGCAGGGAATCCCAGCCCATGACTTTGGAGCAGGCTGAATCCCGAGTTAAAGAGGATTTATTAGTAGAAAAAGCGGCCAAGTTGGCTTTATCCGAGGCCGAAACCTTTCTAAAAAACCTTCGCCAAAAAAAAGATATTCATCAGCTGGCCCGGGAAAAAAATCAAGTGGTGGAAGAGACCGGGTTTTTCTCCCGGGTCAAAAATCGTCCGCCCTGGGTGGAGACTCCTGAAGTCCAGGAGGTTTTGTTTTCCGTAGGACCTTCCAACCCGATACCGGAAAAGCCTCTTAAATTAGGGACCGATTACGGGATTGTGGTTTATAAGGAATCCCGCCCGGCCTCCATGGAAGATTTTGAGAAAGATCGGGAACGGTTTTTCCAGGCCCTCCAGCAACAGAAGCGGACCGCCATCTTCGAACAATGGAGCCGCAGCTTGCGGGAAAAGGCCAAAGTGAGTATTAATCAGGATCTTTTGTAAAAAAAAGATACGGATAACGCGGAGACTTGGTGAAAGGGAGACGCGGTGAAAAGAATCCGATCAATTCCGACTTCCCCAGGTTATAACCTCATTCCCTCCCTCCCTTTCCTAACTCCCGCCTCCCCATGCCGCCGCTTCGTCGCCTCTTTCTCTCTCCGCGTCTTTAATCAGACTATTGGTCATCTTCAATGATGAACCTACTGTCGAGGGCTCGAAAGAATATTGTCCTTAAATTTCTTTCCGAGGCGTTGATTCGTTCCCTGGCGCTTCTTTTCGTCATTGTAACGGCCCGGTATCTGGGAGATCTGGACTATGGACGCTTTTCCCTGGCCTATTTTTTCGCCGGAATGCTGACCCTATTTTCAGATCTGGGATTGAATACGGTTCTGATCCGCGATGTTTCTCGAGATCCCGGTCTCTTAAATCGCTATGCCGGGAATATCCTGTTTATAAAAATACTTTTTTCTCTCATCTTCCTCCTCCTGGGCCCGGGTCTGTTGTTTTTTATGGGGTATTCGCGGGATCTTATCCTGATGATCCTCCTGAGTATGATCTACATGCAGGGCATTCATCTATTGGACTTTTTTGTTGCCCTGACTAGCAGCCTGGAAAGGATGGAATATGAGTTTTTAATCAAGGGGCTGTATAAGCCCCTGGTCGTAGCCGTTCCCATCTTTTTTCTCTGGCTGGGATACGGATTATGGGGGCTTTTGTTATCTCTCATCGCCGCTTACGGGATCAGCTGTTTTTTGTCGGGCTGGATTATCTGGAAAAAGATCACCCCGTTGATTCCCCGACGGGAAATAATTTTATGGAAACAACTCCTGCGTTCAGCCTGGCCTATCGGGCTTTCCACCCTTTTTATAACGGTCTACGCCAGAATCGACATGGTTATGCTGTCCCTGTTCGGGATCTCCCCCGCCGAAATAGGATGGTATGCCGTTCCGGTAAAGATTGTCGAAATGTTTTCATTATTTCCCCTGTTGATCATGGCCGGATTATTTCCCATTTTTTCCGTTTTGACTTTCGAAGACCGGGAAACTTTGAAAAGGACTTATCAAAAAGCCCTGTCTTATCTAACCATGATTTCTATCCCTTTGGTCCTGACCACCTTTTTCCTGTCTGATTCCGGGGTGGTTTTTTTCTTTGGTCCAGCCTTTGTCAATTCAGCCCCTTCCCTGAAAATACTGGTTTTTACTGTTCCTTTCATCTTTATCAATTATGTGTTAATCAATACCCTGATCGCCCTGAATCACGAAAAAATGATTACCTGGGGAAGCGGATTGGCCATTCTGTTTAATGTTGGGTTGAATATGGTCGTTTTACCCCGTTACGGCTATCTGGGGGCTAGTTGGACCACCGTAGCCACGGAGGGGCTGCTTTCCATTTGTTTCTTAGGATTTCTTCAGCGTTTTTTCTTCCGCCTCCCCCTGCTGCGAACGACCTTGAAGCTGGGGTTGAGCGGGGTTTTGATGGGACTTCCCCTCTGGGCATTACCCTCCTGCCCTCCGATAGCGGCCTGGATCGCAGCTTTTTTTGCTTATGGATCTGGTCTCATCTTCTTCCGGCTGATCACCTGGGAAGACTGGCGGTTTTTTAAAAGAATCCTGACTCAACCCCTAGCCAAACCGGAGGTTGAATCGTGATCCCATTTTCAGAAAAGGGGTACCAGTTCAGCCACTAAGACACGAAGGCTCAAAGAAGGAATATGAATTATTGTTTAACCTTTGTGGCTTAGTGACTTGGTGGCTGAAATATTACGTATAGAGAATGAAATCCAAATCAGACAGGAAGAGCGCTTTATCATGAAAATCGCTATCGACGTACGAACCGTTCTGCCTAACCGGTCCGGAGTGGGCAATTATGTCCTGCATCTCATCCAAAATTTAAGGCAGGTCGATCCGGAACCGATTTATTATTTCCTGGCCCAAAAGAAAAATATGTCCCTTTTGGGGCATCTGGCCCGGGAACAGAACCCTTTTCTAACTTACTTTTCCCACGAGAATCATCCCCTGAGTGATTTTTGGGAGCATTTTATCTTACCCCTGCGGTTGAAGCGGATGGGGATCCATGTCTTTCACGGGCCAGCTTCCCTGATCCCTTTTCGGAAGGATCATTGCGGATTGATCGTAACCATTCATGATCTGGTGGCTTTCCTCTTTCCGGAAACCATTCCCCGGAAATACGGGGCCTATATGCGCTACCTGCTGAGGCAGGCGGTCAATAAAGCCGATAAGATCATTGCCGTCTCCCACCACACCAAGAAGGATTTGATCAGGATATTAAAGGTTTCACCTGAAAAGATTGTAGTGATTCATGAAGCTTCGTCTCCGATTTTTCACCCCGATGACCGGAAAGAGGTTCAATCACGACTTAAACAACAATACGGAATCACTAAAAAATTTATTTATCATCTGGGCAATATTGAACCTCGAAAAAACTTGATTGTGTTGCTGGAGGCCTTCACTTTGGTCTGTCGGGAGCTGGGTCCTGAATATCAATTGGTGGTGAGTGGTCAAAAGGGGTGGTTGACCGGTTCCTTAAGCCGGTTTTTTAAAAATTACCCGATGCGGGATCAGGTTTTTTTTACCGGGTATGTTCCCGTGGACCACATCCCTTTGTTTATGAATGGCGCTGAGCTTTTTGTTTTTCCTTCTCTCTATGAGGGATTTGGACTGCCGGTCCTGGAGGCTATGAGCTGTGGAACGCCGGTCATTTCTTCCAATCGTTCTTCAATCCCGGAAATCGTCGGGTCCGCCGGTGTGTTGGTGGACCCGACCAATATCCAAGACCTGGCCGACCGGATGGTTGAATTGCTGAGAAATCCGGAAGAAAGGAGGCGTCTGAGTCAGTTGGGTATCGCTCGGGCCGCCCAATTTTCCTGGATAGAAGCCGCCCGGCAAACCCTCAACGCTTATCGATCGGTTGTAAAAACATGAAAATCGTTTTTGATGCCCGCACCCTTGGAAACCGGATGCATGGGATTTCACGCTATAGTTTAAATCTCCTTCAGCGTTTGCTGGCTGAGGACCAGGGTCATGAATTCCTGATTTTGACCGGTCCTTCTCCAATTCAAGAACGGTTCAACCCGGCGGTACCGGTTCGCTGGCTTCGGACCCCGGTTCCTCTTTACAGCCTGCAGGAACAATTGTTAATCCCTTTTCAAATCCGGAGAGAATCATTCGATCTTTATCATTCACCGACCTATACTATCCCTTTAGCCCTGGCCAAAAAAGGAATCCTGACCATCCATGATTTGATCCCCCTTCTTTTTCCGAAGGATTTCGGCTTCAGGCATCGTCTTTTTTTTCGTTTGATCGTTCGCCAGGCCATCTCCCGCTGTCTCAGGGTATTTACCGTTTCCGACCGGTCCGGAAAGGATATTCTGGCCTATCTCCAGGGTCGTCAGGGGCAGATAGTGATTACTCCCAATGGGCTGGCTTCCCATTGGGAACCCAAACCAATCAATCAGGATTTTATTGACCGTTACGGGTTAGGTCAGGGCTTTCTTCTTTTTGTCGGTAATCCGAAGCCCCATAAAAATTTCTCCAGGGTCTTGTCGGCTTTTGAATTACTGGTCAGGGAGAATCATTATCCGGGGAAATTGGTGTCCATTGGTCTGCCCCCCGGGAATCGATCCCCTGTCTTAAGGGATCGGATTTTATTCATCCCCCATTGCGACGACCAGGAACTGGATCTTTTCTATTCCGGGGCGGAACTCTTAGCGGCTCCATCACTTTATGAAGGATTCGGCCTGCCCGTTCTGGAAGCCATGGCTTGCGGCTGTCCGGTCCTGATCAGCGACCAGGGAGCCTTGCCGGAAGTCGCCGGAGAGGCCGGTTTCCAGGTGAATCCTTACGATATTCGTGCTATAAAGGAAGGAATGGAGACCGTTCTGTTTCAGCCGGATCTTCGTCAAAGTTTAAAGGATCGGGGAATATTCAGGGCCGGCCAATTTACCTGGGAAAAAGCAGCCCGGATTGTTTTAGAGACTTATAAGTCTTTGGATGAGATGAGCGTTCGGTGAAAACCAATATGAAAAAAAGTTCGGAGTTCGGAGAACCGCTGTTCTTGTTTGACAGCCAACTCCGAACTCCGAACTCCGAACTACAATCTCAAAGTTGATAAAAGAACCGATGGACGAAAATATTAGCGAAATTCAAAAAAAGTTATCTTCCTTGCGGGTGGCCCTGGTCCATGATTGGTTCCCCGGGCCGATCTCTATACCCTGTTGCATATCAAGTGATCCGTTTCCCCGGTTATCGAAAGTCACCGGATCCGGACAACCTGGGCCCAACACCTTCCCGGGGTTGAAAAAAAGTACCGTCATTATCTCCCCTTTTTCCCCCTGGCCGTCCGGAGTATTGATTTAAGAGGCTATGATTTGGTCCTTTCCAGCAGCCATTGCGTGGCCAAGGGGGTTCGGGTCCATCCCCCGGCGGTCCACATCTCCTATGTTTTTACTCCCATTCGATATGTCTGGGATATGTATGATGTCTATTTCGGCAAAGATTCATCGGCTGGTTTGGGGGTCCGGTTGTTGATGCCCCCCCTGGCTGCCCTGCTCCGGCGTTGGGACGTACAAACCACCCGGGGGGTGGATTATCTTCTGGCTGATTCGGAAAATGTCCGTCAGCGAATTTTAAAATATTACCGCCGGGAGGCCGAAGTCATTCCGGTTCCGGTGGACACGATTCACTTTGACTTGACTTTTCAACCCCGGGATTATTATCTAATCGTTTCCGCCTTAGCCCCCTATAAACGTATTGATCTTGCGGTTCGGGCCTTCAATCAAAACCAAAAACCCCTGGTCGTTGTCGGGACCGGACCTTTGATGGCCTCCCTGCAACAGGAGTCGGGAAAAAACATTTCCTGGCTGGGATGGCAATCAGCGGAAAATTTGAAAAAGCTCTACGGAGAATGCCGGGCCTTGATTTTTCCCGGCGAAGAAGATGCCGGGATTACCCCGTTGGAGGCTCAGGCCTCAGGCAGACCGGTGGTGGCTTTCGGCCGCGGAGGGGTGCTGGAAACGGTGATCCCCCTGGAGGTTTATCTGGAAGGGAGAAAGGATTTTTTTGGCGGAGTTTTTTTTCAGGAACAGACCGAGAATTCCCTGATCGAGGCGGTAGAGAGGCTGGAAGAACACGCTCATCTGCTGAACCCGGTCAAGATACGGGCCCACGCCCTTCAATTTGACCGGGAAGTTTTTAAGGAACGAATCATTCAGACTATTACTGAAAAAATAAAAAATCGTATCAGTTTAGCTTTTTGAAATTCAAATACTTACATTAGACAGGATTAGGCGGTTCCCTAAGGGGGAACCTTTATTGAGGTCGGCATGGCCGACCGAACGGATTCCTTTGATTTCGTGCCTTTCCACCTGCTGGCGGGCAGGGAAAGGCACAAACCGAATCATCCTGAGGAGATTCTTGATTTTCGCTGAAAGCGGATCGAGGTTGCTCAGGGTCGTCTGGAGCCTGAGCAGATTACATGTAAATCCTGTTAATCCTGTCAGATAATTTTATTGGAAAGCCAATCATGAAAAGACGTGCCTTGATTACCGGAATAACCGGCCAGGATGGGAGCTATTTGACCGAATTGCTTCTTTCCAAAGGATATGAGGTCCACGGCATTGTCCGCCGCATGGCCCTGGAAGATCCGCTGCATCGGCTCTGGCGGCTTCGCCATATACTGGATAAAGTCACCCTCCATGCCGGATCCATGGAAAGTTATCCCAGCATCTTCAATGTCGTCGAGACCGTCGAACCCGATGAATGTTACCATTTGGCCGCCCAGAGCTTCGTCAGTTATTCCTTTGAAGATGAATTTTCGACCATCAATACCAACATCAACGGGACCCATTATCTTTTGTCCTCCATAAAACGAAAGGCCCCCGACTGCCGTTTTTATTTTGCCGCCTCCAGCGAAACCTTCGGAAAAGTGAAGGAAACCCCCCAGGATGAGAACACGCCTTTTCATCCCCGCTCTCCCTACGGGATTTCCAAGGTGGCCGGATTTGAATTAACCCGGAATTACCGGGAAGCTTACGGTCTACATGCCTCCTGCGGTATTTTATTCAATCATGAGTCCCCCCGCCGGGGGCATGAATTTGTGACCCGGAAAATTACGTCTCAGGCCGCTTTAATTAAATTGGGCAAAGAGAAGCGGATCCAACTGGGAAATATTCAGGCCAAGCGGGACTGGGGGCATGCCCGGGATTATGTCCGGGCCATGTGGCTGATGCTTCAACAGGAAAAACCGGATGATTACGTCATTGCCACCGGGACTTGTCATACCGTGGAAGAATTTCTTAAACAATCTTTTGATTTACTGGAAATGGATTACCGGAAACATCTGGATATTGACAAAGCCCTTTACCGGCCCTCCGAAGTCATGGCCTTGAGAGGGAATTATGCCAAGGCGGAGCGCGTACTCGGCTGGAAGCCGATTACCACCTTTGAAGATCTGATACGGGAAATGGTGGAAAGTGATTTTAATTTTTACTCTTCATGAAGGATAATGGTCTGCAGAAGAATGACCTTAAGCCATTTTATTTTTTCAGTCGTCGGTCTAAGCCGCTGAGCGGTTATTAAGGTCCTAAAAAGATGGTGTCGCAAAAAGTCGCCGAAATCCAAATTCCGTCATTCCGTACGGTCGGCTTTGCCGACCTTAAGGGAGACTTCCGGAGGAAGTCGAGAGAAAAAGGGAATCCAGTGTTTTTTAATAGGTTGAGAATAAACTGGATTCCCGCATCCGCAGGAATGACGACTTTTTGCGAGTCCATCTTTTGAGTTTATTAATAATAGGAGAAATAATCATGGAAGAGATAAAGGTCTATTCTTTGCCCTCCTGACCGGAGTGTCTGATGACGAAGGAGTTCTTTCGTCAAAAAGGAATTGCCTTTCAGGAATTCGATCTCTCCACAGATAAAGCAGCGGTCACAAGAATGCTCAGGCTGACCCGCCAAAAGCGGGTACCGGTCATTCAGAAAGGGGAGAAGTTTGTGGTCGGGTTTGAGGCGGGGGAAATTGAGAAATTAATTATTTCTCAAGTCCTAACCTTGAATCGGAGACCTTCATCTCGAGGCAACCAAAAACACAGCCCTGAATAATTCCTTTCGATAGTACTTGAAATAAGACAGTATTTTAACCGTAGTTTTTAAGCATTGCGATCAGACCACTTTATTCTATAATTCTAAATTTTTATAATTTTGTATTTTTTTAAATAATTACCTCTCAAACCCCATAATAACCCAAAAAATTGTAGTTTTTGAACCATGGTCTTAAATTTATTTACACTTTTATCCTTTCTGTCGGCGGCGATCTATCTTTACTTCGGTTTATTTACCTGGAGGAAAGAGCCGGGATCAAGACTGACCCAGGTTTTTTTTCTGCAATGCCTGAGTCTGGCCGTCTGGGCCTACTTTTATGCCTTTGTCTATCAAGCCCCCAACAAGGAAATCCTCTGGTTCTGGTTTAAGCTCTCTTCTTTGGGGTGGTGTACCATCGGGGGGATTACCCTGCATTTTTTCATGCTGCTCTGTGGTAAAGAAAAGGTGTTGAAAAAAGGTTGGGTTTATATTCCCCTTTATTTGCCGGGCCTGATCCTGATCTATAAAGCCTGGACCGGATTTGTTACGGCCAAGGATTTTATTCCGGGACCGCTGGGCTGGGTTGAAGTGCCCGCCCTTGATTCCTTCTGGTATTGGATCCACATCGCCAATCTCCTGGATTGTGTCCTGATCAGTCTTTACCTTTTCTGGCAACGGGGGAAAACCTCCAATCTGGCCCGGGAAAAAGCGCAGACACGCCTCCTCTTAACCACGGCTGTTTCGGTGGTTGCGCTCGGTTTTGGAATCAATTTTATCCTGCCGATCTTGAATTTTAAGGTGTTACCGGCTATCGCACCCATCCTCCTTCTTCTCTGGGCGAAAGCCGTCTGGGAATCCATGATGAAATATCGTTTAATGGCCCCCTCTCCCCGGCTGGCCGGGGAAGAAATCATTTCGCACATGAAAGATATCCTGCTTCTGATAAACACTTCGGGGAAAATCAACCAGATCAATCCCCAGGTCGAGAACTTGCTGGGTTATAGGGAAGAGGAACTCCTGGGAAAGGAATTAGAAACGATCATTCCCGAACGTGGTCTTGTTTCCGCCCTGGAGGATTCTTTGAAAAAAGGCTTAACCAGCCGTTCGGATCTGGAAGCCGTTATGAAAACTCGGGGGGGGGAAATACTGCCGTTTCATATTTCCTCCTCCATCGTCCGGGATGATTATGATGATCCTATAGGACTGGTGCTGGTCGGCCATGATTTAAGGCAGACCAAAGCCTTACAGTCGGAAATTGCCGTTCGGGAAAAAGCGGAAAGGGAATTGATCAAAGGGCAGGAGCTCTTGGAGTGGCAGGTTCAAGAAAGAACAAAAGAACTGGCCCAGACCAATAAAAAATTAGAAGAGGAAATTAAGGACCGGAAGCTTTCTGAAGAATCCCTCCGTCGCTCCGAGGAGAGGTATCGCAACATCTTATCCAGCATTGAAGACGGTTATTTTGAAGTCGACCTGGCCGGCAACCAGATCTTCAGCAACGAAGCCAATGACCGGATTTTCGGTCTTAAACGGGGAGAGCAGATAGGGGTGAATTACCGGGATTTTACAGATCCGGATAATGCCAAAAAAGTATTTGAAATCTTTAATAAGACTTACCGAACCGGTTTGCCTGACAAAGGATTTGAGTGGGAAGTCATTAAAAGGAACGGTGAAAAGGTTTGTGTGGAGACCTCGGTCTCCTTGATCCTGGATTCCAATCAGCAAAAGATCGGTTTTCGAGGAATTCTCCGGGATATCACCCATCAGAAGCAGGCGCAGGCGGCCCTGAAAGAATCGGAAGAAAAATACCGGAGTATCCTGGAGAGCATTCAGGAAGGATATTATGAAATGGATTTATGGGGGAACTATATTTTTTTTAATGATGCTTTGTGCAACATCGTCGGGATACCCAGGGCGGAACTGCAGGGGATGAGTTATAAAAAAAGTGGGGAGGCTTCGGAGATTGAAAAATCCCTGGAGATCTTCCGTCAGGTCTATCAGACCGGGACTCCGGTCGAAGGATTTGAGCGGGAAATAACCGGAAAAGACGGATCGAAGCGACAGGTCGAGGTTTCCATATCCTTGCGGAAGGATTCCGCTGGAAAACCTATTGGATTTAAGGGAATTGCCAGGGACGTGAGCGAGCGCAAGAGGGCGGAGAAGGCCCTGAGGGAAAGTGAGATCAAATATCGAACCCTGTTCAATGCCGCCCAGGTGGCCATTTTTCTAATAACCGAGAATCGTTTTGTAGATTGCAATTTCCACACCCTGAAGATGTTCGGTTGTCTTCGAGAGCAGATTATTGGAAAGGGACCTTTTGAGTTTTCGCCGCCTTATCAACCGGATGGTCGGGAGTCGAAGGAAAAGGGCTTGGAAAAAATCAGGGCCGCATTGCTGGGAGAGCCTCAAGTCTTTGAATGGAAGCATTGCCGCTTGGATGGGATCCCTTTTGACGCGGAGGTGACTCTGAACCGAACCGAAATAGGGGGGGGGTTTTTCCTTCAGGCCATTGTCGCTGATATTACAGATCGAAAACAGGCGGAAGAAGCTCTGAAGGCCCTTTCTCTGGTCGATGACCTGACCGGGCTGTATAACCGAAGAGGGTTTTTCACCCTGGCTGAACAGGAACTTAAGCTCGCCCGGCGTCTGGAACGGGGGATTTTTTTAATTTTCGCCGACGTGGACGAAATGAAAGCGATCAACGATACCTTTGGTCATTTGGAGGGGGATCGGGCTTTGATCGAGATCGCCCGTATTCTTAAAGAAAATTTCCGCGATCCGGATATCATTGCCCGTATCGGAGGGGATGAGTTTGCCATACTGGCCATCGAAGGAACTTTGGAAGCCGGTCCGGATTTGCTCCGGGAAAGGTTGCGAGAGAGCTTGGATCGTTATAACCATAAAGAACCGGATCGGAAATACCGGCTCTCCTTGACCATGGGGGCAGTGGTCTATGACCCGGAGAACCCGGTATCCATTGATACCCTTTTGTTTCAGGCCGACAAAAATATGTATGCGGAAAAGGCGAGGAAAAAGAGGGATACCCAACTGAGGCTGGAATTCTAATGCCACGATTTAGTCTGAAAATAGATAAAAGGTCAAAGTCGTTTATCTCTCGCCCGCTTCGCCCGAGAGCGCAGAGGAACCCGAGAAACTATTAACAGGTCTGAATCCCTGGGAAGGGGATTCAGACCCGCGTACTCAGCCTCCGGCAAGGATCGCGGCAGCGCTGGACCGGTTTTTCATTGCGGTCCTCTCAACCGCAATGAAAAAATAAATTCCTCCTCAGTGATCTCTGTGGGCTCTAACGGAGCGGGCGAGAGATCAAGCTTATAGTTCGGGAGTTCGGAGAACCCCAATTTTCATGTCCCGACATCCTTCTGGATGTCTCCCGGTTTATATTTTAACCCGCCGCAAACGCAAGGAATTGCTGACCACGGATACGGAACTGAAGGCCATGGCCGCCGAGGCCAGAATCGGGTTGAGCAGGATCCCCCAAAAAGGATAGAGGATTCCGGCGGCAATAGGGATGCCCAGGACGTTATAGAAAAAGGCCCAGAAGAGATTCTGCCGTATGGTCCGCATAGTCTTCCTGGACAGTTTGATGGCCGTCAGGATGGTCCGAAGGTCATCGCGGATCAGCGTAATATCCGAGGCCTCCATCGCCACGTCCGTACCGGTACCGAGGGCGATACCCACATCGGCCTGGGCCAGGGCCGGAGCATCGTTGATGCCGTCTCCCACCATGGCCACTTTTTTGCCTTCCCCTTGAAGCTGCTTGATCTGTTTGGTTTTATCCTGGGGCAGCACCTCGGCGATGACCCGGTCTAATTGGAGTTCCCGGCTGATGGCCTGAGCCGTTTGCCGGTTGTCTCCGGTGAGCATGACCACCTCCAGGCCCATGTTTTTCAGTTCTGCTACCGCCTCTCTGGAATGTTCCTTGAGTGTGTCGGCCAGGGCCATAAGCCCGATAATCTTTCCATCTCGGGCTACAAACATCAGGGTTTTCCCCTGGTCGGCCAGGGCTTCAGCCAAAGCTTGAACAGGGGTCAGATCCAGCCCCCGGGCTTGCATAAGACGACTGTTCCCGATGGTTATCTCCTGTCCTTCCCGCTTGGCAGACACGCCCTGCCCCGAAAGGGCTTCAAAATCCTCTACCCCCGCCAGGGATAGCCCTTCTTCCTTGGCCTTTCGGACAACAGCTTCCCCCAAAGGGTGTTCGGAATTTTTTTCCACCGAGGCCACCAGGGTCAGGAGCTCTTGAGCCCCGGTGCCTTCCAGAGGTATGATATCGGTGACGGACAACTCCCCTTTAGTCAAAGTCCCCGTTTTATCAAAAACCATGGTGGTCAGTTTATGAATAGACTCCAGGCTTTCTCCGCCTTTGATCAGGATTCCGTTTTCCGCACCCTTACCGGTTCCCACCATGATAGCCGTCGGAGTGGCCAGACCCAGGGCACAGGGACAAGCGATGATCATGACCGCCACAAAATTGAGCAAGGCAAAGGTCAGGGACGGAGGGGGGCCCCAGAAAAACCAGATGATAAAGGTCAGTACGGCCAACCCCATGACAATCGGGACGAAGATCCCGGCCACCGTATCGGCCAGACGCTGTATCGGGGCTTTGCTGCCCTGGGCCTGTTCCACCAAAAGGATGATTTGGGCCAGGGCCGTTTCTTCCCCAACCCGGGTGGCTTCAAAGGTAAAACTGCCGCTCTTATTCAGAGTGGCCCCGATGACCTCATCCCCCGGATTTTTGTCTACCGGCAGACTTTCCCCGGTGAGCATGGATTCATCCACAGCCGAACGGCCTTCCCGGATCCGCCCGTCCACCGGAATCTTCTCTCCCGGGCGGACTACGATGAGATCTCCTTTTTGCACTTCCTCCACCGGGATATCCGATTCCTGATGGTCCCTGATAACCCTGGCTGTCTTGGGAGCCAATCCTATCAGTTTGCGGATAGCCTCGGAAGTCTGCCCCTTGGCCCGGGCCTCGAGTAACCGTCCCAACAGGATCAAGGCAATAATCATAGCCGCGCTGTCGAAATAAATTTCGGCCTTCAGGCCGCTTTGATGAAAAATAGAAGGGAAAAAGGTGACGACCGTTGAATAGCCATAGGCCGATAGAGTCCCAACGGATATCAGGGTATTCATGTCGGCACTGCCGTGGCGGGCGGCTCCCCAGGCGCCGGTAAGAAATTGCTTTCCGGCCCAGAATTGGACCGGTGTAGTCAGGATAAAAAGAATATAAAAAAGGAATTGGTGGGGAAGTTGGTTTAGATAAGGAATATAGTGGGGCATCGACAGGATCATGATCAGGAGTCCGCAAATAACACTGAAAATGAACTTTTTTTTCAAGAGGGCCAGCTCTCTTTTCCGCTCCTCCCGTTCCCGGTCCCGGAGTTCGGCGCGGGCCAGACCTCGAAACTGATAACCGGCGTCTTCAATGGCCCGCCGGAATTTTTCCAGATCTACTTTTCTCGGGTCGTAGGTCACCTGGGCCTTTTCCGTGGCAAAATTTACGGCCGCCTTTTGGACTCCCTCCAGCCCTCCCAGGGCCTTTTCCACTCGGGCCACACAGGCGGCACAGCTCATCCCGCCCACCGACAGGGCGGTCTGTTCCAGTTCATTATTTATTTCTTCTTCTCCCATCACTGAAATCCTTTTTTTGCCACAGACAAAGGCAGGACGAGGTGGCGGCGACTTGCCCCCCCCTTACTGTCAGGCCCTTCGGGCACTTGAAACCAGCTTAGCCACGGATCGAGTCCGGGGCAGGCTTGGCGACGATTGGCTTGCCCAAGTGTTAAGAATATTTATTAAAGATAAGCAGGATCAAAGCATTGTCAAATCCGGAGTCAATAAAACCCTTGCCTTCATAACCTGGCAGAAGTCTGGATTTATCTCCCTGACTCCGAGACTTCACCCCTGTCTCTCGATCCTTTTTCATATAAAGCCAGGGTGGCTGCGGCCTGGGTACGAATTTCTTCCTTTAAAACCGTCGGCTCCAAGACACAGGCGTTCGGCCCCCAGCCCAGGACCCAGTATTTGACCTCCTCGATTCCAGCCACTTCAGCTTCGAATATCAGGGAGCCGTCTGCCTGGGGCTCTAATTGTTGGCCCTCATGCCATATTTTTTCCTTGATGTATCCGGCCACCTGAGAGGAAAACCATATTTTAACCGGCGTCTTTGAAAACCCGCATCATGTCCCGGCTGAAGTAGAGGGCCATCAGTTCCATGAGGTTGAAGGGGATGGGGATATGATGCCTCATGGTGTCCAGCAGGGACCAGAGATTTTTGCCCTCCACCCTCTCCGTGTAGATAGGAAATCCGGCGGCTTGCAGGGCCTCCAGATCGCGGTAAACCGTCCGGGGATTGCACTCCAAATCCAGGGACAAATCGGCCGCCGATTTGCCTGTTTTTGAGGTTATCAATGTCTGGATAATACGCCATTGCCGGCTTAACTGGTCTCCACGGGCCATAATATTCTCCCCCAAAAAGATGAATAACTTTAAATGTTCCTTTCGCGGGAGGCATGATGCCCGCAATTTCGCAGGGCGATCATCCCTTGTTCAGGACCATACTCAAAAGTGATTCTAAGGTCTCTGGAAGCATAAGCAATGTACACCCCGTCCCCGCCGGGCGGATATTTGCCCGTGATATTCTTGGCTTTATGCACCTGAAGGGATGGATGCCTGGGATTTTTGGCCAGAAGTTGCACGCCCTTATCGATCACTTTCTTTTCCTGTGAGCCAAGACGGGAATAACTTTCCAGAAATATGACTTCGAAGAAAAGATTAAATGGGGGGACCATGGGGGGCATAGAAGGTCTACTTCCGGAGTTTCTTTAAAGCTTCAGAGGGGGAAGAGGCCCTGATGCCGGACCGTCGATCTTGATTGATTTTTTCTTCCTTCTCAACCCATTCGGGTTCAAGTTTCTCTATAGGAAGGCCGGACATGTCCGAAAATTTTCTGACGGTGCGGACGGGGTACAGGGTAATTTGATCCCCCTCGACGATATATTCGAACAACGGTTCTTTTCTGAAAATCCCCGGCAGGGTAACGCGTCCCCTGGAATCCGTTTTCAGGATATTGATTTCAGCCATGATTTGTACTCCTTTTTTATTCTAAAAGTGATTGATTATAACCCCACATGAAACAATTGTCAATAATGGGTAATTTTTTAAAAAAGCCGCCTTGAGATATACCCCAAGAAGTACATAATAGATAAATTTTTTGTGTTCCCCAATAAAATTCTGGAATTTTGACCGTATCTGACAAAACGTGGTGGTAGAGTCAAGGTCAAATAAAAGACGTTTATTGCTTAGCTTGCACAATAAATTTGATGAGGTGATTTATGGATAGACGAAATTTTCTTAATTCTTTGTCGGTAATTCCTTCGGTCATAGCACGCCTTCTGGATCAGGGGCTTGATCTCGAAGCGAAAATCACTCGGCTCAGACAAAGCCCTGATCCCTGGGAGAGGATCGGGTTTCGGGTGGAACTGGTGGTTTAAAGGCCCGGTCTTCCTGGAAATTAGAGAACCATTGCTTTCTCAAAGCCGATCTGTTAAAAATATTGTCAGAAAAACCGAACCTTTACAAATATTGGCCTAAAAGGAGATATAACATGGTAAAGGAAGACCGATAACCCCAGGACCTTAAAAAGGAATTGGGGTTTTGTTTTTTGGAGGATCAAGTTTAGCACGGATTTCAGGGATGGTATGGGGGGATGTCGGGAAGAGACTTAGCCGTTCTTTCAGGCATTTAGACGAAAACCTTAAATCAGGCTTTCAAAAGGAATTCCTAAAAGGTTTTCCGATGATTTCATGTTTTTAATGGACCGAGGAAGAAGCCCGGGCACTTTTAAGGTCACAAGTTGTGACCTTAAAAAAAGAGGTCAATATTAAAAGATTTACCCTTAAGGGCTCGTAACTGGTATGGAAGTAGATGATATGATGAACAGAGCTGGTGGAATACGCCCTTCAAAAACATGACCAGTCCCTTTGGTATCGCCGATGTGAAACGACTTTGCCCCAATGTAAGCCGTGACACAATCCGTCTGGTAATGAACCGCTGGAGAGAGGAAGGACGTTTGGAGATACTGGGAAAGGGGCGGGACGCAAAGTGGAGGCGGAAAGACAAAAAGTAGGAATACCACATTAATATGGGAATAAATGTATGAATAAGAAGATATCAAAATTTTTCAGTAAACCTGATAGGGAGACCTAATGGGCAAAAAACTCGCTTATGAAAGATATTACTGGTTTCATGGTCAAATCAAGGAGTGCCGATATCCCAACGCCAGGAAACTGGCTGAGAGTTTTGAGGTCTCCGAAAAGCAGGGCCAGCGAGATATCGAATTCATGCGAGACCGATTGGGGGCACCCCTTGTCTATAATCCTCTGGGAAAAGGGTATACCTACGAAGACCCTCACTTTGAGCTGCCCCCGGTATGGCTTAAAGAAGAAGAACTTTTTGCCCTCTGCCTGGCTTTGAGATTCACCGCCGTGATGCCCGATCGCCACCTCAAGGACTCCCTGGACCACGCCTTTGAAAAATTTCTGGCCTTCCGCTTCATCAATCCACCTCCCGGTCTGGATGAAGTCCGTAAAAAGGTATCCGTAAAGAATGTCGTCTACTCCAGGGTTGATGAAAACATTTTCCATCCCGTCCTTTATGCCCTTTTCCAGGAGGAAACCCTCAAAATAACCTATTACTCTCCCCATAAAAATGAGTCGACCGAAAGAATCATCCGGCCCCTGCATCTTTTCTGCTATTTAGGAAATTGGCACCTTATCGCCTTTTGCGGCCTTAAGAAAGCGCTTCGAGACTTCGCCCTGTCCCGTGTTCGAACCCTTGCAAAAGATTCCCGCATGCTCCCGCTTCCGAAAGATCTTCCACCCATAAGAGAATATTTGGACCGGAATTTCGGCGTCATGAGCGGCAAAGAATCGATTGAAGTTTGTCTCCGGTTCAGCCCCCAGGTTGCCAATTGGGTCTCCGAACAGGTCTGGCATAATGACCAACAGGTTTATCATACCCCGGATGGAAGCCTTTGTTTAAAATTCCCGGTAGCTGACTTTAAGGAAGTCCGAAGAGAGATCTTAAAATACGGGGCCGGGGTGGAGGTCTTGGCGCCGTTGGAATTAAGGGAAGAAGTGAAAAAAGAGATCGGAAGGATGGCTAAGGTTTATTTGTGAAGTCCAGAATCTGATATGGCAACCATAAAAAGATTTGAAGATATCGAGGCTTGGCGAAAAGCACGGGAGTTAGCGAAAATCATTTATGGGGAAGTTAGAGCGCAGCTATATGTCGCTATGGACCAAAATTATATCGAACAAGATACTTTTGACCGCCTGTCGGCATTAACAATTGAAATTAATCAGATTCTATCAGGGCTTATGAAATACCTTGGACTTAAAACTTTGGACTTTTTTTCCAGGTAGGACATCATTTGGGGGAGTGGGGGTGGTAAAATAAATTTTATAAACCTTGATTTATCAAATAATTTGGTTTCCCTTGAATTGAGACTCGGAAAATGCAATGAGCCAACCACCTAATTATTTTCGATATTGGGGGAAAGCTGGTCCTTTTCTATCATGGTGATATGCTAAATGATTGATAATAAAAAAGACATGGGTCGTTTTTGGGCAAAGACCACTTCGGACGGGAAGCCCGGCATTTCAGTGTATGACCACATGGTGAATGTCGGATGCGTTGCACGCTGTATCGCTGAGACATCCCTGGAACTCCTTGAACGGTTTGACCTGCGATCATCTGCGATCGGGGCTCTTGTTGCTCTCCACGATCTTGGAAAGATATCGCCAGGCTTCCAGCGGAAGTGTGAATACTGGCTTGAAAAGAACGAACTATCAAAGATTGCTCGCAACTGGTGCTGGGATTCGGCAATGGAATCGGACCACGGGAGGGTATCCCATGCTGCAATTCAGCAGTTCCTTGCTGAAATTGGAATTGACCGAAAGACAGCCAAGTTTGTTTCAACCATACTTGGCGCCCATCATGGTCGCCTCACCCCGCCCAACGATCAAGGGTACCGCCCGAAAGGAGCTATCTCTGAGAGTGCCAGTGGTATTGATTGGGATAGCGAACGCGTGGTGAATGCTCGACGGATATGGGAGCACTTCGCTCAAAGTACGTCTTTTTCACTATCCGATGGTTCGCCCGCGCTTTGGTGGCTGGCCGGACTCACCAGCGTGGCTGATTGGATTGGGTCCGACGAGCGGTTTTTTCCCCCGGATAGCAAGACGCACGTTGAGGACGCCTTTTCTCTTGCAAAAAAGGCACTCGAGACCATCGGTTTTCGGAGGCCTGATTTCTATCCGAACCTTTCTTTTCATGATTTATTCCATGATGTAGAAAAACCTGAAATACGATGGGTCGCCAACGAAATGCAGCAAAAAGCATTTGATGCGGTGAACGCCCCCGGAGTCTATATTATCGAAGCGCCAATGGGTATGGGCAAGACCGAAGCGGCTCTATGGGCCTCCTATCGGTTGCTCGTTTCTGGAAAAGCAGGGGGGATCTACTTTGCTCTTCCTACTCAGGCTACCAGCAACCGCATGCACTTACGTATGAACGAGTTTGTGCGGCGTATCTCCGATACAGCGAGTGCAAGTCGTCTGATTCACGGTAATTCCTGGCTATTGGATCACGGAGTCGGGCTATCGCCGGTCGCTACAAGTCAGGGCTCCGTAGCTGATGATGCACGGACCGGAAGAGATTGGTTTGCTTCACCA
>JACQYK010000216.1 GCA_016208255.1 Deltaproteobacteria bacterium | reverse complement strand
TTGGTCTGATACGTACGCCAATCAATATGCCGGATATCCCCGGCGCCCCGGAGATCAGACAGCCAGCACCCGAATTGGGTCAGCATAGTAATGAGGTGCTCGCGGAGCTCGGCTTTGATGAAACGGAAATAACCGGCTTTCGAGAAGCAGGGATTATTTAAAAACTAAGAATCCAGGAGCCGGAATACAGAATGGAGAAAGAGATGCAACTAAATACCAACAAAATGCTGGCCGAAAAAGAAGGACCTATTGGCTGGATTACCTTTAATAACCCGTCGAAGCGGAATGCCGTCTCCCTGGAGATGTGGCAGGCCCTGGGCGTTATACTTACCAACTTTCAACAGGATGGGAAGGTAAGGGTTGTGATCATGAAAGGGGCCGGGGATAAGTCCTTTGTATCCGGGGCGGATATTTCCGAATTCGAAACGAAGCGTAACTCGGCCGCCGCCAGTGAAGCCTACGCCAAACAATCAGCCAACGCGCATACCATGTTATACAAACTGGATAAACCTTTAATCGCCATGATCCAGGGGTATTGTATCGGCGGTGGTTTGGCGGTCGCCCTGAATGCCGATGTCCGTTTTGCAACCCCGGACTCCACCTTCGGCATTCCTGCGGCGAAATTGGGACTCGGATACGGCTTCGGCGGCGTGAAAGCCCTGGCCGACCTGGTGGGACCGTCCTGGGCCAAGGATATCCTGTTCTCGGCGCGCTTTCTGAATGCGGAGGAGGCATTACGGATCGGACTTATCAACCGAATCGTATCGAGAGAGGATCTGGAAGCGACTGTGCGTGATTATGCGAACCAGATTGGAGGCAACGCCCCCTTGACTATAAAAGCGGTCAAGGCAACAGTCAGGGAATTATTAAGGGACCCTGGAAAGCGCGATCTGGAAAAAATCAATAAACTGACTCAGCAGTGCTTCAATAGTAAAGACTATGCCGAAGGCCGCAGGGCCTTTATGGAGAAGCGCAAGCCGGTTTTTACGGGGGAATAATAAAGGATTCCAAGGTTCGGAGCTTCAGGTCAAGGCCAAATTTTTCTACCTGACAATAGCCCCTCTATTTATTCATTCACGAATTTAAAAACTGCTTACACTTTTTCTTCCCATTCTTTGCCCGCCAGTGGGTTGTTTTTACAGAGGGGCGCATCCGGAGGTAATTTACGCTCGAAGGCCGGGGCAAAACAATTGATACTGCAGGACTCGCAGGCCACGATTTCCTCCAATCGATTTTCCTTCACTTTTAAAGGCCAGTAAGGGTCGGTGATTAATTGTCTTCCGATAGCCACCAGATCCGCCTGCCCTTTTTCCAGAATCGATTCCGCCACCTCGGGGGTGTTGATTCGACCCACGGCGATTACCGGGATTTTTACCACTTTTTTAATAGGTTCGGCCAGATAGATAAAAGTGCCCATCGGCTGCTTTTTGCCGGGGGAGACCGGATTCGGGCCCCAGCCGCCGGTAGAAATATCCAGGCAATCGACTCCGGCTTTTTCCAGTTCCTGGGCGTATAGCAGGCTATCCGGGTGTATTTTCCCGTCCTCTTCCAAAGCCCCCAGTCGGAATAAAATTGGGAAATCCGGACCCACAAAAGCCCGCATGGCCTTAACGATATCCACTCCCAATTTCATTCGGCCTGCCAAATCTCCACCGAACTGGTCAGCACGCTGATTGGTCGCCGGGTTGGAAAATTGGGCCAACAGGTAAGAATGGGCTCCGTGAATTTCCACACAATCAAATCCGGCCTCGCGGACATTTCGGGCCCCCTTGGCAAACCGGTATATAATGGAATCGATTTCGGGAAGAGTCAGAGCCCGCCTATCCTCCAAGGCGGAGGGCGCGACACTTTCTCCGCTGTCCGGATACATCTCTTTGCCGGCCGCCTGCACCCCTTTTCCCTGTGGAAAGCGGTTCGCCTGCCATAACTGCACTCCTATTTTGCCCCCGGCGTCGTGGACCTCGCTGGTAAAAAGACGCAGTCGTTTGACAAAGTCATTCAGGCCTGCGGTACCGCCCCAGAGATCTTCGCAGGCAAAGTTATCAATGGCGGTATTGGCCGTTAAAATGAGACCAGCGCCCCCCCTGGCGCGCTCGCTGTAAAAGGCCCTGGCCCGTCGGCCGTTCATGCCCATATTCAATTGAATAGCCGGATAGACAATGCGGTTGGAGACGACCATGCTGCGGATGGTTATCGGTTCAAATAATTTCATCGAAGGCTCCTTTCCTATCGTTCTTCTGATCGTTCTTCTGAGGACCTGATTAGATCTCATCCGGGAATGATATTTCCAGATGAGATCTAGCAGAGATTAGCGTTCGGCTTTTAGAAAAAACCTTTTAAAAGTGCTTTTGCTGACTACTATCGGCTGATAGCTTTCTCCCAATTGGCTCCACTTTATTTTAATGGGTTCATCGACAATTATCAATAGTCTAACCTGATGGATTCGCAAAAAGTCGCTAATAAGCCAAAAACGTCATTCCGGCGAAAGCCGGAATCCAGAAACTTCAATTGCTTAAAAAACCCTGGACCACGGTTTCCACCGGGGTGACGACTTTTTGCGAGTTCTTCTTACCTAAAATCGAATAAATGGATTGACGCACTTTGGGCAAGCTGATAAATTTGAAAAGTTTCAATCCCAGAAGGAGTACAGCCCATGAATCTGAAAGGAAAAGTGGCCATTATAACCGGAAGCAGCCGGGGGATAGGCAAGCAGATTGCCCTGACCCTGGCAAAAAATGGTGCAAAAATCGCTGTGGTGGCCCGGACGGAAAAGGAAGGAACCAGCAGGCTGCCGGGAACCATTCACCAGACCGTGTCAGAAATCCGCGCCCTTGGGGGTACGGCCATACCGGTCAGAACCGACCTCACCGTCGATGCGGATATTGAGAATATGGCCAAACGGGTCTTGGAAGAGTGGGGCCATATCGATATCCTGGTGAATAACGCCGCCGCCAACCTGAACGCCTTCGTCGTCGACCTGCCGGTGAAATATTGGGACCTTATGATGCGGGTCAATCTGCGCGGCACCTTTCTCTGCACCAAAGCCGTCCTGCCGGCGATGATAGCCCAGAAAAGCGGCAGCATTATCTGTATGACCTCAATAGCGGCCAAACGGCAGGCTCCGCCCGGTGAGGTCTGCTACAGTATCACCAAGGTCGGCATCGAATATTTTGCCTGGGGACTGGCCCAAGAGGTAAAACAGTACAATATCGCCGTCAACGACCTCTACCCCACCGGGGGTGTGACTACCGATGGTTTTAAAAAGGTCTTTGCCAAACACCAATTCCCCGAAGAAATGTTGAAGAGCATGAAGAGCCCGGAGCAGATTGCCGAGGCGGCACTGTGGCTGGCCCGGCAGACGGCTGAGACCTTTACCGGTCACTCCGTCAATGATGATGAGGTAAGGGCGCTCAGCCAAAAAACCAATCATCCCTAATCAGGAATCAAGGGAATCCCCTTCGATCCGATTGGGTATTGAGGCCGTGGGCCGGAGTTGATTTGTTCAATCCTGCCTCTCACGTGATTGAACAAAGAGATTTTCTCTGCGCTCTTTGCGGCTTTGCGGTGGATAAAGACTCTCTTTTTAAATACAGTTCCCCTATTTTCCGAAAGGACACACCGGAAAACGGCATTCGTTGCAATTTCGGCAAAGGCCGCCGTGACCCATAAGGGCGATTTCTTTACGGGTCGGCTCCTCACCAGCCAGGATCAAAGGCAGGATCAAATCGAAAAGAGTGACCTTATGATAAAAAACGCAGGCCGGTAACCCCAGCAGTGGGATCTCACCCAAACGGGCATAAAGGAACATGGCCCCGGGCAATACCGGTGTGCCAAAAAAAATAATCCTGGCACCGGCCCGACGGATTCCTTTCCGGGTGACATCATCAGGATCGATGGACATCCCCCCGGTAGTAATGATCAGGTCGCAACCCGATTCAATCAGGGCCTTAATGGAACCGGCAATTCGTGAGACCTGGTCCGGAACAATCTCTTTCCGAATGATTGTACATTCAAAAGCCAACAATTTTTTGCCCACCCAATCTTCAAAACCGTCTTGCACCCGACCCTTATAAAATTCCGATCCGGTTACGACCACCCCAACCTTTTTTTTGCTTAAAGGCTTGAGAGAGACTACCGGTCCGGACCGGGAACAGATCGTTTCTGCCCGGGCGATACTCTTTTCATCAATCGTCAAAGGGATAATTCGGGTGGCGGCCGCGGTATCGCCTTCCAGACAGAGACTGTTATTGTGTAGGGTGGAGACGATAATATTGGGGATGAGATTGATCCGGGCCAGATCATTCACCTTTATTTTCAGCAGGCCGGAAGTTTGAGCCGCCAGGCTTATTTTCCCTTCTGACGGTCCAATCAGAGTCAGAAGGTCCCCCTTTAAAGCTTGGGCCAAACGTCCGGCGGCATCGTTTTCATGGAGCCGACCGGGAGGGATTTCCATAACAAAGATGGTTTCCTTGCCTATGTCCAACAGGGCCGGAATATCTTCCTCCCTAAGGATATGCCCTTTTTTAAAGGCCACCCCCTTAAAGCTGCCCGGAACAATACGGGTCAGATCGTGGCCCAGGACCATTCCGATGGCCTTTTGAATTTTCACCTTTTTCATAACCGGCCTTCCTTTTTCTCTTCCGGCCCAAACGGGATAAGATCTCATCAAACCTATTTGAAATTGTTAAAAGGTCCAAGGGGGTCTTATTTTTGGGGATTGTCCAAAGGGTAACATGTCGCCCTATCCCGGCCCAAAAGCTAAGTTTATTAGGAGCAGGGCATTCACCCAAGCCCGTTTCCCGCCATGGTGAAGGCCTGCCTCTGCGATAGTCAAAATATTGGGCCCGGCAAAGAAGCATATGGCGTTAGGGTGGACAACCCCAAAAATAAGACCCCCTTGGACCTGATAGTCAAAAGTGAGAGATAAATTCTCAGAATTGTAACATTGGAACCTAATCACTAAATGTGTGAACCTATACCATAGATTCCTCTTCAGGTCCAATGGAATAAACCGTTCAAACCCTTTTTTTACAAAAATGTTGTTTTTTAGTCAGGCCTGTGTTACCTTAGGTATGACTTAACCGGAGGGGCATTCTTTGAAAGAAGCATTCTTAAAAAGCAAAGGCTTAGACCAAAATCAGTATGTGCGAGAGGTCTATTGTCTTTATGAAATCGCCAAGGCCCTCAATGCCTCCATTGACCTGAGCAAATCCCTCCAGGAGATTCTGGGGATCATTTCCAAGCTGCTGGGAATGCGGCGAGCCACCCTGACCATCCTGAATCCGGACACTTCGGAGATATCGATTGAGGTGGCCCATGACCTCTCCCCCGAGGCCAAACGGAGGGGCAAATACCGCCTGGGAGAGGGCGTTACCGGACGGGTGGTTCAAACCGGCGAACCGGCCGTTATCCCCAGGATCAGCGAAGAGCCGATGTTTTTGAACCGGACCCGCACCCGGAAGGACCTGGACAAGCAGGATATTTCCTTCATTTGTGTCCCGATTAAGATCGGGAAAAGTACGATCGGGGCTTTGAGCGTTGATCGCCTATTTTCCAATGAGATCGCCCTGGAAGAGGACCTGAGGTTCCTGACCATTATCGCCGCCTTGATTGCCGAGACGGTAAAGAAAGTGCAATACCTGAACCGGGAAAGGGAACAGCTTTTAGATGAAAATATCCGGCTTAAAAAAGAATTAACCGAAAAATACCAGGTTGAAAACATCATCGGCAACAGCCGTCTTATGCGGGAAGTTTATGAGATGATCCATAAGGTGGCCAAAAGCAACGCCACGGTCCTGCTCCGGGGAGAAAGCGGGACCGGGAAGGAATTGGTAGCCAATGCCATCCATTATCAAAGCCTGCGTTCCCGCAAACCCTTTATCAAAGTCAATTGTGCCGCTTTACCGGAAACCCTTTTGGAAAGCGAGCTGTTCGGTTATGAAAAGGGGGCCTTTACCGGGGCCACCTCCCTCAAACCCGGCCGCTTCGAAAGGGCCCAGGGGGGGACCCTGTTCCTGGATGAGATTGGAGATTTAAACCCCAGTGTTCAGACCAAGCTGCTCCGGGTCATTCAGGAAAAGGAATTTGACCGGCTGGGAGGCCGCCAGCCGATTCAATCCGATGTGCGAATCATTGCCGCCACCCATCAGGACCTGGAAAAAATCGTGGGAGAAAAGAGGTTTCGGGAAGACCTTTATTACCGTTTGAATGTCTTCCCCATCTATCTTCCCCCCTTACGGGATCGACGGACGGATATCCTTCTGCTGGCTGAACATTTTCTGGAAAAATTCAACAAAGAGCACCAAAAGAATATCCGGCGTATTTCCACACCGGCGATCGACATGCTCATGCAATATCACTGGCCGGGCAACGTGCGGGAACTTCAAAACTGCCTGGAACGGGCGGTCCTGATCTGCGAGGGGGAAGCCATCAAGGCCCATCATCTCCCGCCAACGCTCCAGACCGCCGAAAGCTCCAATACCCAGAGCCGGCTGACTTTCGATCAGGCGGTGGAGGCTGTGGAGAAGGAACTAATTATCGAAGCCCTGAAGAAAACGAACGGGAACCGGACCCGGGCCGCCGAAGAGTTGGGGATTACGCAACGGATTATCAATTATAAAATCGACCGTTATGGAATTGAGCCAAGGCGATTTAAAGTGAGTTAAACAACGGTATACGGTGTAAGGTATATGGTGTAAGGTTTTCTTAAACCTTAAACCTTAAACCTTGAACCTTGAACTTTAGTAATTGAATCCTGAAGGAGATAAATATGCCCGGTTATGAAGTCTTAGGAGAAGAAGAAAAAAAAGAAATCCTGGAGGTACTGGAAACAGGGGTTCTTTTTCGCTACGGCTTTCCAGCCCAACGAAAAGGGCGATACAAAGTTCAAGAATTTGAACAAAAGTTCGCCGAATTTACCGGTAGAAAATATGCCCTGGCGGTTTCCTCCGGGAGCGCGGCCTTAAAAGTGGCCCTGGCGGCCCTGGGGGTGGGTTTTGGTGATGAAGTCATCACCAGCGGCTTCACTTTTGTGGCCACCTGGGAGGCCATTTTGGAATGCGGGGCTGTCCCGATTTTTTGTGATATTGACGATACGCTAAATCTGGACCCCGGAGAACTTTCCAAAAAAATCACTCCTCGAACCAAGGCCATCATCCCGGTTCACATGCTGGGAACTCAAGCCCGGATCGAAGCTATTATGGCCGTGGCCGATCAGCATCATATCCCGGTGATTGAAGACACGGCCCAGGCTTGCGGCGGATTTATCCAAGGGAAGGCCCTGGGGTCTTTCGGGGCTATTGGGACCTTCTCTTTTGACTCGGTGAAGACCCTGACCACCGGCGAGGGAGGTATGCTGATTATGGATGATCCGGAACTCTATCGCCGGTCCTCGGAATATCACGACCATGGTCACGACCACATCGGCCCCGATCGTGGCCTGGAAAGCCGGAGTTTTATCGGTTTTAATTATCGGATGATGGAACTGCAGGGGGCCCTGGGACTGGCTCAGTTGTCCAAATTAAAAAAAATGATTGCCGACCAAATGGCCCATAAGAACCGGCTGAAAAAAATTCTGACCGGAATCAAAGGGATTCGCTTCCGGGAACTGGTGGACCCCGATGGAGACACCGCCACCTTCCTGGCCTTTTCTTTGCCCGATGAGAATAAGACCCGGGCCTTGAAGGATTTAGGAAAAAAGCTGTGGCTGGGATTGGTTTATTTTTATGAAAACGGATGGCATTATTATCGCAACTGGGAGCACCTTCTTCTTCAAAAAACCGCCTGCCGCAACGGCTGGCCTTTCCAGGTGGAAAACAACATCCGGAATTTGACCTATCCCCAGGATCTTCTCACCCGCACCGACAAAAGAATGGCCTGTCTGCTGGTGCTGCCCATTAATGTCCGGATGGATGAAGAGGTTTTTAAGAAAACGGAACAATTGGTGGTTGAAGCCAATAGAATTTGATACTGAAATCCGTCAGGCGTGAAGCGTTAGGTGAAAACCTATTTTCATGTTTCGTGGCGCCCGTTCTCACGCTTGGTGGTGCCCACGCGGATTCGAGTTCCACCGATGTGGGATTGGCCTCATGAATCTATGTATTCTTGAACCTTAAACCTTGAACCTTAAACCGTATTTTCAAACTAAGGAGACGTCTTATGTGCGGCATCATTGGATACCTGGGTCCTCAGAATCCGGTGGAGGTCATTTTCGAAGGATTAAAAAAATTAGAATACCGGGGCTACGATTCGGCAGGAATCGCCCTGATTCAAAACCAAAACTTCGAGGTGCGCCGAAGCCAGGGCAAACTCAGCGAACTGGGCCGCCTGCTTTCTAAAAACCCCCTTTACGGCGGGATTGGAATCGGGCATACCCGCTGGGCCACCCACGGCCGGCCCTCGGAAACCAATGCCCATCCCCATGTAGCCGGACGAATCGCCCTGGTCCATAACGGGATCATCGAAAATTATCTGGATTTAAAAAAACAACTCCTGAATGACGGCTGTCAATTTTCATCGGAAACGGATTCGGAGATTGTCGCTCATCTGATCAATAAATATATCAAAGGTCGGGATCTGGTAAAAGCGGTTCAAATGGCCCAGGAAAAAATCCGGGGATCCTACGCCCTGGTTATCCTGGACAGTCAGGACCCAGATCGGATCGTAGCCGTGCGCAAAGAATGCCCCTTGATCGTGGGAATCGGAGACGAAGAATTTTTCATTGCCTCCGACCTCATGGCTTTTCTTCATCATACCAACCGGGTTATTTACCTGGATGATGGGGAAATGGCCGTACTCGAACATCCTTTCCCCCAAGTAATATCATTAAAAAAGACCAAAATTAAAAAAGAGGTCCAAAAAATAACCTGGAGCCCGGTCATGGCCGAGAAGGCCGGTTATAAACATTTCATGCAGAAAGAGATCTTCGAACAGCCCCAAGCCATCATCGATACCTTTCGCGGCCGGGTTTCACCGGAAAAAGGGGAGGTCCTTTTACCGGAAATCGGCTTGACCTCCGAGGAATTGAAAGACATTGATCAGATCCATATCATTGCCTGCGGGACCTCCTGGCATGCGGCCCTGGTCGGAAAATTTCTTTTGGAAGAATATTGCCGCATCCCCACGACTGTGGATTATGCCTCGGAATACCGTTACCGGAATCCCATCGTGAATTCCAGGACCCTGTTGCTCCTGATTTCCCAATCCGGAGAGACGGCCGATACCCTGGCCGCATTTAGGGAAGGCAAAAAGAAAAAGGCCCGTATCTTGGCCATTTGCAATGTTGTCGGCAGCAGCATCGCCCGGGAGGCCGATGGGGTGATCTATACCCATGCCGGTCCCGAAATCGGGGTGGCCTCGACCAAAGCCTTTACCACCCAATTGACAGCCCTTTTTCTGATGACCCTCTATATCGGTCAAACTCTAAAAAAGATTTCCCGAAAAGACAGGCTGGCCATGATCCAGGAACTTTTGCGCATTCCTCATGATATTGAGAAGGTTTTAGAGGCGGAAGACCGGATCCAAGCTATTGCCCAGAAATATTTTCAGGCTCAGGATTTCTTATTTCTCGGCCGGGGTATCCATTACCCTATTGCCCTGGAAGGGGCCTTGAAATTAAAAGAAATCTCTTATATCCATGCCGAAGGATACCCGGCCGGTGAAATGAAACATGGTCCTATCGCCTTGATAGACGAGAAAATGCCCACGGTCTTTTTAGCCCCCCAGAACAACATCCAGGAAAAGGTGTTCAGTAATATGGAAGAGGTGCGGGCCAGAGGTGGAATTATCATCGCCCTGACCGATGAAAAAAAGGGAGGGAAAGCCGGACTCAAGGCCAATGATTTAATACAACTGCCCAAGGCCGGCTGGGGATTGTCCCCGATTCTATATACCGTCCCCCTGCAATTGCTGGCTTATCATGTCGCCGTTTTACGAGGAACCGACGTGGACCAGCCGCGTAACCTGGCCAAGAGTGTTGTGGTGGAATGATAAAACCAGGTATAAGGTGTAAGGTCTACGGTGCAAGGTAAAAAACAAAAGACAAAAAATAAAAGAGGCTTAAACCACTCCGGTGTTTTAAACCTTAAACCTTGCACCTTAAACCTTGTACCCCTGCCATCTGGCAGGCGTCGCTGTCCCGACTGTCATTTTTGTCAGGGCTGCTCCCAGGACCGTTGCCGGCTGTGCCGCTCTCCGCGAAAATCCAGGACTAAAAAGCTTTCGGTAGCTGAACAGATCGCTTTGTATGAACGAATCAACAAAAAAAAATCCCGCAGAAAGAAATAGTTTTATGAAACAGGCCTATCCCGACATATTAAAATTGATCGGTAATACCCCTTTGGTCAGGTTAAACCGGCTGAATCCCAACAAAAAAGTGACTATCTGGGCTAAAATCGAATCCTTCAATCCCGGGGGATCGGTCAAGGACCGCATCGCCTTGTCCATGATCGAGGCCGCGGAAAAAAGCGGGGTGCTGACCAAAGGCAAGACCATCATTGAAGCCACCTCCGGAAACACCGGTATCGGTCTGGCTATGGTTGCCGCCGTAAAAGGCTATCCCCTTTTATTGGCCATGCCCGAATCAGCCAGTGTGGAACGGCAAAAGATCCTCAAGGCTTATGGGGCGAAGCTTCTGTTGACACCGGCCCACCAGGGGACCGATGGGTCCATTGAAACGGTTTACCAGATGGCCCGGGAGCATCCGGATCAATACTGCCTTCTTGATCAATTCAACAATCCGGACAATAGCACGGCCCATTATCATGGCACAGGACTGGAAATCTGGAAGCAGACCCAGGGCAAGGTGACCCTGGTGGTGGCCACCATGGGGACCACCGGAACCCTGATGGGCCTGACCCGGCGGCTGAAAGAATTAAATCCGGCCATTAAAATAGTGGGGGTAGAGCCCTATCTGGGTCATAAGATCCAGGGGCTCAAAAATATGAAGGAATCCTACAAGCCGGGGATTTACAATAAGGGCCTTCTGGACGAAGTGGTGCATGTGGAAGATGAAGAGGCCTTTGAAACCGCCCGGAAGATGGCCCGGGAAGAAGGACTCCTGCTGGGGATGAGTTCCGGAGCAGCCGTCGCCGCCGCCCTGCATCAGACCCAACATCTGAAAAAAGGGCTGATCGTGGTCATCTGCCCGGACGGGGGTGAACGGTACCTGAGTACCAGCTTGTTTGCTGAGAGGGAAAAAACCGGCTTGTTCTTTTTTAATACCCTGACCCGGAAAAAAGAAGCCTTTGTACCGATCAAGGAGGGGAAAGTTTCCATCTATTCCTGCGGTCCGACCGTGGATAATCTGATTCATCTGGGTCCCTGCCGGCGTTTTGTTATGGCCGACCTGTTACGCCGTTATCTGGAATTCAAAGGTCTGGAAGTTTTCCATATCATGAACATCACCGATTTGCATGATCGGACTATTTTTGGGGCCGAGGCGGCTCATCAACCCCTTAACGAATTCACCGATCATTATGCGGAAGAATTTTTAAAAGACATTGGTACCCTGAGAATCAAGCGGGCCGCCCATTATCCCAAAGCCAGTGAGCATGTGGAGGATATGCTGGCCCTGACCCGTACCCTGCTCAATAAAGGCTTCGCTTATGAAAAACTCCGCTCCCTTTATTTCGACATCTCCCGCTTTAAGGATTACGGCCGTCTTTCCCGAGTGGATTTAAAACAGATCCAGGTAGGAAAAACCGTGGATCTGGATGAATATGAAAAAGACAATCCCCGAGACTTCACCTTGCTCAAGCGCTCCAACCTGGCGGAATTAAAAAAAGGGATTTTTACGGCCACCGAATGGGGGAACGTCCGACCCGGGTGGCATATCGAGTGCTCGGCCATGGCCCAGAAGTATTTGGGAGAAACCTTTGACATCCATACCAGCGGCGTGGACCTGATCTTCCCTCATCATGAAAATGAAATCGCCATCAGCGAAGCCGCCAGCGGAAAAAAATTCGTCCATTACTGGCTTCACAGCGAATTGGTGACCGTGGACGGGAAGAAGATGTCCAGAGCCGCCGGCAATACCCGGACCCTGCGGGATCTCCTGGGGCAGGGGTTTACCGGGAGAGAGGTCCGCTACTGGCTTCTTTCCACCCACTACCGCAAACCTCTGGCCTTTACCCTGAAGTCGCTGGAAGCCTCCCGGAAGACCTTAAAGCGTCTGGATGAGTTTATTCAAAAGCTTTATACGGTTCAGCCCGGTGCGGAGGAAACCGCCGAAGTGGGAGAAGCCCTTTTTCAATTTAAAACCCGGTTTAAAGAGGCCATGGATGATGATCTGAACATTTCCCTGGCCCTGTCGGCTTTATTCAAACTGGTCCGGGCCGTCAATCCTGTCCTGGTGGGGAAAAGGATTTCGGCCTCGGAATTCACCGAAATCGACCAGGTCCTCCGAAACGCCAATTCCGTATTGCAGATCCTGGATTTCCCGGAAACGGGATTGCCGGCCGAAGTGCAGAACCTGTTAAGCCGTCGGGAAACGGCCCGTCAGCGGAAAGAATTTGTTGAGGCCGACCGGCTGCGGGATCAGATTTGCGCCCGGGGCTATCGGCTGATCGATCTGAAAGACAAGACCATTTGCACTCAGTGCGGTCAAAAGGAAGCTCAATGCCCCGAGTAGATGATTTTAAAAACACCCTGGTGATTGCCCGGGGGGAATTCCAAAGAAAAGACCCCAAGATTATGGCCCAGAATAGCGGGGCCGTCTATCAGGCCGAACCCGGGGGAGTCGTCCTGGTTCTGCCCTTTATAAATCGGGAGATCAAAATCACCTGGCCTGAAGGGGAAGTGATCACCCCTGAAGACACCAAAGAGCTGTCCCTTCAGGAACAGGGACTGATCATGCATTACCTGATTCAGGCCTCGGGCGCTCCTTTGACCAAGACCTGGATCACCTTCCGGGAAATCCCTTCCGGGGAATTTTACTATTCGGCCTTTGCCAAAAGGGCCAAGGATCCCCTGGTTCAGACCTTTGGAAATAATCCCGGTCTTCTCCTTGAACTGGGGACCCGGATGGGCGGGATCAAAAGCGAAGAAGGGGATGCCTCCCTCTGTTTTCAGGTTTTCCCCCGCATCCCCCTCTGCCTGATCCTCTGGGCCGAAGACGATGAATTCCCCCCGGACGGCAACCTCCTTTTTGATGCCAGCATCTCCAAATATCTTTCCGCCGAGGATATCGCTGTATTATCGGGCCTGGTCGTTTATCCGCTGATCGGAATGGCCTTTAAAAAATAACTTGTAATAGTTTTTTTTGACAGTATTAACAGGATCTACATGTTCATTGCTCAGGCTCCGGGTGATCCTGAGCAACCTCTGTCCGCTTCCTGCGGAAAGAAGGGTTTTTCTCCGGAGGACGATTTGGTTTATGCCTTTCTTCCCCTGGCTTGTCCGCTGCTTTCAGGCAGACAAGTCGAAAGGCACAAAAATTCAGGTAATCCTGTAAATCCTGTCCAATTTCAAAGGTCTCAAGATAAAACCCTGAATATTTCTTCTATATCAGGCAATTGGGGTGTGGGATAGACCTTGACCAAAAGGACCCGGTGCTTTTCATCAAGGAGAACGTTAGCTCTCTCCGAAAAACCATTGGCTTGCCTGAAAAGGCCGTAGGCTTTGGCCACCTTACCATGTGGCCAGAAGTCGCACAACAAGGGGGTATCTTTAACGCCGATGGTCTTGGCCCAGGCGTTCTTGGAAGGGACGCTGTCAACACTCAGCCCCAGGGCCACCGTGTTGAGTAGAGCAAAGCGCTCCTGGTTGGCTTCCAGGGCCTTCATCTGTTCGGCACAGACACCGGTCCAGGCCAGCGGATGAAAGGAAAGAAGCACTTTCTTTCCTTTGAAGTCCGACAGTCGAACCTCCTTGTCCCGGTTATCCTTAAGTAAAAACGGCTTCCCTTTTTCACCTGGCTCTATTAGTTTTTTCATGTCCCCTCCTTCAGTTTTCTTGATTCCTCTCGATGCTTTTTATTAGTCCTTTCTGATCCTCATTTCGGCTTTTCCACATAAACTTTCATCAGGATCTTACCCCACCCCCCTTTTTCCAGGCCGATATCCGTACACTGGACGATGTTGAAGTTGTTAAACTCCGGATCGGATTTGGAGACCAGTCGCTCATAAACAGCTGGAAGCTGATTGGAAACGGGTCCCAGGGCGAACATACACATCCGTTTTGGGCATTCTTCGCTAATAAGCTGGCCTCCGGGTGTCATAACAAACCGGTCGCCAACCTTATGCTGAGCATGGCACCCCTGAGATTCGATCACTTCGGCAATAACCCGAGCCTTGACAAACTCGGGGGTCTCGGTAACCATCTTCACCTTCTTGGGATCGGAACGGAAGAGACGCATCTCTTCATCCGTATATCCCATGTGTTTCTGGAAACGATTCCAGATTTTCTCTGCTTCCATGTCCTTCCTCCTCTTCTTGATTTGATGATCGATTTATTTCCACGATTCCCCTCAGTTTTTCTTTTCGCTATTTGTAACACTTGCTATTTCAAAATGAAAAATTAGGAGTGAGGGTATTCCTATTTTGCACTTTGCACTTTTCATTTTGCATTTTTCCCATTTTTCCTTTCGGCTTTTGGCTACCTATTGACAGGTTAATCTTGCTTTAATCGCCTCAAGGAGGGTATCGGCAATTTGACCGGACAGTCTCGTACTTTCTGAATCCTTTTCCTCAAATTCGAATAGATAAAGGGGTTGGTTACTTCGGCAATCGACAATTCTCCCCCGAACCTTGACATGAAAGGTTCTCTTGGCATGATCCAAATTAACAATCTTTCCTTCTATTCTGATGGCCTGATCAACGCAGTCAGGGGATTGAACGACTTTAGTGAATAGATAATAAAATTCTACTTGATCTTTCAATTTTTCCGTGGCGCCCCGGGCGATATAGGGAGGCAGATGGATGTATTTTAATTCTTCTATCTGGGCGGAATCCCCATCAAAGGGCGTAATAACAATCGTTTTATAAGCCGAAAGAGGTTGGCATTTGGAAATGGGAGTGAGATACCTGCCGGCGCAACCACTGCCAAGAAGGAACATAGAAAAGATGCCAATCAGAATATTTTTTTTCATGACCTCTCCTCTCCATTGGTGATGCGGTCCACCGCCAGGATTGGCGGAATCGTTACCTGCTTTTTTATATGATAACTCAACCTCCTCCTCTTGGGAAGGGGTGATTTAAGCGATTTCTTTTTGTGAATGATCCCCGGGTCACCACGAAACATGAAAATGGGCTTATGTTTATGTGGGACAGGCGCCCTCGCCTGTCATTAATAATCACAGCCGGGGGCGGCTGTGCTACAATTTCAAAACCTAAAAATCTATTTTCGTATGATATAACTTAGGGAATTCTGGTTTACTCCCCGACTTCCTTCCGGCCCCGAAGAGCTGCGGCATCCGTGACAACAAAGAAAAATCTCCCTGGACCTTATATAATCCTTGCAGCAAGGCCTTCGGACGGTCGATTTCCCCCCGGGCCATTTTGACCCAGACTTCTCCTGAAGATTCAATGGTCAAGGAGGGGTCCGGGATTCGTCCCTCAATCAACTTTACTGCGGAATCAGGCACGGCAGCAGCCGCCTCCGGGGAAACGCGATATTTCCTCTTCAAATAATAATCCGGATATTTCTTTGAAAAAACCAAGCCGATCCCGATACAGAGGGCGAAAGGGATAATGATCGCGTAAAGGGGTTTCCCCTGACCCCAGGTACTGGACAGGAAACAGGCCCCAAAGACGCCACTCCACAAATAGGTGATACGAAAATTAATAAGACGAAAGTCATCCGTTCCCCAGACCGGGGGAGGATACCATTGTTTAGCCATGGCATAGGTGAAAGGATCGAACCCTAAAAGCTGGGGCAGGAAGGTCATCAGAAAAAGGGTAAGATAAAGAATGGACACCGAATAATCCACGAAAAGATGGGCCGGCTCGGCCGGAAGCAGATAAACCCAAACCGTCCCGACCAAAAGAAAGCCCAAAAAGGCCTTTTCCAAATAGGTGTTGGTTTTGAGGATTCTCCTGGCGGCTAGATATTGAATCAGGGCCAGGATGAAGCCGATCAACACCGCCGCCCTGGCCTGGCCCCAGGTGGCCTGGCCCACCCGGGCGATGGTCTTAAAGGCGGCCACCGGGATAAACGAGGTTATAAACAGAACCTTTTCCAAAGAGAGGGCCATGAACCCCTCCATCAGCCTTTATTCAAAATCCGGTTCCTGTCGGTTAGAATTATTACCGGTATTCATCGGGTTTAAAGACGGGTCAATGATAAATAGTTTCTACCGGCCTTAAGGGTCGGTTGCCTTGGCCTGGTTATGCCGTTTCTTGACATAAAGGACTGCAAAAATAAAAATCCCGGCCAGAATGGCCAAATCAGCACCATTGAAAATACCAGTCCGTATTGAGCCTATACCGATATTCATGAAATCGATAACCGCCCCGTGATTCAGGATCCGGTCCATTAAATTGCCCAGGCCGCCGCCAATGATTAGCGCGCCTGATGATACCGCTAATGAATTGAGCTTTTGGTCGCGAATGACAAAAAACAAAAATCCAACTAAAAAAATGGAGGCCAAAAAAACGAACAGAGTTAAACGAATAGTTTCCGGCAGGCCCGCGCCCAAACTGAGAAAGCCCCCACTATTCTCAGCGTAACTCAGCCTGAAAATATCTCCCATATAGCTCAGCGTTTGCCGCCCTTCCAAAAAATGTTTGGCGGTGTATTTTGTGCCTTGATCACAACCCACACAAACAAACAAAAGAATAAATAACAGAGATAATTTTTTCATAAATCTTTTCTCTATACCTTAGCCGCCGTATAGATTACTAATTCCTGACCCCGATTCGTATTAATGTCAACATTTCAAGAGCGTCTCCGTATACGCTGGATCTCCTACCTCACAAGTCCTCTTATTAGACAGGTATTTCTAAAAGAATCTTTGAATAATCCACATGAGGGACGATCCGCTTTTTTTCCTTTTCAATTTTTTCCAAGGTAACCAGCCCCACCTCGGCCAGCAGTTTAATATCCTGGCTGATATTTTTCAGATCTCGGTTGAGAAGTTTGGCCAGTTCATAAACCGATCCAGGCTCTTTCTCCTTGATGGTCTTGAGGATCAGGAGTCTTTTATTATTCAAAACGGCCCTCATGGCATCAACCGATTCAAAATAGATCCCCTCCTCTTTTTTAACTCTTTCCCCCGCCTCCAACTTCTTCCAGGTTTCGGCGAAGTCAGTAAGGCTTTCTTTGAGCCCTTTGATTCCGATGTCAATCTTTTTTATTTTCATTTTGTGTGGTTGGGGTTAGGTAATTGTAGTAATGTATTTTTCATCCTTTTTTCTTTGATCCATTTCCAGTATTAAGCCTTTTTTTCTCTATCAGGTATCCGGATACATACTTGTGAATAATGCTGGATACCAGGGTCTGGTAAGGAATGCCCTCTTGGGCGGCGAGGACCTGTACTTGATCCAGGTCCATTAACGACATGCGGATATTTATCCTTTTATCTTTTTGCAATGTACTCCTGGCGTACTTTCGAATCTTCATTTTTTCATTTTGCGGGTTCTTGCCCGGTATCCATTCTCCAGGCTCAGAGGATTCAAGAATATCCCTTGCTTCTTCATCCAAAACCAACTTTTTCATTTCCCGGCCCTCCCTTATTATCGGTAGCTTTTCCACCGCTGATAATGGTCTTTAGGAATATTGCCTCATGCTCTTCAAAATGGGAAGATTTTCATATTTTTTATTTTAGGCAATGTCTGCCTTTTGTCAATTTATCTTTGCCATCAAAGGAGGTTTTCCTTGACTCCTTTTTAACCCGTGATTAAGATTGACAAAGAAGTTAAGTGGTTAAAAAGGAGAAGGAAGTTGCGTATCATCTTTTTTGCCGGCAAGGGCGGAGTGGGCAAAACCAGCGTGGCGGCGGCCACCGGGATCAAGGCCGCGGAATCCGGCCGCAAAACCCTGATCATGTCCCTGGACATCGCCCATAATCTGGTCGATATCTTTGATTTGGGGCGTCATCTTTTGGACCAAAACCGGGGTAAACCGATCAAGGTCCGTGATAATTTGTGGATTCAGGAACTGGATATTCAGGAAGAGATACAGAATAATTGGGGGGCTATTCATCAATACCTGTCCCTGTTGTTAAATACCACCGGACTCGATGAGATCCTGGCCGAAGAACTGGCCATCCTTCCCGGGATGGAGGAGGTCAGTCTGCTGCTCTATATCAACCGCTATGTCCAGCAAAAGAAATTCGAAGTGATTATTCTGGACTGCGCCCCCACGGGGGAATCCCTGCGCTTCATCAGCATCACCACCACTCTGGAATGGTATATGAGCAAGATCTTTAAAATGGAAAAAACCCTGGCCCGGCTGGTCCGTCCCCTGGCCAAAAGGATCTATGACGTTCCGCTGCCAGGGGAGGACTACTTTGAGGCCCTGGAGAAACTTTTCGAACGGCTCCAAGGAGTTGATCGTATCCTGACCGATCCCCAGTGCACCACCGTCCGCCTGGTGACCAATCCCGAAAAAATCGTCTTAAAAGAGACGCAACGGGCCTATATGTATTTCAGCCTCTACCGCATGCTGATCGATGGAATCATCATGAACCGAATTCTCCCGGAAGGGTTGAAAGATGAATATTTCTCGGACTGGAAAAAAAACCAGGAGGCCTACCGGAAAAAGGCGGAGGAATATTTCAGCCCCCTTCCTATTTTAGATATCCCGCTTTTCCGGGGAGAAATACTGGGATATAATCAACTTAAGAAAATGGGGGACCAGCTCTATACCGGCCGGGATCCCCTGGACCGCTTTTACACCGGAGAACCCTTTCGTCTGGACAAGGTCAACGGGGTTTATCGGCTTCAGCTTAAAATGCCCTTTATCACCCGGGAGGATATCGACCTGAATGTCCTGCCGGAAGAGCTGATTGTCAGGATCGGGACCTATAGACGTCACATCCCTTTGCCCAGACCGGTGGCCGCCTCCAAATCGGTCAAAGCCAAACTGGAGGGCGAGACCCTGAACATTACCTTTAAAGGAGCATGACCATGGCCAAGGAAAAAACCAATCAGGAAATCATGAGTTGCCCGGTGGCCCGGATTTTTTCAGAAATGGAAAAAGCCTACGGACGTAAATCTAATTTTTTCAATCATCTTCGCCAGTCTCAAGTCGAATTTCTAAAGGCCGTCCGTTCTCTGGTTGACGATCGTATTGACGAGCTGGAAAAAAAATCGGAAAAGGGGAAGAAGAAGACCACCAAAATCGAGGTGGAATGATAAATTCTTTACTTCCTCCGATCGTCAAAACCCCCCCTCCCCCCCTTTGCTAAAGGGGGGATAGGGGGGATTTATGTGTGTCCGAATGAATATCTTTGACGTTTTTTTATGAAACGTTTGGGTAAACTCTTCAAAGACCTTAGAAAGGAGAATCATGATGAAACACTCGGGGATCTTTTTAAAAAGTATGATCTTTTTAATGGGTTTTATACTGATCGCCAAAGAGGCTTTAGCCGACTATAGAAATTATTGCGGCTGGGGAATGTATCCGGGGATGATGGGCTGGGGTTGGCCCGGGCTTCTGTTTATGCTGGTTTTCTGGGTGTTGATCGTTGTGCTGATTATCCTTTTGATCCGAAGGCTGCTTTCTTCCGGCAGCACCCCAATAGCCTCTCCGCCTCAGGAGGACTCGGCCCTGGAAATCCTTAAAAAACGATATGCCCGGGGCGAGATCAATAAAGAGGAATTCGAAGCCAAAAAGAAAGACCTGACCTGAAAGGGCGGGACCGATATCTCTATCAGTCCGAGCGCCTGGCCCGATCCCAATAGCCGGCCAGGCGTGAAAGGATCTGAGCGGTTTCATCCAAACGGTCATAAGTGCGAATACCTTCCTGATTCAGGTCAAAGACGAGCTGGCTTTCCCGGGGGGAATAGATACTGCCGATCAAGACCGGGATCTGGAAGATCTTTTCCATCTTGGCGTATTCCCGCACTATGTTTTTATTGATTTCCAGGAAAAAACGCATCGAGTCAGGGGTCGATTCGGAGAGCATCCCAGGTCTTCCCATACCGTGGAGGATCAGGGCGTCCGCCTCGCCGGAATTCAAAATCTCCCTTCCCAGAGATTTCAGGATATCCATCTCGGAAAAGAGTCCGGAAGCCCCAATATCCACCGGATTTTTCACCGAGGCCCGGATAGGCATTCCCAGTTCCCTTAGTTTGGTCTGCAGCCCGGGGCTCAGGACGGGCACACAAAGTCCTTCAGCCTCCAGGGCGTCACTTAAAGCCACCCCCCAGGATCCTCCCATGGTCATTATGACCACCCGCTTCCCTTTCATGATAGGCCGTTCCACCAGGGCCTGCCCCAGGGGCAAAAGGAGTTCCATAGTAGGACAATTGATGAGGTTGGCCTGTTTAATAGCCCCTTCATAGACGGGGTAAGACCCGGCCAGGGCGCCGGTATGACTTTGAGCGGCCCGGGAGGCATCCATCGTTTTTCCCGCCTTATAAACAATAACCGGTTTGATGCGGCTTACCTGGCGGGCGACCTCTATAAAACGCCCTCCATCTTTAATCCCTTCAATATACATAATGATCCCCTGAATGTTGGGATCGGCCCCGATATATTCGAGGAAATCCGTGGTGGTCAGGTCGGACTCATTTCCAGTATGGACAAATTGTCCCACACCCATATTTCTGGAATACCCATGGGCCAGCAAATCATAAATGGCATAACTCCCCTGGCACACGGCCGCGATAGGGGTCTTGATCAGAAATCCTTCGGGAGCAGCGGAGGCATTAAAACCGGCATACAGGTTGAAGTTCCCGCTCACATTGGGACCCATCAAACGCATCCCATAAGACCGGGCCAGTCGCACCAGTTCCGTTTCCCTTTGTTTACCGCCTTCGACCGCTTCGCCGAACCCGGCCGAAACAATAATCATCCCTCGGACGCCTTTCTCGCCGCATTCCTTGACCGTCTGCTCCACGGCTGCTTCAGGAATCGTAAAAACGGCCAGTTCAACCGGACCCGGAATCTCCCCCACTTTATTGAAGGCCGGTACCCCAAAGACCTGTTCGGCCTGTTGGTTAACGGGGTAGATCGGACCCGGGAAAGGCCCGGAAAGCAGTCCTCCCATGATGAAAGATCCCCAGGATCCGGGGCGTTCGGTCGCCCCGATGACCGCCACCGATTCAGGATTGAGGAAGGTTTTTAACGACTCACAGGTGGTCACTTGGTTTTCCTTTCAGGATTCATTTATTTTGACCTGGATCGGCAGCGGCCTTCTCCCTATGTAAAACAGCATCAGCTATTTTCTCCCAGGGAGTGAGCAAAACCGGACAATTGCCTTCCCCGGTGTGGCAGGCAAACAAACCGTTAGGAAATTGCGGTCCCAAATTGGCGTTTACGACGTCCAGACCATCGGTCTTCCTGGCCCCTTGGATGGCAAAGGTGCCGACAAATTCATGGGTGCCGGATCGCTGATAAACCTTAAAATTGTCTTTCCCTTGGTTGGAAACGATCAGGTAACCCGCGCCGTCCGGCTTATAATAGATGGCCAGTCCTTCAATATCTCCGGTCAGCCCGTTTTCCCCTAACCGGATGACCAACTTCCCCGGGGTGGGATCTTCAGGTTCTCCGCCCACCTCCCAGACCCCTCGGTCTTCCTCGCTTATATAAATCTTACCCTCCTCATCATCGGCCGCTACCGCCTCGGACTTGCCAATCCGCCAACTGCGGACTTTCTTGCCCGCCACCTTGCCTTTTTCGTCGCCGGTCAGTTCGTATTGCTCGATGTCGCCCTTCTTGGAGGTCGTCAGAAAGTAGAACTTGCCGGTCTTTGGACTGCGATAGAGAGTACCGCCATAATTCTCTGCGGTCAGGATGGCATCATTGTCGACACGCTCCAGCCTCCGGGTCCTCCTGTCAACTTTATAAAGAACGACCCTGGGATTTTCCCGCTGGTTAAGGGCCACGATGTCCACTTTTTCCTGACCGAGCGGAAATCCATAACGCACGTCTACGTTACCCGGGTAGCGGGCGGGAATCTGCTGCAGGGTCTTTCCTTCCAGGTCATATACGAACAATCGGTTGGCTTTCTTGTCCGAGGCAATGAGAGCGCTCCGGGAAGGGTCGGAGGGATGAACCCAGATGCACATGTCGTCCTGATCTACGGAGTCCCGGTCGGAGCATTTTACTTTGAAGGCCAGAGGAGTCGCCTCATTGCCTTTTTCCTGGCCCTGCGAGGGGGCAAAAGACAGGGCCAATACGGCCAGACAAAAGATCCCCCAGCGCTGTAAAGTCATTCCCATATCTTTTCTCCCGGTCGTTTTTGAAGAGGTCCCCCTTCCTCCTGATAAGGTTAAAAGATCGAAGAGGGTGTCCGCTACAGGCCCCTGCCGGACCTGGGTCACAGGGCCCGGCAACGATCTTACCTCGCCCGCTGCACTCGAATCGGATAGGGGAGTAAAAAAGCAGGGGGTTTTTTTTTAGATCTGAATTCTTGAATAAAATGATTTACCAAATCCAGTTATTTTTGCAACTCCTTTCTTTTGTCTTCTATCATGTCTAAGAAATTTTGGTTTTGAAATTCAGAGGGGCTTTTCGGGGGCCGGGGGGTTCAATCCGGTCATCCGCTTGAATATTTTCGCCTGCTGGTGTATGTATATAGGGTCTCAAAATAATATTTGCATAAGAGGACCTGTGGGGTCCTTTTTTTGGGGATTGTCCAAAGGGTAACTTATCGCCCAATCCCGGCCAGTCCAGCTAACTTTGATTCGAGGCAGGGCATACACCATTGCCTGTTTCGTGCTCAGGTGTAGGCCTGCCTCAGATTTAGTTAAATAATTTGCCCGGCAAAGAAGCATTGGGCGTTAGGGTGGACAACCCCCAAAAAAAGGACCCCACAGGTCCGATGTTCACCAAGCCCATTCGTTTCATATCAATATTATTTTGAGACCATTTATAATCTAAGAGGAGACCCGGTTTTGCCAAGGATCCGGATAAAAAATCGATTCGGGAGGACAGGATGAAAATAAGCCCGTTCGGCACCAATATGGACCGGATGCCCCGTTTGGCTTTCCGGATGATGAAATTAATGTTTGATATCCGGGACCGCTTGGTCTCGGTCGGATCCCTGCTGGACCGTTTTGGGATTGAAAGGGGTCAGACCGTAGTCGATTATGGATGCGGAACGGGTTCCTACCTGAACCAGGCCTCGAAGCTGGTCAGACCCGAAGGGCGGGTACTGGCCCTGGACGTCCACGAACTGGCCGTCGAAGCGGTTAAGAAACGATCCGTCCGGGAAGGCTGGACCAATGTAATCGCCCTGCTGACCGATGGCCGGAAAATCCCTGTCCCTGATGAAACGGCGGATATCATCTATGCCCTGGATATGTTCCACATGGTGGCCGATCCGGAAGCGGTCCTGGGAGAATTAAACCGGATATGCAAAAAGGAAGGATTTCTTTTTATCGATAACGGTCATCAAAGCCGGCAGAAAGCCAGGACAAAAATCATATCTTCCGGACTATGGGATATCATCGAAGAACCGAAGCGCTATCATTGCTGTCCAAAATAGCCAAGAATCAGGGATAGGCCCTTTGATAATATTGGCAATTTGGACAAGATTTAGGGGTTTTCAGAATCAGGTTTACCATTTTGATGCTGTCTAAATTAAACCAACCTAAGTTGATATTGT
>JACQYK010000189.1 GCA_016208255.1 Deltaproteobacteria bacterium | reverse complement strand
CTGGCAGAGGTAACCCGGTCCACGGCCTTGATCGTCCCGTCCATCCCATAAAAGATAGATCCGTAAACCCTTTACTTCCAATAACGGTGCCCTAAGGTTCTTTCTAATTTATGATTATGCATTTGCTTTGGGGTCCAGGGTTCAAGGATAAAAGGTTTTATTTCACACCGTTCACTTGAACCCTCGACCCCTGGAATCCTCGAACCCTATCTTTTTTAATATCCCATTTTCTTCTTCATTTCCTGGTCAATCCATATACGAGCGTATATGGGGCCATCCCTCTGGGGACCTACAAAGTCTTCCCCATAGAAGTTCTTGACCCAGGGCCACCAGGCGGTGTAGAGGTGGGGAGTGGGAAGGATTAGGGCCGGCGCTTGCTCAAGGGCATAAACTGCTAATTTTTTCATTACCTCCATGCTTTGTTCGTAAGTGAGGTTGGGATTTGTTGTCGCATCATCCCAGGTCTTATCGAGATACGGATCAGCCATCATGTGCGGATTCCAGGTTTGACCTGTCACGAAGTTTTTCCGAATCCCGGTAAAGGGAGAGCCAGTGTCGGTACCATAGAAAATGCCTTCTGAATGATTCTTTTTGACCATCACGCTGAGCCAGGAGGTGTAATCCATGGGCTGAAGTTCCATTTTAACCCCAATCCTATTCAAATAGGCCGCAACCATTTCCGCCAGTTCAACTTGATATTGTCGGTTATTGGCGATTTGAGCCTTGAAAGTGAAACCGTTGGGGTATCCGGCTTCGGCAAGAAGCTTTTTGGCCTTTTCCGGGTTGTAGCTATATAGCGCTCTCGCGGATGGAGGGAGTTTATCTAGCGGAGTGTAAACAGATTTAAAAGAGGAGGGAAAAGGATAAGTGTGCAATTCGGCATTGCCACCGAAGAATTTATCAATGATCTCCTTCTTGTTAACGGCCATATTCAATGCCTGCCTGACCCGGATATCATTAAAGGGCTTTTTATCCATACGAAAGGCCATCGTAAAATTGGAAGTATATAGCGCTCTGTTCCATTTAAGTTGGGGATTACTTTTCTTAAGCCCATCAACTTGCTGCCAACTGATCTCACGTAGTATATCGAGTTTGCCGGTCCTGAAGGTAGCAATCCGTGTCGGTTCATCCTTAATAATCATTCTGGTTACCTTGTCGACAAAGGGCAATTTGTATTTTTTCCCGTTAATGGCTTCCGAGTCCCAATACTTATGGTTTTTGACATAGGTCAGGGAGTGACCATCTTTGTATTCGTTGATCATGAATGGTCCGGTGCCGGTGGCGTTTTCCCATTTGCCTGCACCGCCCGATGCTTTCTCCTGCTCCGGTGCCTGGATGGCATCAACGTATCCCAACCCCAAACCTTTCCACCAGTCTGCGCACCACTCAGTCATATTCACGACCACAGTATATTTGTCGGGGGTTTCCATTTTACCCACATAATCCATGTAAAGGGGTATGGCTTTTGGAGAGTTCTTTATGCGATTGATGCTGTACACGACATCGTCAGCTACCAACTCCCTTGCATTCATGACCCCTGGCTTTTCCTGCCACATAACACCTTTTCGTAGATGTAGTATGATTTTTGGGGGGTTTCTTTTCACTTCCCAGCTTTGCAAAAGCTCACCCCTTACATTCTCGATAGGTATCCACCCGGCATCGTGAAAGAAGTATTGATTGGTACCTCTCGGTCCTTTCTGGAGATCACCCATCAATAGGTGTTCCATGTTGAATCCCATGTCTTTTCCAATTGACCAACACCACTCGCCGATGTCCCAGCAAACAGGATTTGTCGGTGTGGCAATTGTGAGTGCCTCGCCATACTGTGGCTTGTTGACGCTGGCATCCTTAGCGGTCGCTCCATAAACGAAGGATCCCAGCAACAAAAAAGACATTACTAACGATACTTTCATAAACACACAAAATCCTTTTTTCATTTTATTCCTCCTATTCTGTGTAATTTTAATATTGGGTTAGTCCCAAAGTTAGGAGATTTAGTGCGATAAAGGTTTTGCCAAAGCTTAAAGAATCGGACTATCTTTCGTGGAAATCTGCGAAATAAATATTATTGGCTTTTTCTTCCAATTTTTACAGTAAGAGGCAGATCTCTCCATTGCGAAATTGTGTGAAAGGTTTAAACTTCCTCAAACGAAACCCTGTTCTTTTATGTTAGCGGTGTTATTATGATTTTGTTCCTCTTAATCTGGTCATAGAAGTCTTCATAGCCTCTTGACTTTCCTTGGTTGAACGTATGACCCCCATATGAGAAGAGATCAGATCCAGGGCCGTCCTTAAATCGACATGACTGCTTTGGTAGACGGCTCGTTTTATCAGCCGGATCACCGGGGCCGGTCCATCAGCCAGTCGTCGGGCGAATTTATAAGTCTCCTCCATCAGCTTGTCGTCAGGAAAGACCCGGTTGACCAGGCCGATGCGTTCCGCTTCGGGGGCATAGATGAAATCTCCTGTCAAGAGAAGTTCGAGCGCTTTAGCGATTCCCACAAGTCGGGGGAGATAATAGGCGGCTCCGTCCCCAGGAACAAACCCTATCTTAACGTATCCTTCCGAAAATCTGGCTGACTGGGCGGCAAAACGAATATCGCACATGAGGGCCATGTCTAACCCGGCCCCGACGGCCACTCCGTTTAAAGCGGCGATAACCGGTTTATCAATGTCCTCCAATGCCAGGGGGATGCGATGGATCCTGTCCCAAAGAGTGCTTTTCTGGTCAAACGCCGTTTCTTCCCTGCGGGTTCCATCCTGCGAAGGCGCAAAATATGCACCACTGCAAAAAGCATCTCCGGCTCCGGTAAGGACAATAACCTTTACTTCAGGGTCAATTCGCCATTCCTGTAATAAATTGGCCCACTGATCTATCATATCCATCGAGAAGGCGTTCTTCCTTTCCGGACAATTCAGGACAATTGTGGCGATCCCATCCTCTTTTTTGAATATTATTTCAGGTTTGATCATGATTAATCCTTCCTTTCTTGTTTCGATAGGCAAACTCCCAGACCGCCTCCCGACCCCTTGTCTCATTCTTTCGACGCCTACTTTTCATAAATCCGTTGACATTCCACCTAAACTTCCAAATTCATGCCCCAGAAAGTCGAGGCCTTAGGTTTATGATTAAGGTCTGAGAAAGTTTTACATCTTAAAGCCGACTATGTTTTTATGCTGTCCTAAATTTGTCCATGCTCAGTTCTGCTGATGATCTCATCCTGGACAACTTTTTCCAAGTCAACGAAATAGGCCGCCAGGCCGGCTTGTCTGACCACTAAGGTTGAATGGCTCTCCGGATCCTTTTGGGCCTCCTGTAAAACTTTGCGGTCTATAACATTAAACTGAATATGATGAATCTCCAGGTCAACCCAGGTCTTTAAGTAAGCAATAAATTGATCCTTGTGCTCTTTTATGTATTGGGGCAGAAACTTTTGGTTGAACAGGTGGGTAAAGGTCCCGGCATGATCTATCCTCCCTACGGACAAAAGGGTAGCCGTCGGCCCCTTCAAATCTGTCCCTGAAGCTGGGGAAATGGTGCCATCATTAAATAAATCCGCAGCTCTCCTGCCATCAGGGGTTGCTCCGGTTAAGCCGCTGCCTCCAAAATAACCCGCTCCTCCGGTTCCGTCTTCCATAAAAGGCTTACCCCAGATATTCTTCAGGCTCTGAAAGGTCTGTGTCGTTCTCGAATAAACATCCCTGGCCAGGAGGTCAACACTGTCATCATCATTGCCAAACTTAGGAGCATTGAGGAACAATTGTCGAAGGTCTTCCTTGTTCTCCCAGTTACTGCTCAAAGCTTCCAACAAATTCGACATGGAAACTTTTTTCTCTTCAAATACCAGCTTATTTAAAGCCGCTACAGAATTTACCACGGTTACCTGTCCAATAGGCTGCAGAATGGTGTTGGTAAAGTACTTATACTTCCGGCAATCCTGGCCACTTTCAATACAGCCGTCCAGAAGCGATGATAAAAAGGGCTGAGGAAGATACTCTTCATCAAGCACATCGACAAGGTTATAGATGGTAAACAATTTCCCGGCAAAGAATTTCACCTGTTCCAGATAAGCCTTAATAACATCTTCAATCGAGTTGAAGGTCAGGGGATCCGGCGTTTTTGCCCCTATTTGTTTGCCGGTCACCTTGTCTACTCCTTGATTCAGGGCGTATTCAAGGCACTTCGGCAGTGCGAAGGAGCCTCCCAAAGCGCGAAAGGCCATGGCCTTGCCCGGCATCTGCCATCTCATGCATCCATCAGTACTGTAATCCCAGGCATCTTCTTTGGGAACACCCAGTTTCTCCAGAAAGGGGAGCATCATCTCATCATTGAAAAATGAATAAACCCCAGGTTCTTTGAGGAGGCTTTCCACTATCTTTTCATATAATTCCCTGGGGGTCTTCTTGTGTAATCTTACGGCCAGGGCCGGCTGAATAAGCCCAACACTGTTTTTAGAATCCATGATGATAAAAGTCATTTCATTGGTAACGTCTTCTCCCTTGGAGTTTTGTCCCCCCACCGTGGTTACTCTGGTTATTAATGTGGCACCGCCAGCTCCCATCGCCGGCGGTTTCAACTCCGGTTCCTCATTCATTTTGAGAAGGAGATGCGTAACCAACTCGGTAGCCGTTTCTCGGTTAATCCGTCCCCCCTCGGTATCCCTTTTGTAAAAAGGATAAAAGATTTGATCCATTCTCTCTCCCAGCCCGGAGGACTGTAAGTCAAGGACACGGGCCCCAAGGTTCACAAACCAGTAACATTGCAGGGCTTCATGAAGTGTCCTGGGGGGATTGCCGGGAACCCAATCACAGATTGAAGCAATTTCAAGAAGTTGGTGTTTTCTACCTTCATCCTTTTCATCCATCGCTTCTTCAGCGGCCTTTTGGGCAAATCTTTTTCCAAACCTGACCATGGCCTGTAAAGTTATCAGGGCCGCGTCGTAAAAACGTTTCTTTTCGATATACTCTCGGGCATTTTCATAAGCATACTGTTGGTTGTCAATTTCCTGTAATTTGTCTTCTATTTCTCTTATCAGACCGTTTAGACCTACTTCAAAGATCTTTTCATAGTTCGGCACCCCTACATGCCCGCCATGAAGCCAGGAAAACACACCATGGTTATCCCGCCTCCAGTAGGGTTGGACGTCTGTGGGCAGATAGCCACGCTCCATTCCATGAACAGCGGTCTTTTTGAAGTATTTATGGATCTTCCGTAATTCGGCTTTATCTTCATCGCTGATCAGATTGGCGTACTGTTTTTCAACCGCCTTCCAGCTTCCCCACAATTCCGGAAAAGTCATTAAATAACCGGGTTCGCTGCAAACATTTCCCACGATGAGTTCATCTGGAAGAATATAAAGCTTTTTGTTATCAAATAAATGAGCGAAGGCCTTGGCCCTTCTTAAAATCATAGGCTCGCCCTCAGTTTCTTTATAAGATTCGTAAATCAATTGCGCCCGTTCAATCTCCAATTTGACATTTTCGCGATAGGGTAACCTTGCGTTATCAGGCGACTCAAACCTGCCCAGCCCCCGCATCACCTTACTCGAGTAGTAAGGTCTTTCTTTCATCTCTTCGGCTTTCACCAGCATTGGTATACTCATTTTAAATGTCCCCCTTTCGTTTATTAAACGAAGATATACTTACCGGTCAGTATATTCAATAAAAAGGCTATGTCAAGAAAAAAATAGGACGATCTGGTTAATCCTGGTCTTTTTTAATAATTGATAATGTCGAGTAATTAAAAACTGGAGGAACGGGAAGAGAGAAGTGCAGGGAATGTGGCGAATTTGTTGGGGGGAACCTCTGACGAACAGAGACCGGGAGGTTGGACGATTAAAAGAGTTTCCAATTAATTTTATTGATGGAGACAGGTCTTCCAACTATCTTAAAAGGAGTGAATTTATCAAGAAAGAATTAAATCCTCAACGCATGGTATATTAACAGTCAATATATTGATACTATTGACTATTTTCAAGATCTAATCCTTTATCGGCTCAAACTTGGGTATCGTAGCCTCCTCGGTAACATCCTCGAAGACAACCCCCACCGGCATCCCTACATAGAGATCTTCCGGTTTGCAGTTTATGACGTTAGTCGTCATCCTCACTCCCTCTTCCAGCTCCACAATGGCAATAATATAGGGGACTTCAAAGGCAGGATGAAACTGCCGAACGGCCACGGTCCAGGAATAAACCCGGCCTTTTCCTCCGGCCTTGATCCATTCACTATCCAGGGAATTACAGTCAGGGCACATGGGACGGGGATAGAAGCGAAAGACACCGCATTCCCGGCATCTCTGAATAAGGAGTTCGTGGCGCCGGCAACCCTCCCAGTATTCCCTGGTGTCCTGGGTAGGAAAAGGAACCGGTTTTTGGTATTCGGTCATATCATTCACCCCTCTTAAACCGTCATGCCCCTCCTAGGGGCGTGACACCGTTTTTAATGAAAATAGGCCGGGACAACGAGTCATCTCGAATCTATTTTCGAACTAAAATCGCAACCGACCCGTCGCCAAAATCGCCATAGCCGGTTACCAGACCGATTTTGGCCCCCTTGACCTGGGCGGCTCCCGGTGTTATCTTTCACGCAATAACTCTAAAAAAATAAGCAATATTTACAAGATAAAATAACCGGTGGTATAAAGGCAGGCGAAATAGCGAGGTCAGGAATTG
>JACQYK010000188.1 GCA_016208255.1 Deltaproteobacteria bacterium | reverse complement strand
CTTCTTTTTTTTTTTTTTAAACTTCTCCTAGAAAGGAAGGTGATTAAAATGGATCCTAAGAAAATCGCTATTCAGAATATCAATCGGGTTCTGGTTCAAATGTATCTGGACTTTATGATCAAGATAGAGGAGGCCATGTGGGTCGAGAAACCCAAAGCCGAAGAAATCTTCAAGGAAGTGTATAAGAAGGCTTGCCGGAGCAAACTGGAATTGTAGGCCAGAGCCTAAAAGAAGTGAAGTTTCCTTCACCTCTTTCATTGTAGCAGACACCTTTGGGTGTCAAGGTCTTACCAATATAGCCCCTGCTCCCCCTTGAAAGGTACCGCCCCCAGTCGCATTGCATAGCGGTTGCTGCCAGCAGTTCCAAAAGAGGAAGGGAAAAGAAGAAAAAAGAATAGTTAAAAGGAAAGACACCCTTTAAAAGGGAAGGATAACTAAGAATTAAGTCCCATTAATTCTTAAGATTTCTTTTAGGACCTGAACTTTGCTTCACCTAGATGATAAGGAGCATCCCGAAATTGGAAAGAGTTAATAAAATTCAAGAAGTAGCTCAGGGTTTGGGGGTTTTTGATGTCAAAACACTGGCCGAGATATTTTCCTCCTTCGGTTGGTGGGCCAAAGGTCAATCCTCAAAGGTTAATACCAAGAAGTACTTGGATGCCTTGACCGAACAAGGGAAGCTGGAGCGCGGTGACGGATTTTACCGGGTCAAAGGTTCCCGCTCCGATTACAAAGAACATGCCCGAAAGGTGAGCGAGTGTCTGGCCGAACTCTGGAAGCTCCCCGGCATCCGGCCTCTTATTAAAAAGGAGAGTCCTTTTTCGAATGGACTGCGACCGGACGCGGTTATTCTTTTAATTCAGCAAGATAAAGGACTTTGCATCCTTTTAGAAGTGGCCAATACTGAAACTGACGAATACCTTCAGGCCAAGATTAATGAATTAAAACGCAACCAGGAACTCATCAAAACCGAATTAACTCAACTGCTTGGCTATAAAGTCCCCGACTTTATTTTGGCCGTTAAAGGAAAAGAAATTAAGGGAGTTATGCCATTTAAAACCTTAATTCAAACCTTAAAGGAGGAGAAATGAGGATCTTAGCTTATGTTTTTACTATCGGTTTGATTGTGTATTCCCTGTCAAAAGTTGACTTAACCCCTAAAATTATTGAAAAGCCGGTGCCCTATGAAGTGGTCAAGGAAGTAATCAAGGAAGTCCCGGTGGAAAAAGAAGTCATCAAGGAGGTGCCGGTGGAAAAAATTATTGAGAAAGAGAAGATCGTGGAGGTTCCTAAAATCATCTACCAGGACCGGGTTGTTTACCGCGACCGACCGGTTGACCGCTATATTGACCGGCCCGTTGACCGGCCGGTTTATGTCCCGATCCCCTCACCTCAAGCCCCGCAAACACCTGGCTTTAGAATCTCGATACCACCGCCTCCAATGCCTTTCCGAACTTTTAACCCACATAGACATTACAGGAGGTAACAATGGGCTGGATACTTTTGGCTGTTTTGGGAGGGATAGGACTGGGTATTTTAATCGGCTATCAGATCGGGTTAAAGGACGGCTTTAATCAATTTCTGGAAAATTTTAAATTAGAACAATCAAAGAGGATGTTTAATGCCTTTATGAGAAAGGAGAATGACGATGAAGAAGGATAACTTTCCGCTGGTGCCGGAGATGGTGACCAACTTTGTGCCCCCGGCTTTGAAACCTTTATCCCCCAACAGCAGTTTACTGGGATTGGTTTTCCAGAAATGGGCTTCCAATAAGATGGTGGTTATCGCCGAGAACAACGCCCGGATTTTTGAGGCCCACACCCGCTCCGTCCAGTCTCAAATTTCTCTGATGATGGCCATGCAGACCTATTCCAGCAATGTCCAGGTTCACTTTTCCAACAACGAACATCAGATTTTAAAAAATAAACACGAGCAGGTTATTTTTCACGCTCAAGAAATTCAGGAAAATGCCAAAGCCCGCACTGCTCTGGCCGAAGCGGAAAAGGCGGAACTGGAACTGGAACAATTTAAAAAGGCGATGAGAGATGATTCCGAGACTTAGGATCGGAATTACGGAGGGGTTTGAAGTGAAGTATATTAAGCCGGAGGACCTCTTCACTCACGTTTTAGTGAACGGAGCAACCGGGACCGGGAAGTCCAACCTTCTGGCTACCTGGTGGTTTATCTCTTGTCTGTTCCGGGTGGCCAAGGTTCTGATCGACCCGGGGGGTTTGGCCGAAGCTTGCTTTTCCTATAGTAAAGGCAAAGCCCATTACCTTTCGGCCCAGACCCCCTTGTCCCTGAACCCGATGCGGGCCAAGTTTTTGCCCCATCAGATCTTGTATATTTTAATTGAATCTTTAAACCAGTTGATTGAACGCACTACCCCTAACCAGCCCCTGACGGCCAAGATGAGGGTGATCTTCCAAAGGGAGTTCGACTGGTGTGTTAAAAATAACCGGCTTCGTCTGGACGCTCTTCGAGACCGGATAGCCATCAATCGGGAAGATGCCCAGACCAGGGACGGGATCCTGGCCCGGCTGGATTTGCTTTTGAGCGATCCGATTTTTAGAGACATCCTTTGCGGGGACAGTTCCATAGAGATCGGGACTCTGATCGAAAACCAGGAGACGCTGATTTTGGATTGCTCCCAGTTCTCCAGAGACCAGATGATTTTTATCGGGACCATCCTGATCAGTTTGATCAAATCCTATTTCCGGTTTTCCCGGCCCAAAATATATCGCCCGCTTCTAGTCTTTATTGACGAAATGTACAACTTTCTTTCGCCGGATATTTTTATCGTTCTGCGGGAAGGGCGCAAATACCGGGTCGGCTTTATCATGGCCACCCAGGATTTTTCCCGGATGGCGGAAGATTTGATCCGGATGATCTTGAGCCATGCCGGGACGCTGGTGGCCTTCAAAGTCGGCTACCGCGAGGCCTCCCTGCTCCAGAGAGAGTTTAGAAATTCAACCTTGGAGGAAATCCAGTTTGTGGAAAAATACTGGTGCGCTTTCCGGACCAGGGAAGACGAAGGGGTCGTCAAGGTTTCCAAGGCCATACCGGTTAAGCCGGTTGAGATAAAAAGGGAGTCTCAACCGGAGGTGAATCTGGATGAGATAAAATGGTTTGAACTTCATCCTGTTTAAGAGGTGGTGGATTAGGCGAACCACCGAGAAAGTCTTAGTAATCTCTCCGAGGTGAAATCCGGAAAATCAAGAAAGGCAGCACCCGGAAGAACTTCCTGCAATCAGGAAAGACACCCAAGAAGAGAAGAAAATCGAGTTAAAGGTCTGAAATGGAAAACAGGTATTTCAACATAGAAGAATTAAGCCGATATCTTGGCATTAAGAAATCGACCATCTATTCTCGGGTGGGGAAAAGGGAGATCCCTTATTACAAAATCGGACGACTCATTAGATTCAGACGGGAGGATATCGACCGGTGGATTGAAGGCCACAAGAGAGAACCTATCAGCTTTCAAAAAAAGGCCATTAATTTGATTAAGAGGGTAAAGAATTCCCGGTTGGACTATGAAAAGATTCTGAAGAAATCCATTGCTGAAGTCAAGCAAGAGAATTATACTTCTTCCATACGGGAAACCGGACCAAGTCAAGGGCCTCAGGAAGGAGGTCAATAATGGGACTTTATCAAAGAGGCTCGGTCTGGTGGATCAGTTTTATCTATCAAGGAAGACAGATTCGAAAATCAACCGAGACCACGGACAAGAAACTGGCTAAAAGGATTCATGACAAGATTAAAGGCGAGATCGCCGAGGGCAGGTGGTTTGAAAAGCTGCCCGGAGAGGAAAATTCCTTCAGCGAGTTGATGGATAAATATCTGACCGAGTATTCGGCCATCAACAAGGCTCCCCGGTCTCATACCCGCGACCGGAGTCTGGCCAAGCATCTGCTTCCCTTTTTCGGAAATTTTATGGTGATAGAAATTACCCCCAAACTTATTTCCGAGTACAAGACCGAGAGAAGGAAAGAAGGAGCTTCACCCCGGACCTTGAATTATGAACTCACTTTGATGAGCCATGCCTTTAACCTGGCCATCCGGGAATGGGAATGGGCTAAGGATAACCCGGTCAGGAGGGTTTCCAAAGAACGGGTCCATAACCAAAGAGAACGCTGGCTGACTTTAGAGGAGGAAGACAAGCTCCAGGCCGCTTCCCCGAAATGGCTGAGAGAGATTATCGCTTTTGCCATCAACACCGGCCTGCGCCAGAGTGAGATTCTTGACCTCAAGTGGCCTCAGGTCGATCTGTTCAGAAATACCCTGACCATTCTGGAGCAAAAGAACCAGGGGAAAGACACTTTGCCTTTGAACGAAACTGGTTTTTTACTCTGACAATGCCACACGGTACAGCGCCCGTAATCTTATGCGGGCTTTCTACCTGGCCTTTGAGAGAGCCAGGATTCCGGGTCTGCGCTTTCATGATCTGAGACATACCTTTGCCACCAGATTAGTTCAGGCGGGAGTGGATATCTACACGGTTCAGAAACTCGGCAGATGGAAGAACATCTCCATGGTCATGCGCTATGCCCATCATTACCCGGAGAGCCTCAGGTCGGGAGTGGAAGTCCTGTACGGATTGAAAAATTCTATCACAATTTTATCACAATCCAACTAAAAAGGGGCTGACTTTGATAGCCGCCCCTTTTTTAACTGCTTGTATTCAATTGAAAAACGTGGTGCCGAGACCCAGAATCGAACTGGGGACACGCGGATTTTCAGTCCGCTGCTCTACCGACTGAGCTATCTCGGCACAGATGGAGACTTAATCGTTTCCAGAAAATTTGTCAAGCAAAAAAACCCGGCAGCGGGGTTCATCATTGGCCCCGTTTTTTATAATTGCCGTCAATATCAAACCCTTCCAATTTTAAATCCAGATCCCCTTCCTTGGAAGCAGAACTTTGAGGTTCCCGGGGAGCGGCTTTCAAATCGGAAGGGATTGAAATATCCAGGGAAAGCCCTTGACTCAGGTCAATCTCCGGTTTTTTAGGAAGACCCGTACCAGGGGCTTTTATGGTTGCTTCCTCCCCTCCCAGCGTCTTTTCTTTTTGGGCTATGAACGGCATCCGTTCCATGATTTCCTGAAAAGAAACCGGGTCGGGCCGTATCTCCAGAACATTCAGCCGTTGCCTTTCTTCGGTTAAATCGGTGCTGCATTTGACGCACTGATCCAGGTAATCAAAACTGATATAGCCACAATTGGGACAGCGCATAATCTCCTCCTTTACTTTTAAAAAACTTTTTCGCCGGTAGAGTAGGGAGGGGAGACCCTCCCCCTCGTCAAACCGGACGTGCGGATTTCCCGCATCCGGCTTTCCTGTGAACTTCACTAAAGGGCACACGTAGGTTGTCAGCTTATGGAATCTTTACAAGTAAATCAGTTTC
>JACQYK010000176.1 GCA_016208255.1 Deltaproteobacteria bacterium | reverse complement strand
TCCCGAGGCCGTGATCGTGGCCACGGGCTCGCTGGAAATCTCACCCAATATGAAGACGGATGGGAGTGCCGGCCTGGTCACCGTGAGGGAGGTGCTCCGGGAGGATACGGATGTCGGAGAGAAAGTAATCATTATCGCCGATGAACACCATGAAGAAGCCCTGGGCACGGCCGAGTTCCTGGCCGACAAAGGGAAGAAGGTGGAAGTCCTGATTCGTACCCTTTATGCCGGGGGCGAATTGGATGCCTCCACCCAGGCCATTATTTATACCCGATTAGCCAGGAAAGGCGTGGTCATCACCCCCCTGACCAGAGTCAAGGAAATCAAGAACAAAACGGTGTTTGCCGGTCATGTGCTCTCAGGCGAGGAAAGACGCATCGAAGATGTGGATACGGTTGTTTACGCCCATATCGGGAAATCGGACAACGCCCTGTTTCGGGAGCTGAAAGGTCAGATCCAAGAGCTCTATGACATCGGCCATTGCCATGCACCGCGCAAACTGCACGATTCGATCTGGGACGCGGCCAGGGTGGCCCGGAAATTATAGTTGATTTAGAATCCTGTCAACCAAGATTTTTGAGGCGGTCAATGGACTCGGATAAATCCGTCCTGGTTTTTGTCGAGCGGCCCAAAGGGGAAGCCCTGGAGGTTTCCCTGGAAGTGCTGAGCAAGGGAAGGGAACTGGCCTCCAAACTTAAAGCACCACTCCAGGCGGTGATGATCGGAGAAAATAACCAGGAGGCCCTGACGGCCATGGCCGGTTACGGGGCGGATCGGGTCTGCTTCCTGGAACATCCCCTGCTCCGGAACGAAGATCCGGAACTTTATGCCCAATCCCTTTCCCGGATATGCGCTTTAAAAAATCCGGCCATGGTCCTTCTCGGCGCCACTTTTTTGGGGAACGATCTGGCCGGGCGGCTGGCGGCCTGCCTGAAAACCGGGCTGGTCATGGATTGCCTGGATCTTTCTCTCAGTCAGGAAGGTTTGCTGCTGCAGACCAGACTTATCCATGGCGGGCGGATTGCCGGCACCTTTATCAGCCCCCGCAGCAGTCCTCAGATAGCCACCATCATCCCCGGCGCCTTTGAAAAGAAGCGGACGAAACCCAATAAGGAAGCCAGGGCGGAAATTTTTAATCCCGGGCTGGATGAAGTGGAGAGGCCTCTTCGAATCGCCGGCCGGATAAAGGCTGATCCGGAAACCGTCACCCTGGATGAGGCCGAAATCATCGTCTCCGGGGGACGCGGTCTGGATAGCCGGGAGAATTTCGCTTTGGTCCGGGAACTGGCTGTTAATTTAGGGGGCGTGACCGGGGCCTCCCTCGGGGCCGTCGATGCCGAGCTGGCGGAACGGAAATGCCTGGTCGGACAAACTGGTACAACAGTGACCCCTGATCTATATGTAGCCTGCGGAATATCAGGGTCCATCTATCATGTCCTGGGAATGAAAGATTCAAAGGCCATCGTGGCCATCAACAAAGATCCCGGGGCGGAAATATTCAAGTATTCCGATATGGGCCTGGTGGGGGACGCCGTGGAAATTATAAGGGCGATTAATGAACGGCTTGGTCTCCGATTAAGAAAGCAGCCGGATGGACAGCCTGATCAAGGATAGATATGATTTAATTGTCGTCGGTGCCGGGCCGGCCGGAACCACGGCCGCCCTGGCCGCGGCCCGGGCGGGTCTACATTGTGTTTTTTTCGAACGGGCCGAAGAACCGGGCCGGAAGAATATGTTCGGTGGGGTCTTACACTATTCGCCGGCCTTAAATGAGCTGATCCCGGATTTTTGGACCCAGGCCCCGGTGGAACGCTTTATCACTAAATATCAGACCACCCTTCTCAGCTCCGATTCATCCCTCTCGATAACCTTTCAAGATAAGCGGTTCGGAAAGGAGCCCTATAACGGTTTTACCCTCTTAAGATCAAGGTTCGACCGCTGGTACGCCGAAAAGGCCAGGGAAGCCGGGGCCCTCCTGGTTCCGGAGACGACGGTAGAGGACCTGATTCGTCAGGACGACCAGGTTATCGGCGTCAGGACGGGAAGGTCTGACGGGGCGTTATACGCCGATGCGGTTATTGTGGCCGACGGGGCCAATTCTCTCCTGGCCGAAAAGGCCGGTCATAGAAAAGAACTATCCCCCGCACAGATCTCGGTGGCGGCCAAGGAGGTCCTGGCCCTCCCCCGGGAGACTATCAATCATCTGTTTGAATTGAAAGAGCGGGAAGGGCTGGCCCACCTTTTCCTGGGCGAATGTACCCGGGGCGTGGAAGGCGGAGGATTTCTCTATACCAACCAGGACAGCCTGTCGATCGGTGTGGTGGCCAAGTTGAAGGCCCTGCAAAAGCAAAAAATGTCCATCGCCGATCTCCTGGAGCATTTCAAAGCCCTCCCCCCGGTGGCCGACAAAATAAAAAATGCCTCACTGAGGGAGTATTCCGGCCATCTGATTCCCGAGGGCGGATTTAAGGCCCTGCCCAAACTCTTTGGGAACGGTCTTCTTTTTGCCGGAGACGCCGCGGGTTTTATCAATTCAACCGGCCTTACCCTGGAAGGGATGAATTTCGCTATCGCCTCCGGCTTGGCGGCGGCCCAGACCGTCATCAGGGCCAGGGAGAAAGGCGATTTTTCCGAAAGACAATTGGCCGACTATCAGGCACTGCTGGAAAATGACTTTGTGCTCAAAGACCTCAAGACCTTCCGCCGTGTCCCCGGTTTCCTTTCCAACCCCAGATTGTTCCAACTCTACCCCGACCTGGCCTGCGAAATCGCCAGCCGGATCTACCGGGTAAACGGGCAGCCGAGAAAAAATTTCCGGTCCGTGGTTCGGGAGGTGGCCAAGGGAAAGGTAGGCAGAAGTCAAATGATAAAAGATGTCATCCAGGGAGTAAGGGCTCTTATATGGACTTAGAGGAAAAATTAACCCGGGTGCGATTCCGGGTTGATCTCACCCCCCATATTAAGATCGACAAGGACCTATGCCGGACCTGCCCGGATCAGCCCTGTCTTTACGTCTGCCCGGTGAAGAACTATGTCTTAAAACAGGGAGAGATCGTCTTTTCCTGGCAGGGATGCCTGGAATGCGGGGCCTGCCGTATCGTCTGCGTAAATAAGGCCATTGAATGGAGTTATCCACGAGGAGGATACGGAGTAAGTTGGAGGTATGGGTGAGACGGGGAGTGCTGGAGTGATGGAGTATTGGAGTAATGGAATGATGGGTGAAAACTCAGTTCCCCAATACTACAATATTCCATTACTCCACTCGACCAACCCCAAAGCAGACCATTTGAGATTTTGATAGGATAGCTGTTAGAATCTAATCAAGACAAAGGAGGATGTGACCATGGCAGAACTAGCTTTACTGGATCGGGCTTTTTACAACATCATGCAACGTTTCATAAACACCGGCCAGGCCCCCCACCATACCGAACTGGCCAGGGACCTGGGAATCGGCATGGAAGAAGGACGTCAATTGGTACATGACCTGATGACTGCCGGAGTGCCCGGTTGGGTCCACCCCCAGACGGACTGGATCGCTTCTTTCCCGCCCTTCAATAACCAGCCCACTCAGTACCGGATGACGATTGCAGGGGAGCAAAAATGGTTCGCCCAGTGAGGTTTCGAAGCGCTGGCGGTCCGCTGGCTCTTCCCCGGCAAAAAGGTACGGCTTGATGCCCTTTGTCTTGACTGCGGAGAACCTATTGTGGTCGAAATGAAAGACGAGGACATCCTCTCCGTCCAGCCTGAGACTATTGTCGGTTACACCTACAGCGAAATAGGGGGAACGCTCGAGACCAGGCCCTATCGTTGAGCGGGCATGAACCTCTTCCGGTCGGAAGAGCATGCCCGAAAGTGGGCTTCCTTTAATCCAGAGTTTGAAAAAACCTTAAAACCCTTTTCCTTCTGGGCCGATCTGTTCAGCAATCCGATTTTCCGTGCCCGGAAGCGTCCGGATTATATCTCCTGGCTTCGATCCGAAGAAGCCAAACAGGCCAGAAAGGAGCTGGGGGCGAAAATGCCATGAATATCGTTGTCTGCCTCCATTTTTTTCCAGATCCGAATATCATCAGTTTCGACGACGGCCGGATCGACCCTGAAGATCTTATTTATACGGTTCACCCTTCCGATCTGGTCGCCGTCGAAGCGGCGGTGAGCTTGAAAGAGAAAAATGGCTCGGGCAAGGTCTTTCTGGTCGCCCTGTCCTCTCCTGCCGCAGAAAATTTAATAAGGCATTGTTTATCCCGCGGAGCTGATGAAGCCACTCTTATTGAATCCACCATTAATAATGTGGACGGCTATTCAATGGCTGTGCTCCTGGCGGCTTGGTGTCGTACAATGAACATAGACCTCATCCTCTGCGGACACGGATCAATGGACAACTTTGGAGGTCAGACCGGATACGTGATGGCAGATCGGCTGAACCTGCCGATCGTTTCCCGGGTAACCAAACTTGATCTGCTTATGGAGAAGAAGGAACTGGTCTTGGAGAAAAAATTGGAAGGGGGCTACAGGGAAAGAAGCGTGCTGCCTCTTCCGGCCCTGCTCACTCTGGAGGAAAGCCTGAATGAACCGCGATACGCCACCCTGCCCGGCCTTCTATGCGCCCAGGAGGCTGAAATCCGTAGAAAAAAGGAAATAGAGTTGAACCTTACTCCCGAAGATACCCCGGGACAGGCCAGGGTGGAACTGCTGAACATGAAAAAACCCAAGCCGAGACCTAAAAAAATTTTTACACCCGATACCACTCTCTCAGCCGAGGATCGGATGTGGCAGATCATGTCGGGGGGCCTGGCGGAAAAGAATAAGGAGTGTTTTGAGGGAAGCCCTGAAGAACTGGGCCGAAAATTTTTGGAATACCTGACCCAACTTGGTCTCTCTCTCCCAAATCGGGACGGTCCCTGATTTCCATCTTTCCATTACGCCCATATTCCCTCCCTGTTCTCATTTGTTCTATTGACAAAAGGGGGATGGCATATAGAATTTTATTACCATATTTTTAAGAATTTTTTCTGATCTTGTAAGAATCATAAAAATGGCTACCAAAGATATAAAATCCATCCAGAAGTGCTTTGAGATCCTCTCGGCCTTTACGACCCCTCAAAGTTCCTGCTTGAATGTGACCCAGATCGGTCAAATTACCAATATTCCATTGAGCACCCTTTACCGCTACCTTCAGACCTTGACCGTCCAGGCCGCGCTTAATTATGATTCCCAATCTAATCAGTTCTCGCTAGGCCCTTTAATGATCAAGCTCGGGACCATCGCCGCCAAGGATATTGACATCCAGCTGATTGCCAAACCCTTAATGCAAAAACTGAGAGATGAAGTCCAGGAAACGGTTTACTTAACCGGACTGGTCGGTCAAGAAGCCATCTGTATCGAAAAAATCGACTGCAAAAACTCCGTCCGATATATCATCGAACGCGGCGATATCTTTCCGGTCCATGCTTCGGCCACTGGCCGGGTTTTAATGGCCTTTCTGTCGACCGAAGAACAGGAAAAAATCATCGCTCAGGGACTGAAGCGTTTTACGGAACACACTATTACTGACCCGGTTGAGCTGCGGAAATCTCTGCAGGAAATCAGGGAGCGCGGTTATGCCCTTAGCAGCCAGGAACTCGGTCAGGGGGGGATGGCGATCTCCGCACCGATTTTTAACAGTCAAAACAAAATATTTGCAGGATTAAGTATCGCCGCTCCGGTAGATCGTTTTCGAAAAAAAAACCTGCTTCAATTTAATGAACTGCTTATCCAATATGCCAATAAGATTTCGGGACTGATCGGCTATAACCCCGAGTCGAGTCGAAAGATAAATTCTAATCAAAAATCGTAAATCTAACGGAGGTGGAAAATGTGGAATGCGGCCAAATGTGATTTGTGTGGTGATTGCCTGGTGAAATGTCGCTATGTTGATTATGACAAAGATAGGGCGGTAAGCGAAATAAAGCTGCTCATGGAGGGGAAAGCGGCGGATATCCTGAACAGCTGTATTACCTGCAACACCTGTTTTGACAATTGTCCCACCGGCGCGGACCCGGCCAACCTGATCTTCAAGATGCAGGAGAAGATTGGGACCAGTCCCCTGATTATCAATGCCAAACCGATGATAACCGACCGGGCCAAGAGGTTTGAGGAAGGCCAAGCGGATAGTCAGGTGATAGAAGGAGATCCAGATAAGCCGGCGCTTTCTTTTGATGGCTTTGAATTCAAGCAATTTCCCGAAGGGACACTGGAAAGTGGGCTGTTCAAAGGCCTGACCGTGGTACGAGGGGGGGAATACATGTCCCTGGTCGGAATGGTCCACATGGGGGGAGAGAGTTTCGCCGGACGTTTTGGCCGCCAGGTGATTGAAAAATTTGCGGATTTGGGCAAGGAGATCGTCTATCTTCATAATGAGGGATATGTCCTGGCCCATGTGAAAGCCAAAGAACTTGGAATACCGGTCCCTTTCAAGTATTATCATCTGTTCGAATACCTGAGGGATTATCTGAAAAAAAATCAAAAAGACATTAGCCTGTTGAATAAAAAGGTAGCCTACCAACCCAATTGTGCTGTGAGCTGGATAAGGGAGCAGGATATCTGGTTGGATGAAGTCTTCGACCTGATCGGTGCGGAGCATGTTTCCAGGCAGTATGACGGCCTGAATGCCTTGTGCTGCAGCGGCCCAGCTATCGGCGTCAACAAAGACCTGGCTGTGGATATGCAGACCAAGAATGTCCAGGATGCCTTGGATGCCGGGGCCGAGGCTTTGGTAACCATATGCCCGATCTGTGACGCCGTAATGCGCCGGGCCACTTCAAAGGCCGGCCTCCCGAAGATATTCATCACCGATTTATGTCGAATGGGCCTGGGGGAAATCCCCTGGCCGGCTTAGAAAAAATTCTCCAGATTTTGGAGTAGGGTTTTTAGTGGAGGAATAAAATATGGCCGAAGTGGTTCTATATGAGGTAAAGGATCAGATTGCCTATATCACCATGAACCGCCCTGATAAACTGAACGCCCTGAACAACGAGATGGTGGCTGAGCTTAACAAAACCTGGGACCGATTCGAAGAGGACCCCGAGGCCAGGGTGGCCATCCTTGGTGGGGCCGGAAGGGCCTTTTGCGCCGGTGCCGATATAACCCCGGGCGCGTTGGAACCGGGTACCGTTCGCAGGTGTTTTCCGGCAAACGGCTTTCAAGTTTTAAAACCTATCATCGGTGCCGTTCAGGGATTGGCTATGGGTGCCGGTTCCAGCCTGGCCATTCGGGGGTGCGATTTAACCATCGCTGCCGAAGAGGCCCAATTCGGCTTCCCTGAAGGAAGGGCCGGCCGGGTGGGGGGATCATCGAATATCATCCCTATATGACCTTCAAACAAAGCATGGAATTTTATTTGTTGGGCGCCTGGTTTGACGCCCAAAAAGCCTATCAAGCCGGTTTGATTAACAAGGTTGTCTCCGGACCGGAGCTTATAGATACGGCCAAAGAATGGGCCGAACGGTTGAAAAAACTGGCCCCCTTAAGTCTGAGAATCGTCAAATACGGAATGTACAAAATCATGGACACCCCGGTCGCCCGGGCGGAGAGAGACTATAAGAAATTTGTCCAGCCGCAATTCGACAGCGAAGATTTTAAGGAGGGGGCTAAAGCCTTTCAGGAGAAAAGGGAACCGATATTCAAAGGAAAGTGAGGAGGAAAGGATCTATCCGCATGAAAACCAGAATCACTGAGATATTAGGGATCCTCTATCCCATCGTGCTGGCGCCCATGGCCTGGATCACCGATGCTGAGCTGGCGGCGGCCGTCTCCGAGGCCGGAGGCCTGGGCACCATCGGCCCGAATGCCGGGTTTAAAACAGTGACCACCGATGTCCAGGAAACAGGAGAACGGCTCAGGGAGCAAATCCGAAAATGCCGGGAATTGACCGGCCGGCCCTTCGCTGTCAATTTCGTCGTGGGGGTCACGGGTTGGGACCGGGACTTCAGCGACAAGTGCCTGGAAGTCGGACTTGAGGAGCGGATCCCGGTGGCCATCGTCTCCCAGGGGAGTCCGGCTGTTTATACACCTCTTCTCAAGAAAGCGGGGATCAAGGTAATTCACGTCTGCTCTACCGTGAGACACGCTTTGAAAGCCGAAGAAGCCGGTGTTGATGCCGTTGTGGTTTCCGGAACGGAAGGCGGGGGGCACAGCGGCTTCGACCAGATCACCACCTTCTGCCTGGTTCCCCAGGTCGCTGATGCGGTCGATATCCCCATTATCGCCGGGGGAGGAGTCACCGATGCCCGGGGGTTTATGGGTGCTCTTTCCCTGGGCGCCGAAGGCGTTTACCTGGGGACCCGATTCATAGCCACCCAGGAGTGCCCGGCGCACCCGAAGGTGAAACAGGCGATCTTGGCCGCCGCCGACACCAGTACCATAGCCGTTAAGCACGGAAACCCGGCCCAAACCCGGGAGGCCGCCAGAGGAAACCGTGGATTTGTGGAGGAGAGAAGGGGTTCGGTGAGAATTCTGCTTACGGATTATGTTCGTCAAATCCTGGTCGAAAGGGGAGGAAGCTTCTCCTATGAGGCCTTGAGGAGTCCCGGCAATTCGGACCGTAATGTTCAGAGCAACAGGACCGTCGATGCGTTTATCCACGGTAACCTGGAATCCAATTCGATCACCGCCGGCCAGGGTGCGGGATTGATAAAAGATCTTCCCACCTGCCGCGAGCTGATCGAGCGCATCGTGGGGGAAACCGACCGCCTCCTGAAAAGGTTGAATTCTATATTTCGGCCCTGAAGTCTCCCTTTCCGCTCGACCTGAACCGAGCAGAAAGGGATTTCATTAGTCTCTGGCACCATCAAATAAAGAGGTGGTAAAAGTGATCCATGTCTGAGGGGGTCGATCTCTTGGAAAAAAATCAAAGAGAGGAGGGGAGGAGGTAAAGGGATGATCGAGGGAAAAAAGTCGTTAAGGGTGAAGGAGGTGATTAAAGCCAACAAGCTGATAAAATAAACGGGTTAATTCCTATTGATTCCCATTTTAAGCAGGACTGTTTTCTTTGAGAGGAGAATTACCATGAAAGAAAAGAAGATCAAACAGGTTTTGGGCTTATTGATAGTCTTTCTTTTTGTGATGGTGCCTTTTGTCGGTCAGGCTGAGCAAAAAGGGCAAGTGGTGTATGCTAACATCTATTCCATCTTTTATAACAAAGGGGGCGATCCCATTACCCATGTTGCCGGTCAGGGACCGATGCTTTCAACGACGGTCTTCGAGGGTCTGGTTGATTACGGAGAGGACCTTTCACTCCTGCCTTCCGTTGCCAAATCATGGAAGATAGCCCCCGATTGGAGTCATATCGATATTGATATCAAAGAAGGGATTAAATTCCATAACGGCGACTCACTTACCGCTGAGGACGTAAAGTTCAGTTTTGAGATGATTATGAACAAGAAATATCGACACGTTCTGGCCAATGATTATATTAAACAAATCAAGAATGTTCAGGTTCTCTCCCCCTTTAAGGTCAGGTTTAATCTCAACAAACCCGCTCCCGATCTGTGGAAGCGTTTCTGGTGGAGCGGTCCGATCATGCCCAAGAAATATCGCGAGAAGGTCGGCGATGAGGAGTTTGCCAAGCACCCCATCGGATCCGGGCCCTTCAAGTGGGCGGATTATAAACAGGACCAGTATTTCCAGGTGGAAGCCCTTAAAGAGCATCATCGCAAGGCCCCGGAGATCAAGTCGCTCAAGGTCGTCTATGTGCCCGAACATGCCACTCGCCTGGCCATGCTCCAGGCCGGTGAGGTCGACATTGCCGAACTCATCGGTCCCCAAATACCCGTCGTAAAAAACGACCCCAAGCTAAAATATTTTGAGGTTAAATCAGCGTTGTCCGGATAGAAGTTTGCATATAATTTACGAGCTTGCAAATACAATGAAAAAAGGATGAAAAAGTTACGACGATGTCATTTTTTGCTTGACATTTCCGTTAGTTAGCGGGCCGATTTTTTGTAAATACTTGAAATTACGGAGGTATTTACAAGTCATGCCTTACACCATGGAGCCCCAGCGCCGGAAAAAGAAAGCACGGTCATTCCATCAGTTAACCAAACCACTTAGAAAGATCTTAAAGAAAATTACTCCCCTTTTAGCCCGAGGGAATAGAGATTTGCAAATGACTTTTGAAGATCAGCTCAATGCCTTAATTTACTTTCATCTCGAAGAACATTCCTCTGGCAGACATCTCTTGCAAGTTTTAGAGGAAGATGAATTTGCACGAGATAACATTGCCCCTCAAGATGGCATTAAAAAGAGCAGCTTCTTCGAAGCGATCAATTCCAGAGGGCTCGAACAGTTACTTCAAGTTTTTGAAGCTCTTTACGCCGAAGCCTCGTCAGTACTTCCGAAAGAATATAGCCAACTGGGAGACCTTTGTGTTATAGACGGCTCTTTGATTGATGCGGTCCTTTCCATGTATTGGGCCGACTATCGTCAGGGCTCCAAAAAGGCCAAAGTCCATATCGGATTTGATCCTCACCGTTCAGTCCCTTCCAAAATATTCCTCACCGATGGAAAAGGCGATGAACGTCCCTTTGTAGCTCAGATCCTTTCCCCGGGCCAAACCGGTGTCATGGATCGCTACTACCAATGCCATAAAAATTTTGATCAATGGCAAGAAGATCAAAAACATTTTATCTGTCGTATCAAAGTCAAGACGACAAAAACGTTGATTCAAAACCAGGCAGTTAACTCCGGCAGCTTGGTTTTCTACGATGCCATCGTCTTACTGGGCACCCCGGGAGTAAACCAGACCCAGAAACCCCTTCGAGTAGTTGGGTACCGAGTTGATTCCGTCGACTACTGGGTGGCTACCGATCGTTTTGATCTTACAGCCGATCAAATTGCTTTCGCCTATAAACTCCGTTGGACCATTGAAACCTTCTTTGGATGGTGGAAACGCCATCTTAAAGTGTACCATCTCATTGCCAGGAGCCAACACGGATTAATGGTCCAAATCCTGGGCGGCCTGATTACTTATATATTATTGGCCACTTATTGCCACGACCAATACCGTGAAAAAGTCAGTATCCATAGGGTTCGAGAATTACGAATCAAAATCAAAAATGAAACCTTGGCCATGGAGGAAACTTCTCAATCTCTTTCTTCAGAGGACCATCAAGTTTTCCCACAGGCCCTATTTGCAAAAACTTAACCGGACATTACTG
>JACQYK010000175.1 GCA_016208255.1 Deltaproteobacteria bacterium | reverse complement strand
GGACACCTCGGGAATAATATTCATCAATTTTTCAGTTTTACGGTCCGGAGGATCTGCTGATGGAATTTAAGGAGGTTCCTCATGGCCATGGGAGGGCATGTAGGATAGATATTCCCGGATGATCTTCAGGCAGTGGTCATCGTCTTCGGCAAAGGCATCCACCAGCCCGGTTACTTCCGCGTGCAGTTTCCAGCCGCCCAGTTCTTCGGGAGTGATTTTTTCACTCAAGGCCACTTCCAGAACACGCGGACCGGAAACCGCCATTCAGGTCCCTTTCACCTGGACCACAAAGTCGGATATGGAGGCCTGGCAGGTCGGGTCGCCAAAACATAAACCCATAATAGCGGTGATCCTTGGTACACGCCGGGGATAGAGCAGCCTCGTGGCCGGGTAGGTTACAGCCAGCACGCCGGTGGATCCCATGACGCTTTGCAGATGGACGCCTCCGCTCTCACCCAGCCGGATATAAGGGAAGTTTCTTTCCGGCAGCAGATCATCATGAAGCCCTTTCTTCCTCATCAGACCTGAAACGCCACGTCCTCCCGTTCCGGCCAGGATGGTGCTGTCATCGGTTTGGACGATAACGATCCGACCGTCTATCTTGCCGTATCCGTGAATTTTGTTGACATGATATTCATTGCCATCCGGTCCGATAAACTGCTCCAGTTCTCCTATTTCCCGCCAGGATCCCTCATCCAACAGTTTATCCAGCCGCTCCCTGGCGGTCAGATGGCCTCTTTTTCTGTGCCTTTCAATGGCTTTCGGTCCGCCTAAGGCCTGGGTCACTTCCTTGCGTCTCTTAAGCTCATTCAGGGCTTGCTGCTTACTCATTACCTTCCTCCTTGTGAGACTTTTGAAAAAATGCCCCCCTTTCGTCCGATCTCTGTGTCAGGCTCAAATTTCAATCCTCGAAATATTCCCTATATTCCTGCGGCTCAAATTTTCGCCTTTCTTGATCTTGGCCAAAATTGAACATTTTTCAAAGGTCTCTTTCTCTATAAAGAACGACTTAAATAACTTATCATCCTCCGCCCTCCCCTTCATCCCCTCCCTCCGCTCGACTCCGTCGAGCTCTTCAAAAGGTCGGCAAAGCCGACCGGATCAAGGGAGGGGAAAAAAGAGACCCCTCTCCCCTTGCGGGAGAGGGGGAGGGGGAGGGGGAGGGGGATAACACTTATTATTGCCTTTAACCATAAACTTAAAAAGTAACCATTCAACCGATCAGGAGAAGACCTGCCCGAAGGCTTCCATGGCCTGTTCAATACCGGCGTCGGAGATGTCAATATGGGTCACCAGGCGAATCGAGGTCTTGCCCATAGGAAGGATCAACACCCCCCTGGTCCTCAGTTCCCCGGCTATTTGAACCGGTTTTTTTGGGCTTTTAGAGACATCGAAAATGACGATATTCGTCTCTACCTCCGCGGGATCGATGGAGACTCCCTTCAACCCGGAGAGAAAACAAGCCAGGCGTTTAGCCTGATCATGGGTTGCCTTCAGCTTTTCCAGATGATGGTCCAGGGCGTAGATCCCGGCTGCGGCCAGAATTCCGGCCTGCCGCATCCCGCCGCCGAACATTTTTCGAAACCGATGGACACGATCGATGAACGGTACGGAACCGGCTACCAGGGATCCGACCGGGGCGCCCAATCCCTTGGAAAGGCAAACCGAAACCGAATCCGTCCATTGGGCATATTCCTCCGGTTTAATTACCGAGGCTGCCGACGCGTTCCAAAGTCTGGCCCCGTCCATGTGGACCAGAAGACCCCTGGCTTTGGCCAGTTTATAAATTTCGGACAGGGTTTTAATCGGATAAACGGTTCCTCCCCCCCGGTTATGGGTGTTCTCAAGACAGATCAGTCGGGTCACCGGAAAGTGAACGTCCAAGGGCCGGATGGATTCTTCGACCTGTGAAGACTCCAGGAGACCTCGTTTGCCCGAAAGACAGAAAAACTGGACACCGGACAAAACAGCTCCGGCCCCGCCTTCATAATAAAAGGCATGGGAGTTTTCCTCGAGGACGACTTCGTCTCCGGGCTGAGTGTGGGCCTTGATCGATAACTGATTGGCCATTGTCCCGGAGGGCACAAAAACAGCCTTTTCTTTACCCAAGATCCGGGCCACTTTTTCCTGCAGGGCATTGATCGTAGGATCTTCCCCGAAAACATCATCACCCACTTCGGCTTCAAACATCGCTTTTCGCATACCAGGTGTCGGTTTAGTGACGGTATCGCTTCTCAGGTCGACAAATTCATCCATTTTTCCCCCATTTTTGATCTTTTTTTTACTCTAAAGAATCCAAAATAAAAGGTTCAAGTTCAAGGTTCAAAGATAACCTTACGCCTCCTGCCTGCCCCCGGTCCTTAACCAGAAGTTCTAGAACCCTTGAAGCCTGCCCCGCTATTAACGGGATCGAACCCTATTTTTGTATTTAGCCTTCATGCCCTGAATGGAACCACAGGGAGGAGGGAAAGGTATGGAAATTTAAATCCTTGAACCCAGGAATCCTGGAATCCTCGAACCCCACTAATATTAGGCATAACAGAAAATTAAAGTCAATTCCCAAAAAGCAATAACGATTCGATGCCCTTCGAGGGCACAACCTGATTCATCCCGGATCACCTCGGGCCAACCGTTTTCGGATCCTCGAATCATGAAATCTTGGAATCATCAACCCCATAAGCAAAAATCAGGTATTTATTTTAAAAAATACAATCTTTATTGTATTAATTGTGAAAAATGATTATATTATCTGTCACTACAAAAGAAGGAATGGCCTATCAAAAAAGAGAGGCTCAAAACGTCCTTGGTACTGACTAATCTTAACAATCAGGCCAAGACCGAGAGGGGAATAAAATCATGCTTTTTAGCCATCGCTCTGGTCTAACATCTTCTCCAATATAAAGAAGAGACAATAACAGCATTTAATTTCAGGTAAGATTGCGATCGACAGTAGAGAAAGAATCCTAAATAAACGTCGTAATCGAAGTAGAAAGGAGGAACGATGACTTACTTCACTTTAATGGTACATGCCGTTTTAGGTTCCCTCTTGGGTCTGGCGAGCATCTGGTTTTTCGTAGACGTGCTGAATGCCAAAGAAGAAAACCAGGGCAGGATAAGGACCTTGAGTTTTATCATTGCCGGCCTGATGTGGTTGACCTACTTGTTGGGGGGTTATTTTTATGTGGTCCATTATTCTGTCGATAAGGCGTTCATCCTTAAAGGACCCTGGCCCTTTGCCCATAAGTTTTTCATGGAAACGAAAGAGCACGTGGTTATGATGCTCCTCTTCCTGGCCACTTTTCTTCCGATAATCGCTTATCGCAGTCTGGCGGCTAACAAAGGTGCCCGTAAGATTGCGCTCTGGGCTACGGGTCTGGTGGTCCTGACCACGGTGGCCATGGAAGGTGCCGGGGCCATCATAGCCATGGGTGTCCGGGTTGCTTTACTCCCCAAATAATAAGGAGATGAGGTAAAACTATGGATAACATAGAAATTGGAAAGTATGGCCGGTCTTTTGGTTTGTCCTTCGCTATCACCAGCTTATTCAGCGCCTTGCTGGTAGTCATAAAAGAAACCAATGAAAAAACTGTTCTGGCTTGGATGAAGGCAGCTACGCCCCATCACTGGATTACCCATACCCTCTTGTTCCTTATCCTCTTTGTCGTCCTGGGGTTAGTCTTAGCCAAAGCGAATGGTGGTCAGGGCATAAAAATCAGTGCCGATAAATTGAACAGCTATATTGTGGGTGCCTTTGTAATCAGCGGTCTTATCATCGCCGGATTTTTTCTCATTTTCGGCTGAGCTTCATGAAGGCGCCTTTGAGATTTCAATGGGTTGGGTTAGCCACCCTTTGTTAAAAAAGTGGCCCCCTGTTCTTTCCTATTGAGGAGAAATACAGGTTTTACTGTATTGACTTCGAGAAATAATTAAACTAATTTTTTTAAGTAAAAAGAGGAAATTGATTTTCACTCTATCTAGGCCGGTTATCTGGGCAAGTATGTTTATCCTTTTTTAACCTGAATAAAGGGGGAGAACCATGAAATGCTCTGGATGGGTAACGTGGGTAAAAATGGTAATAGTGGGGGCTTCGCTGCCCTTTTTAGCGGCCTGCGGTTCCGGGGAAAAGGTCAACCTCAAAAAAATAACAGCCCAGCCGAAGTCCTACATCTGCGCTGAAAAATGTAAAATGTGTCATCTGGAGCACTATGATTCCTGGAAAGCCACCCTGCACAGCCGTATGCTCCAGGATACCTCCAAAAATGCCGATGCCTTTGTGACTGATATCAATCCGGCGATCATCCGGGCCGATTTTGAGAAGATAGCCAAGGATCTGAAGGTACCCCCGGATAAAATCTATATTCCAAAAATCGAAGAGATCAAATATACCATCGGCAATCAATGGAAACAGCGCTATCTGGTTGAAAAGGGGGGAATGCTTTATATTTCACCCATCCAGTACAATATCGACACCGGACAATCATTACGCCCTGCCCAAGACCGCCGTTTTTGAAAAACGGATGACCATCGTCAATCCTTCCAAACTGCCATCAGGCGTTTCCGTCCAGATCTGCGGGTCCTGCCACAACCGGGGAAAATCGACTATGGACAAAACCGTGGAATGGCCTTTGGGCTACCAGCCGGGGAAAGCCCTGGAAACCTATTTCCGTTCTATTTCCTTTGCCGCCGGAAATGTCAATGACGTCTATGCCAATGAATTTTCCAAGGGGCATCATCAACAATATATTGATTGGCGGCAATCCAAACACCACACCGAGGGAGTCAACTGCACCTCCTGTCACTTTGTCCACCAATTGGGGGTCCCCTCGACCCGGTCGCAGACCAAGGAATCCGGTTCCAAGCAATGCTTAAGCTGCCACCCGACGGTCAATAATAATTTGGGGCATTCCATACACTCTTTTGCCAATTGTGTCGGCTGCCATATGCCTCGAATAGCCAAAAGCGCTGAATCAGGGGATCTCCACAGCCATGTCTTCGTAACGTTGTTACCCAGGGACACCCTGAAGAATCCGCAGATCCCCAATTCCTGCCAGACCTGCCATAAACATAAGGACGCCGATCTGGCTGCCCTGCAAAAACAATTTGACGCCATGTCCCAACTGCCCAAACCGCAGGGGAAGATGATCGAAAGCATAGGAAAGGTTCAGGTGAAAAAATAATTCACGAAGCTGATATAAAAATCGATCAATGACGACCTCCAGGTCATCTCTTCCGGGGAATTCCATGAAGTTGACAAGAATTTTAGTTCTTTTCTGTTTCTGCTGGTTGGCCTTTCCCGGCTTTTCGCAGGCCCAGGAGGAGGTTTCCTCTCCTATTGCCCGCTACCGGGAACGGGAATTGAGCACCGGCTATTATGAAGAATATGAAGTCAAACCCCGTTCTTTTCGGCCCTATGTACAAGTTCCCGAACGACGGAAGGGACTCGTCCGCTTCAGCCCCAGCCCGGAACGGGTTCAACATCGGACTTACTCTTCCGATTCCCATTGGGGTATTCCTTTTTATGAACAGCGCAGTTGCCTGGAATGCCACAAAGAACAAACCAGAGACCTCCACACCGTCCGGGCCAAAATCACCTGTCGCCAATGCCACGGAGGGGAGCCGATAGCCGGCCTCTCCTATTATGCTTCCCCCATGAATCCCATCCGCCGCCACGCCTATGTCTGTGCCAAATGCCATGAAGGGGCCAGCGCCTCTTTTGCCACTTATGTCGTCCATGCCCCCAATCCGGCGGCGTCCAAGACCGGCCGGACCTTTCCGGCCCTTTTTTATGTATTTTGGCTGATGACGATCATTGCCATTGGAACCTTTGCCTTGTTCCTCCCCCATGCCCTTCTCTGGGGTTTGCGGGAGTTTTTAAGCAGGGAGAAAAAAAATGGCCGGACAACCGCCAAGAATGAGGATTAAACGTTTCACCCCGCCCCAGCGTCTTTTCCATTTCCTTCTCCTGTTGTTTTTTTTGATCCAGGGGGCAACGGGCCTGTCCCGTATGTATATTGAAACCGGATGGGGTCAATTTTTGGCCGCCTGTTTCGGCGGTTATGAAAAGGCCCTGACCATCCATATCTGGATAGGAATTTTTCTATTACTCCTGTTTCTCGGGCACCTAATTTATCTTTCTTTCGCTATCGACTGGAAAAACTTGCATAAGCTTTTGGACAGCCCCGATTCCCTGCTCCCCCGCTGGGCGGATCTGAGTCAGTTTTTTCAACATATAGGCTGGTTCCTGGGCCTGTCCCGGGCCCCGGAGTTCGACCGTTGGGGCTATTGGGAAAAATTCGATTATTGGGCCGTCTTTTGGGGGATGGTCATTTTGGGTGGCAGCGGGCTGCTAATGGCCTATCCCCTGGCCGCCAGTCGTCTTTTACCGGGATGGACTCTGAACGTTCTATTTTGGATCCACCGGATCGAGGCCATCCTGGCCATGGGCCATGTCTTTATTATCCATTTTTTTATCGGCCACTTACGCCGCCATAATTTTCCCATGGATCGGACCATCTTCGAAGGAAGCGCCGATCTGACCGCCGCCCGCCATGAAAAACCGGCCTGGATCAGCCGACTGGAAAGCAAAGGGGTCCTCCAGACCTTGACGGTTTCCGAGGCCGTTCCGGCCCGGCAGATCGTCTTTTATCTCATCGGCTTTGCCGCCATGGCCGTGGGACTGTTTCTGCTCTTCGGCGGATTGATCAACAGCCCTTATATCACCTGGTAACTTATCATAAAAATTGATTCAGACGATTCCTGTACCCAGAGCCAAGGCGATTCCCAGTAAAAGAAGGCCGGTCAGGTTCTGAACCACCTTCATGGTAATCTGGTGCAGGAATTGCTTACCGATCATAACGCCGGTGAAGGCTGCAAGAACGCCGGTAAAAACCAGCGGCCATTGGTTGGGGCCGAGAGGGCTGGTTGTCTTTGCCACCAGGAAGGTGCCCGCGTAAGTTGCGATTCGCGCTATATCCACCAAGAAGCTGATAACGGCATTTGTTCCCACAAAGGCCTGGGTTGAGACTCCCGTTTTAGCGAGGAAAGCCGAGCGAAGAGCGCCTTGATGCCCGGAGAAACCCCCGAAAAATCCAGATAGGATACCACCTATCAACAAGTATTTCCTGTCGAATTTCAGTTCTCGCAATCCTGGTAATAGCTCGAAAAAAGAAAAAATAAGCATCAGCACCCCCATGATGAGCTTGATGGGAGTAATCACCGCTGTCCGTGATCCTATGGGGTACCTGGCGATCTCTCCAAAGTGTGATACAAAACCCAGTGTGACGGCACCGGCGAAGGCAGCGATAATGGCAGGGAGGCCGAAAAGAATAACCAGTGTTTTGTCTGCTTTTTTCCCAACCAGACTGATTTTGAAGATGCTATTCGCGCTGTGGACAATCGCAGTGGAGGCGATGGCAACCTCTACCGGGAAGAATAGAGCAAAGACAGGCATGAGGAGTGTACCCAGACCGAAGCCCGAGAAAAGCGTCAGGCCTGAGACGAAAACCGCGGCTAAGGCAACGATAAAAAAGTCCATAGATATTCCTATCACTTTTATTGTTTAAAGGGATGTCTTGTCATGAACTCATAGTCCATGGAGCGGTCCCTCTTTGCCTTCGCCCACAACCACCTCGCCGTGGAGTTCTTCAATCTGATTTTTCAGGAAAGAAAGCGCCTTTTTGCCTTTGCGGGTCAAAACGTACTCCTTTTTTGCCCGAAGTCCGCCATCAGGATCAGTTTTGCAATCAAGCCAGCCAAGCACTTCAAGCCTTGCCAGTAGCGGGTATAAAGTCCCCGGACTGATTTCCTATTCAGACCTAAGAGCCCCGGAAAATACATACTTTACGACCTGAAAATACATTCTTTCTATTATTCCACTTCGTAGAATATAGTTTAAAAATCTTAAAAAGATAGTTGCCCAAGGACGCTCTACAAATCACATTATTTTTTTCATTCTCAGCCGCCTTGGCCACTACCTACTATCTCCACTTACTCGGCCGATTATAGTTGCAGAAAGAAGGTGAAATCTAAGCTTCCTCAAAAAATGCTTGATTCATAAATTGATTAAAGAGGCATTCCTTATGAAAAAAGATATTCCGAAAAGATTGGCTCTAAGACTTTATTTAATTTCGACTTTTTTATTTTTTCAATGCCCCCTTTGGGCACTGGCCCAGGGACCGGACAAGGACTTGAGTCAGCGCGTCGAAAAACTGGAGGGGATCATCCAGGAACAAAAACGATTGCTCGAGGGGTATGAAAAGGAACTGAATCAGGTAAAAACCGAACTCAAAAGGCAAAACGAGGCCGTCGAGGCCAAGGTCCAGAATGTCATTAATCAGCCCGAGCACCATGCCTTGATTCGGGATATAATGTCGGATTACCGCTTAACTGAGGCCAAGGAAACCCCGGCCGACAAAGAAGCCATGACCGTTTATGATGAAGGATTTTATTTAAAGGGAAAGGACGACCAGTTGCGGATCGGCGGCTGGCTCCAGGGCGACGTCCGCTGGTTTTTGGATAGCGATCAACATAAAAGCAATACCTTTCTTATCCGCAATGCCCGTTTGGATATCCGGGGGGTCCTGGAAAACGACTGGGCCTACCGTCTCTACGCCACCTTCGTCGGAACCGGCGTCCTGCAGGAAGGCTGGTTGGAATATCGGAAATACCCTTCCTTCCGGGTCCGGGCCGGTCAGGTCTTTGAGCCCTTCAGCTTAGAAGCCAACTACTCCATCTTGTGGCTCGATTTTATGGAGCGGGCACTGATCGTCAACACCCTTTCCCCCCAGACAGATATCGGCATCATGTTCTTGGGCAAGGTTCTTGATAACCGGCTGGAATACGGCCTGGGATTTTTTAACGGCCAGGGACGCAACCGGGAGGCTGTGGTCGATGATAAGGATTTCACCGTTCGTCTATCCTTTTCCCCCTTTATTCACACTGCCTCCTTACCGGCTTTAAAAAAATTTAATTTCGGAGGCTCCTTCAGCACCGGAGACAACAAGCAGGACTTAAGCGGTTTTGATCTCAAAACCGAGGGGACATCTACCTTTCTTGACATTCAATCCGGGGTAAATCAGGACGGCCGCCTGACCCGCTGGGGCCTGGAGCTGGACTATGGAGTCGGTCCCTTCGGGTTAAAGGCGGAATATTTGCAAGGACAATTCGACCGGATTAACAAAGATACGGCCCGGGCCAAGCTCGATCTCCGGGGCGGATACTTAACCGCCGGTTATGTTTTGACCGGAGAGGACTGGCCGCAAAATTCCTCCATAAAGCCCAGGCGCGATTTTGATCCGGCCAAAGGAGGCTGGGGGGCCTTCCAGGCTTTAGGCCGTTACCAGTTTATTGAAACCGATTCCGATCTGCTCAATAAAGGATTGGCCGTGGGGACGGACCGGGCCCAGATCGCCACCTTAGGGCTCAATTGGTATTGGAATAAGCATGTCCGTTTTCAGATCAATTATTCTCATACCTGGTTTGAAGACCAGATCACCGTCAACGGTGTGAACCTGGATAAGGAAGATATGGTTTTTTCCCGTTTTCAATATGTTTTTTAAGAGAGAAGAATTTTTAAATTCCTCGTTCGTCGGGCAGGAAGGAATGAAATGCAGATTCTGATTAAAACGCTGATCAGCGTAGCCGTCATTCTTGTTGCCACGGCCATCGGGAAGAAAATCCCCTCCGCCTCCGGCCTCATCGGTGTCATGCCTCTTACAGGCGCCCTGATTCTTGTATGGATGTATCTGGAAAACAAAGGGGATCCTGCGGTCATGCAGGAATTTACCAAGGGTGCTCTTTGGGGGATTCTGCCAAGCATCCTTTTCTTTCTGGTGGCTTTTATTTGTTTCAAGAAGCAACTTCCCCTGACTTTCGTTCTGGCTGTGAGTTTTGGTGTGTGGACGGGAGCGGCCTTGGTTCATCAATGGATACTGAGATAGAGGATGGGTCAATAACAAAAAGACAGAATTCCACAATCCCAATCTGACGAAAGGAGGGACACGACATGGGTAAACTTTCAAGACGACAATTCATAGCAGGTGCTGGTGCATCAAGCCTCGGGGTTATTCTGGGAGGGTGTGCAAAGAAGGAAGGGAGCGAAGAGGTTACCGCGAGTGAAGATCTCATGCGTGAGCATGGGATCTTGCGGAGGGCCTTATTCATTTACAGTGAGGCAGCCCTTAGACTCCGGAACGATTCCTCCTCTGTTTCACCTGCGAGCCTCCAGAAAACCGCCAGGCTCTTTTGTGACTTCGGTGAAGAGTATCACGAAAAGAAATTGGAAGAGGCCTACATCTTCCCGGCAGTCAAGAATGCAGGCGGTGAAGCAGCCAACTACCCTGACATCCTTATCACGCAACATCAACGAGGACGCGAGATAACCGATTATATTCTTGAATTAACACAGGGAACCAAATTGGAGGCTAACAATACAAAGCCATTGGCCCTGGCCCTGGAGTCCCTGGCGCGAATGTACCGGCCCCATGCGGCCAGAGAAGATACCATCGTTTTTCCGGCCTGGAAGCAGATTCTGACCGCCAAACAACTCGATGAGATGAATGAAAAATTTGAAGATATCGAGCACCAGCAGTTTGGCGAAGACGGCTTTGAAAAGGTCGAGGCAGATAAGTGAAATCGAGGGTGAATTAGGCCTGGCTGACCTGGCTCAGTTCACAGCACCCCCATTGAAAAGTTAACGGGGTTTTTTATAGCTGATGCGATAAACGGCACCGGCCTTGTCGTCGGAGACCAGGAGGGCGCCGTCGGGCATAACCAGGATATCCACCGGCCTTCCCCAGGCCAGAAGGCGATGAATTTCCAGCCGTGGTGTCTGTCTCTGGGAAAAGTGTCATTGACCACAACCGGCTTGGGGGGATTATGGAGGCGATTAACGATATCCTCAAATCTAAGTATCCTGGAAATCTCGGCTACGTAAAGGGACCCCTGGCGAAAGGCCACCCCGTTGGGCGATTCCAGACCCTCAGCCAGGGTAATCACTTCCTCGACCCGCTGATCGGCGTTCCGGTCCAGCAGGGCGTAAACCTTACCCGGCCTGTGGCTGCCGACAAAGACGACCCCTTTGGGTCCCAGGGTCAGGGAACGGGCCCCTTCAACTTTCCCGGCATAGAGCTCGATTAAAAAGCCCTTCGGGAGTTTGATGGTCTCCAGCCTTATTTCGGCCCGGACCGGACAGGCACTTAAAAGAAAAACCCAGGCCGTAACCGGGCAGAAACAATAAATAAAGAAGATTATTTTTCTCCACGGTCCTCTGCTGTACCCCGGGTGATTGTTCATCGGCATTGCTCCCTGCCTTACTTCAGCCATCAGCAATTAGCGCTCAGCTTTTAGCGAAACCTTTTTTATAGTGCTTTAAGCTGTCTACTATTGGCTGATAGCCGTCCGCTATCCGTAAGTCCAATATCCTCCTTATTGCCGATCCTCTGTAAGGTAAACAAGATAAGGTCGGGCCTGGGGTCGGAGGGCGGGTCACCTTTTTTTCAGACCTGCTGGCTATTATAAGCCACGCGCTAAAAATATGAAAACTTTTTTGTAAGTTGTTTTCGGCTTGACCTCAAATTTTTCATATTTTAGACTTAGGCATCCGAGCGATTTTAGAACCGATAGTCCATATGCCCAAGCAATCCAAAAGCATCCTTCTTTTATTGCCCTTCTTCTTTTTATTTTTATTGATCGGCTGCGCCAAAAAAAAAGTGGCCTATAAACCTCCACCGATTCCGCTTCCTCAGGGTCTTCCGCTGCCGGAATTTCCCGGTATGCGAATAGAGGTTAACGGCCAGAAGATTTCTCCTCTGGTTCCCACGCTGTTTTTGCTTCCCGGAGATCCCCTGGTCATCCGAATCCAGACTGAAATTCCAACGGCGGGCGGAAATCAGTTCAATTTTCGGTCGGAAACCGAATACTGGTCCGTTTTTTTTAACGGGAATCCCATGAAACCGGAAGCCAATAACCGCTATTCAGGGACCGTTCCCAAAGATCCTGGTTTTTATCCCTTGAAAATTATAAGCCGGCAGATCCTGAATCAGAAATCCGGATCTTCTGATTTCAGCCAAAGGACCGAAGGAGAAAAAACCGGGCCTACCCTGCTGGTCATCGTCCTTCACCCTTTTTCCAGAATCAAAAACGGGTTTCTTGATCAGTACCCTTTAGGTTTCTACCCCAATCCCGAAGGGGCCCCGGAGAAGGTTATCCCCAAAACCGCCCGATCCTGTTATCTGCCCCCAAAAGGATTTATCGAAGTCACAAACTTAAACCGGGAAGCGTTCCTTTCTCAACATTATCGTTTGCAGGATTTTATCTGCCACCTCAGCCTTCCTTTCCCTCAATTTATCGCCCTTTCCCCTGCCCTTCTGCTGAAATTGGAATGGATGACCTTATTTCTGAAACATTATTCTCAAAACCCGGAGGCCCGTTTAACCATTCTCAGCGGATTTCGCCCTCCCCGCTACAATCAATCGGTTTCCGGAGCCCTTTGGAGCAGGCATATTTACGGCGATGCCGCCGATATTATTGTCGACCTCTCACCTAAGGACAACCGGATGGATGACTTGAATCGGGATGGTCGCCTGGACCGGGATGACCTCATGGTCCTGTTCAAATTTATTGAGGAAATTGAAATAATAACCGGCTTGCCGGGAGGAGTGGGAATTTTTGACCGGGGAAGGGACGGCCCTTCGATCCACATCGACACCAGGGGATTCAAGGCCCGCTGGTAATTCAGACAAAAAATAAAAATAATTTAACGATTAGGGTGTTGACAGATTACCCATGATTCTGTAATCTCAATCAATTCGTTATTTTCCTGGTCTTTCAAAGTCGGGGCCTAACCGATCATTGTAATTCAACAGGCCAAAACGTCTCTATCTGTTAAGGAGTTAACGCGCTATGTCGATTCATATCCTGGGAACAGGAAGCTATTTGCCGCCCCGAATCCTTCACAACCGAGATATTGAAGCTATTTTAGACACCACGGATGAATGGATTTCCCAACGAACAGGGATCCATGAAAGACGAATGGCCGAGCCGGAGATTGCCGCTTCCGACCTGGCCCTGGAGGCCTCCCGCTCAGCCTTGGAAATGGCTCAGGTAAAAGTCGAAGAAGTCCAGTTGATCATTATGGCCACCATAACCCCCGATACCCATTGTCCGGCCGGCGCCAACTGGCTTCAGGCTAAAATGGACGCCCCCCAGGCGGTCACTTTTGATGTCACCGCGGCCTGCTCCGGTTTTATTTTTGGCCTCAACGTGGCCGAACAATATTTAAAGGCCGGAACAGTCAACAACGTCCTGGTCGTGGCCTCGGAAATTATGACCAGGACTTTGAACTGGAAAGATCGGGCCACCGCCATCCTTTGGGGGGACGGGGCCGGGGCGGTCTTACTTTCAGGAAAGGGAACCGGTTCCGAAATCCTTTCCAGCCACATCCATACCGATGGGGCCAATGGAACCAATCTATTGATGCCCGGAGGGGGTTCCAAGACCACCCCTATCTCTCACGAAAGTGTGGACAAAGATCTTCATACCCTCAAACTGATCGAAGCCAGCGCTTCGGTTCGGGTGGCGGTCAAGCATTTTGCCGATGCCTGTCATGAGGCGGTGGAGGCCAATGGATTTTCCATTAAAGACGTGGATTGGGTCATTCCTCATCAGGCCAATCTGCGCATGATCCAGTCTTTGGCCAAACGTCTGGACCTGCCGATGGAGAAATTTTTCATGACCATCCAGAAGTACGGCAACATCTCTTCGGCCTCCATAGCCATTGCCCTGGATGAGGCCGTCCGCAGCGGGGCCATTCACAAAGGACACCTGGTTTTGCTGACCGCCTTTGGCGGAGGCCTGACCTGGGGCAGCGCCCTTATTCGGTGGTAAAGAAATAAAAGGTGACGGTGACGAGATAACCATTGATGGACTTTTTTCAGCCTTTCTTGCCGCTTAACATCCGTCACTTTCCCTGCCTTTTTTTGTTTTCTAATTATTCAACTTAAGGAGGTGCCAAAGCATGATTAAAAACAAAGGAAAAGGAAAAAACATAGCTAAGAAATCATCCAAGCCCGTCAGATCTAAAAAATATGTCTATTTCTTCGGGAATGGCAAGGCCGACGGGAATGCCGATATGAAAAACCTGCTGGGAGGCAAAGGGGCCAATCTGGCTGAGATGACCAACCTGGGGGTCACGGTTCCGGCCGGGTTTACCTTAACGACCGAGGTCTGCACTTATTACTATCAACACCAACAAACTTATCCCAGGGAACTGCCTCAACAAATCAATACCGCCCTGGCCAGGGTGGAAAAGATTATGGGCCGGAAATACGGAGACCCTGAAGACCCTCTACTGCTGTCCGTCCGCTCCGGGGCCAGAAGATCCATGCCCGGCATGATGGAAACCGTCCTTAACCTGGGGCTGACCACCAGAACTATTCCCGGCCTGATCAAAAGAACCCGGAACCCGCGCTTTGTCTACGATGCTTATCGCCGCCTGTTGATGATGTATGCCGATGTGGTCATGGAAAAGGCCGCCGGCATCGAACCGGCCGATGGACAGGGAATCCGACACCAATTGGACCAGGCCATGGACCGGATGAAGGATAAGAAAGGGGTCCATCAGGATACGGACCTGACTTCAGAGGACCTTAAAATATTGTGTGAAGACTTCAAAACCATCATCAAGGATACTCTTAAAGAGGAATTTCCCGATGATCCCCAAAAGCAACTGATGGGTGGCATAGGAGCGGTCTTTCAATCCTGGATGGGGAAAAGGGCGGTTTCTTATCGTAAGATTGAGGGGATTCCGGAAGACTGGGGGACGGCGGTTAATGTCCAGGCCATGGTCTTCGGCAATACCGGTGATACTTCGGCGACGGGGGTGGCCTTTACCAGGAATCCGGCCACCGGTGAAGATATGTTCTACGGCGAGTGGCTGCCCAATGCCCAGGGAGAAGATGTGGTAGCCGGCATCCGTACCCCCAATCCGGTCAATAAGGCGGGAAAGACCTCGGATACCCGCCATCTTACTTCCCTGGAAGAAATGATGCCGGATATATACCGACAATTATTCAAAATTGAGAAGAGGCTGGAAAAACATTATACCGATATGCAGGATATCGAGTTCACCATCGAAGATGGCAAACTCTGGATGCTTCAAACCCGTACCGGAAAAAGAAACGGTCAGGCGGCCATCCGAATGGCCGTGGAAATGGCTGAGTCCCGGTTGATCAGCAAGGAAACGGCCCTTCTCCGGGTCAATCCCGATCAGATCGACGAGCTCCTGCATCCCAGTGTTGATTCGGAAGCCGGAAAAAAGGCCCTGGAATTAGTCAAGGGGCTCCCGGCCGGTCCGGGTGGGGCCGTCGGGCAGATCGTTTTTACCGCCGATGCCGCCGAGGCCTGGAACAAACAGGGGAAAAAGGTGATCCTGGTCCGAAATGAAACCTCTCCCGAGGATGTCCACGGGATGCATGCCGCCCAGGCCATTCTGACCGCCAAAGGGGGTATGACCAGTCATGCCGCCCTGGTGGCCCGGGGTTGGGGAAAATGCTGCGTGGTCGGGGCCAATGCCTTGGATATCGATGCCCATGAAAAAATAATTCGAGTCAACGGCCGAATACTCCGGGAAGGGGATTGGATCACCATGGACGGCACCAGGGGTCGGGTCTTTGAAGGCCAGCTCAAATTATTGCCGGCCGATCCGGCCAGTAATCCCTGGTATCTGAAAATGATGAAATGGGCCGATCAAAACCGAAAATTAAAAATCAGGACCAATGCCGACCGGCCGGAGGACGCCAGTATCGCCCGCTCTTTCGGGGCCGAAGGCATCGGGTTGTGCCGTACGGAACATATGTTTTTCGACACCGAAAGGATTCGGTCGGTACGGGAGATGATCCTGTCCGATACCTTGGAAGGGCGCCAAAAGGCCCTGGCCAAACTTCTGCCCATGCAAAGAGGGGATTTTATCGGGATCTTCCAGGCCATGGAGGGCCTTCCGGTGACCATCCGGCTTTTGGACCCGCCCTTGCACGAATTTTTGCCCAAAACCAGTGAGGAACTCCAGGAACTGTCCCGGGAAATGAATATCCCCTTTACGCAACTGAAGGCCAAAAATGAATCCCTCCACGAATTCAATCCCATGCTCGGCCACCGGGGCTGCCGGCTGGGTATTACCTTCCCGGAAATTTATGAAATGCAGGTCCAGGCCATTATGGAGGCGGCCTGCGAATTGACTCAAAAAAAGACCAAAGTCATTCCGGAAATCATGATTCCCCTGGTCGGTCATGTCAATGAACTGGAATCCATGCGCAAGCTGACCATCCAGACCGCCGAAGCCGTCCGGAAAGAAAGCAAGGTCAAGGTCAACTACCTGGTGGGAACCATGATCGAGCTTCCCAGGGCCTGCATCACCTCTGATGAAGTGGCTGTTCAGGCCGACTTTTATTCCTTCGGCACCAATGACCTGACTCAAACCGTATACGGGTTGTCCAGGGACGATGCCGGCCGGTTCCTGCCCTTTTACCAGGAACAGCGGATTCTCCCCGATGATCCCTTTATCACCATCGACCTGGATGGGGTTGGAGCCTTTATGAAAATAGCCGTTGAAAAAGGCCGGAAGGTCAAGAAGACTCTGAAAATCGGGATCTGCGGGGAACACGGAGGAGAACCGAAATCGGTAGCCTTCTGCCATTCCCTCAATTTGGATTATGTGAGCTGTTCCCCCTTCCGGGTACCCATCGCCCGCCTGGCCGCGGCCCAGGCGGCCATCCAAGAAAAGATGGATAAGAAAAAGAAAAAGTAATAATCATCAGTCTAAAGAAAAAAATGGGTTAGAGGACTGCGGCTTTCAGGCAGAAAAGTCGAAAGGCACAAAATCAAGGTAATCCTGTAAATCCTGTCTGATAAATATTAAAAAAAGATGATCCCGAGCTTCCTAAGCTAGACGATAAACCTTTGTTGCCGTCCCCCGGAAAAGGGCGTCTTTTTCTGGCTCGGTAAAGTCGGCTACCATTTTTTTGAAGGCATTCCAGACCACCGGGTAAGACAGAGAAAGCTTATCCACCGGGAAATTGCTTTCGAACATGCAGCGCTCCGGCCCGAAACATTCAATCATCTATGGCCTGGGTGGCCATCGTCTGCATATCCGCCCGGATATTAAGATGATCGTAGGGGCGCACCTGGGTAAGAACCATGCCGAATAATTTTTCTTGGGGATCGTTCCACCAATAGGTACAAAAGGCGCCGCCCCAGGTATAGGTGCCTTCGCTGACCATATTATGGGTTTCCCCCCGGTCCAAAGAAACCCCGAACCCCAGGCCGAAGCCATGCCCCGGGCCTGTCAGCCAGATCGGTCTATTCCCGATATGATTCCTGGTCATCAATTCAATGGTTTTCCGGCCCAGAATCCGCTTCTCTCCGTGCTTTCCCCAGTTCATCAGCATATTGGCGAAGCGAAAATAATCTGAGGCGGTCGAGACCAGTCCGCCGGAGCCCATATAATAAATGCCGGGTTTGCTGAGCCAAAAACTCTCCGTCGTATCAGGATCGGTCACGATGATTTTTTTATCCTCCCCCGGCGTGTAGGCCACGGCAAAGCGGGACAGTTTTTCTTCCGGCAGAAAAAAATAAGAATCCACCATGCCCAATGGCTCGAAAATATGCTCTTTAAAAAAATCGGCCAGGGTTTGTCCGGATAATACCTCGACCAGGCGGCCCACCACACAGGTTGCCCGGGAATAATCCCACATAGTCCCGGGGTGATTGTTAAGGGGAACCGTGGCCATCCGGTCCACAAAATCGCCGATGACCTCTTTACGGCTGCGGAATTTTGTGGCTTCCTTGTAAATCTCCAGGTTTTTAGGATTGTATTCGGTGGCAAAACCGGCCGTGTGGGTCAGGATATGCCAGACATTGATGGGAGGGTCGGCCGGCACCAGATCATACCCTCTTCCATTTTTATAAACGGCCACTTTCATTTCCTTAAAAGCCGGAAGCCATTTGGAAATGGGATCTCCCAGCTGAAATTTGCCCTGTTCATACAACATCATCAAGGCCACGGAAGTTATCGGCTTGGTCATCGAAGCCATGCGAAAAATGGTGTCCCTGGTCATGGGGATCTGCTTTTCAATATTCTGAAAACCCTGAACCTCAAAATGAACGATTTTCCCCTGACGGGCAACCATGGTGACCGCGCCGGGGATCCACTGCAGATCCTTATATTTTTGGATCATAGGCCGGATAAGTTTCAAACGTTCCGCAGACATCCCCACTTCCTGAGGATTGGCAAAAGGCAGGTGGTCGGTCATCGTTTTCCTCCATTGTGTTTTGGTGATCAGGCTGTATCTGGCCCGATCGGATTATCTTTTTGTATATCTTCCTTAGACTGACAAGTCAAACCTAAACCGTCATGCCCCGACAGGGACGTGACACCACCAGACATGAAAACAGAGTTCATTTGACGCCGAACTCTATTTTCGTATTAAATGTGATATAAGACAATATATGGGAACCCTAAGGGGCCGGGTAGACCTTTGGCTGCCTTGACACTTTTAATTACCCTATGATAATTATTAATAACCAAACAAGAGGAAGATCATGACTATTTCAGAATCGAAAGATGTAATCGATGAAATATTTCACCCCGGATCGATTGCTGTCATTGGCGCCCGGTCGAACGAATCGCTGGAAAACGACGGCTGGGTGTCCCGCTTGATCGACTTTGGTTATTCCGGAAAAATCTTTCCGATCAATCCTAAAGCCGGCGAAATCATGGGCCTCAAAGCTTATCCAAACATAAAGGATGTTCCCGGCCCGGTGGATCTGGCTATCTTTAATGTCCCCTTCCGGGTGTCGGACCAGGTCATGTCTGATTGTGCCTCCAAGGGGGTCAAGTTTGTGCATGTTTACACCGCCGGCTTCAGTGAGACCGGAAAGCCGGAAGGGATCAGGCTCCAGAACGAAATAGAAAGGATTGCCAGGGAAGCGGGGATAAGGGTGATCGGGCCCAATTGTATGGGTCTTTATTATCCCCAGGGGGGGCTCACCTTCGGCCGGTTCCTGTCCAGGAAACCGGGTACGGTAGCCTTTGTCTCCCAGAGTGGGGCTTCGGCTTCCCGGGTGGTGGCCCAGGGGAATGAAAGGGGTATTTATTTCAGCAAGGTGGTCAGTTACGGAAACGCCATTGACCTCGACGGAACGGATTTCGTCGAATATCTGTCGACCGATCCGGAGACCCGTTTGATCACCTCTTATCTTGAAGGGGTTAAGGATGGCCGGCGATACCTCAAGGTACTCCGGGAATGCACCGAACGGAAACCGGTCATAGCCTTAAAAGCCGGTATCACCGAAGGCGGCAGCCGGGCAGCGGCCTCTCACACCGCGGTCCTGGCCGGTTCGGAAATCATCTGGGAGGCCTTTTTCAGACAGACCGGAGTTATCCGGGTCGACGATCTGGAAGAACTGCTGGATGTGGCCATGGCCTTCATCCATCTCCATCGTCCGGCCGGGCGGCGCGTTGGCATTGTCGGCCGGGGCGGGGGACTGGGGGTGGTGGCTACGGACATGTGCGAAAAAGCGGGATTAAAGGTCCCTCCCTTTCACCCGGACACCCAAACCCGCTTGGAGCAGCGGATCCCTGACGCCGGGACCAGCGCGCGGAATCCGGTGGAACCGGACAAGGGATTGGCCGCCTGGGCCGCCTTTTATGAAGAAGGACTGAAAGCCATTGAAAGGGATCCGGGTATTGATATCATATTAACCCATCTCGGGATCGATATCTATGGGGGGACCGGTCAGCGATTAAATCAGTCTCTGGACGAAACCATCAGCATCCTCCTCAAGCTGTCCAAACAACTGTCCAAGCCCCTGGTCATCGTCCTTTATGCCGGGGGACGGGCGGAAACGATCAATGCCGTTCTTCAGGCCCAACAAAAATGCCTGGAGGCAGGGATCCCGGTCTATCCCAGCGTCCCTTCGGCGGCCAAAGCCCTCAGCCGGTTTATCGGCTATCACGAATTCCTGGACCGAAAAGCGAGCTATTCGAAATAACTATTTAAAATAAAAAGTGTCTCTATATTCTTTTCATTTTCACTGCTGTATTAAGGGTCTCCACAGAATATTGACTAAGATAAATTCCCCTCGTCTCCAATCTAAGGCAAACCAAAATGTTCGAGACTATATGAAACCCTTAATACGTAAACCTGAGGGAGAAAGGAGTTCACCATGGGAAAACTTAATGGAAAAGTGGCGATAGTCACAGGCGCCAGCAGGGGGATCGGCAAGGCGGTCGCCGTTGAATTCGCCAGGGAAGGGGCCAGCGTAGCGGTTATCGGGAGAACGGTCGAGCCGCTCAAGACCGGTTTATCCGGCACCATTCTTGAAACCGCCGATCTACTTAAAGCCGCCGGCGGTAAGGTTTTAGCCATACCAACTAATGTCTTGATCGAAGGCGAAGTCCAGGACATGGTCCAAAAGGTGCTGAGAGAGTGGGGCAAGATCGATATCCTGGTTAACAATGCAGCAGTAGCCGCCCCCGGCCCCTTGGTCGAGACCACGACCCGCCGTTGGAATCTGGTCATCGGGGTTAACCTTCTGGGAACTTTCCTTTGTACTAAAGCCGTCCTTCCCTCTATGATGGAGGAAAGAAGCGGGAGCATTATCAATACCAGTTCCGGAGCGGCTGACAGCAGGGTCTACGGGGTCACCGGCATTGCCTACGGCACGGCCAAGGCGGCGATCGAACATTTCACTTGCAGTTTGGCCGCTGAACTTGGACCCTATAATATTGCCGTCAACTGCTATAAACCGGCCCAGGGAGTGGCCACAGAAGGGTTTGTGTTCAATTTGCCACCCGACTATGACAAGTCACGGTTGATAGGGCCGGAGAAAATGGTCAAAGCGGCTCTCTTCCTGGCTCAACAAGACGCCCGGGGCGTTACCGGATGTGTGGCCCGGGACGAAGAGATCATCCAGTGGCATGGGTTATAATAAGGCTTATTCCCTTTCGAGGCACTACGAAATATGAAAAAATAATTTGACAGGATCAAGCGGTTCCCAAAAGGGAACCTTTTTTGAGGTCGGGCCGCTCGGCTTTGCCGAGCTTTCGAAGAGGCTCCCCTTGGGGAGCCAATGAGCCGACCGAACGGATTTTCAGATACCTGGCTCAGGCTCCTGAAGACCCTGAGCAACCTCAATCCATTTTCAGCCGGAACCAATGCTTGACCCGCAGGACGATTTGGCTTGTGCCCTTCTTCCCCTTGCTTGTCTGCTTGCATGCAGACAAGTCGAAAGGCACAAAAATCCGGGTAATCCGATAAATCCTGTCAGGCCACAAATAGCGTGGCCTGACGGTTTAGAATCCTTTAAATTGGGGTTTTCTTTTCTCCACCCAGGCGCGGGTGGCCTCTTTGTGATCCTCGGTGTTAAAAGTGAGCATTTCCAGGCCGAGCGAAGCGTCAAGGATCAAATTGACTTGATGACTTAACCATTTATTGACCGCTATTTTGGTGTAGCGAATGGCCCAGGTGGGCCCCTCGGCCAGTTCCTGGGCCAGATCCCTGGCTTTGGGAAGGACCTCACTCTGGGGAACGGCGTGGTTGACCAGGCCGATCCGCTCCGCTTCAACCGCATTAATCAGTTTTCCGGTCATTAGAAACTCTTTGGCCCTGGAAACGCCGATCAGTGCCGGCCAAATAATCGCTCCTCCATCTCCGGCAACGATGCCGACCTTGACGTGGGGGTCTCCAAAACGGGCCTTTTCCGCTGCTATCACCACATCACAGAAGAGGGCGATGGTGGCCCCCAGCCCCACCGCATCCCCGTTGATGGCCCCGATGATCGGCTGTTCGACCGCCAACATATTTTGAATCAGTCTGCGGGCATTGGCCACGGTCATCAGGGAATAGCGCTTGGCTTGGTCGGGATCACTTCGGGAATCCATTCCCTTCACATCTCCACCGGCACTGAATGCTTTTCCGGCGCCGGTCAGAATAATGGCGTTGACATCACCATCCCGGGCCACATCGATCCAAATGTTTTCAAGCTCGCGGTGAAATTGAGAGTGGATGGCGTTCAGGGAGTCCGGACGGTTTAGGGTTAAGGTAACCAGCTTGCCCTCTTTTTCGACCTTAATGAATTCATAATGGCCATATGTTTCCATGATTTTGATCTCCTTTCTTAATACGAAAATACGTTAGGCGTTAGCGTAAGGCGAACCCCTTTTTCATGATTCATCGCTCCCCGCGGGGGCATGAAGGCTTAGTTTGAGATTAAACTGCAGAATTACTCCTAACCAATAAATGGGACAAGCCTTTCAGACTTTATTAAAAGTCAGGATATCAGAGGTCGTCTGTCGGCCCAGGGCTGTGCTTCTTCAAGCTGCGCGGCCAATCGAAAAAGTGTGGCTTCGTCACCGAACCGACCGACCAGATGGGAACCGATGGGAAGCCCATCCTGGTTCCAAAACAGGGGAATCGACAGGGCCGGTTGGCCGGTAGAGTTCTGCAAAGGTGTAATGGGGGCAAAAGCCGCAATACGTCCCCAAGCCTCCGCGGGATCTTCGCCCTCCCGGACATCGAAGGTCCCTATAGGCACTGGCGGCTGTGCCAGAACAGGAGTCAGCATTACTTCATATTTCTGATGAAAGGCGGCGATTTCGCGGGTCAGGCGTTGGATGATAGTAACAGCCCGCAAATATTCCGAGGCCGTGACCTTTCGGCCGCGTTCATATAGAAACCAGGTCAGGGGTTCAAAAAGATCGGGTTGAGCCGGTATCCCGGCAACCTGCATGATCAGGTCGATGGTTGAGGCGCAACCGGCTTGCCAGACCGCCGTAAAAGCCTGCCCTATCGCTTCCGGTTCCAGCGTTAATTCCGGTGTTGCCTCCTCTACTATATGACCCAGGCCTTCAAGAAGTCTGGCCGTTTCCTCCACGGCATGTCTACAGTCAGGATGGAGAAATTCTTCCATAGCGGAATATCTGGAATAAGCAATGCGCAACTGTCCGGGATCAGCTCCCACCTCCTGCAGGAAAGGTCTCTGCTGAGGGGGGGCCCAGTAGGGATCGCCGCTGACCGGTCCGGCGGTCCAATCGAGCATGGCCGCACTGTCTCTCACCGATCGGGTCAGGACATGCTCACAAACCAGACCGGAGAAAATGTCACCAAAATCAGGGCTTAATGAATTACGGGCCCTGGTTGGTTTTAGCCCGAACAACCCACAGCAGGAGGAAGGAATTCGTATGGAACCGCCCCCGTCATTCCCATGCGCCAAAGGCACCATTCCGGAGGCGACCGCCGCGGCCGCCCCGCCACTGGAACCGCCGGTAGTCCTTTCCGTATTCCAGGGATTTCGGGTCGGGCCGAAAAGCCGGGGTTCCGTGGTCGGAATCAATCCCAACTCGGGGGTATTGGTTTTTCCTAAAATTATTAAACCGGCCTTTTTATAGCGAATGGTCAGTTCGCTGTCATGGTCCGGGATGTAGTCTTTTAATAAGGCCGTACCCATAGACATGGGGACGCCGGCCAGCCCGGCCCCGATATCCTTCATGAGAAAAGGCACCCCCTTAAAAGGCCCGGCCGGAATATCGGCGGAGGCGGTTTTCCGGGCTTGATCAAAGAGGGGGGTGACCACCGCGTTTAATCTTGGATTCAGCCGTTCTATACGCCGGATGGCGATGTCCACCAGTTCCAGAGGAGTGATCTCCTTTTTGCTGATCAGTCCCGCCAGGGCGGTGGCGTCCAGCCACCATAATTCTTCTAAATTCCCCATGTTTATCTCCTTTTTTAAGACGGCATCCTAATAAGTCGTCACCCCGGTGAAAACCGGGGTCCAGGGGTTTTCAAACTTTCTTTTCTCAATCAGGATTTCCTCGATTTTCTTCTTGATCCTTTTATTCTTATTTTATACTCTCCACATTAAAAAGCAATTTGAATCGGTTTTCCCTTTTGACATACCAGCTACCATTATTTTATAATTCGGCGTCAGAAGGAAATTTTTTTATTTATAAAGAAAAGGAGAGATCAAAATGATAAAAACAGTGGAACAGTATCTGGAAAGCTTGGATGACGGACGGGAAGTCTGGTGCCTGGGCGAGAAAGTGAAGGATGTCCGGACCCATCCGACGGTGAGCACCATCATCAGAACGGCCTGCATGGATTACGTCCTGCCCAATCATCCGGATTATCGGGACCTCTTTGTGACCCGGAATGAAGACGGCGAAGACATCAATTTTTTACTGACCTCTCCGAAAACGCCGGAAGACCTCCTGCGCCGGCGGGAATGCTATACGGTCGGGATCAGATCCGGCGGAGGAGTCATCGTCCACTGCATGGGCGCCGACGCCCTGGCCGCCTTTAGCGTGGCCGCCCAGGTTATGGACAGCAAGCTGGGAACCCGGTATAGGGAGCGTGTCGAACAGTACCGCAAGCATCTGCAAAAGAACGACCTGGCCATCACCGGGGCCATTACCGATGTCAAGGGGGACCGAAGCCTTCATCCCTCCAAACAGAAACAGCACCAGGACTTTTACCTGAAGGTCGTGGATCGGCAGAAAGACGGCATCGTGGTCCGGGGCGCCAAGGTGCATATCAGCGCCTCTCCCTGCGCCAATGAGTTGCTCTGCCTGCCCTGCCGCACCCACGGGGAAGCCGACCAGGACTATGCCCTGGGTTTTGCCGTACCGGTCAGCACGCCCGGGGTCAAGCTTTTGGGGGTCGAGCCGAATGTCCGGCTCTATGGGGAGGAATGTGAATTCGACTATCCTATGTCGGACCATATGCAGCCTTCGGAATCTTTAATCATCTTCGATAACGTCTTTGTGCCCTGGGAACGGGTTTTCATGTGCGGAGAATGGGAATTCTCCCAGATCCTGGCCTATGCCTTCGCCAGTTATCACCGCCTCTTCGGCACCTGCAAGATGACCGGAACGCTCGAGACCATGACCGGGGCGGCGAGTCTGATCGCCGAATATAACGGGGTCCAGAATGTCCCGCACGTCCGGAAAAAGCTGGCCTGGATGGCCATGATCACCGAAACGGTACAGATGTTGGGGAAACAGGCCTGTCAGGACCCGGTGACCGAATTCGGAATGGACGTCATGATGCCTAACCGCATGGCCATTAATGCCTCGAAGTTCACCTATGCCAGCAACTTTCACCAGATGGTCCAGCACATGCAGGATATCGGAGGGGGATTGACCACCACGGTGCCGGCCTACCGGGACTGGAAAAATCCGGCCCTGCAGCCCTACATCGAAAAATATCTGGCGGCCAAGGACGGGGTGTCGACCGAGGACCGGATTCGCATATTGCGCCTGATCAAGGACTACACCGGGAATCACTGGGAGGTCGATACCATTCACGGCGAAGGATCCATGGCCGCCCAGGAGATGTTTCTCTATACCAGCGCCGATTGGAAAAGATTCCAATCCGCGGCCAAACGGGCGGCCCGCGTTGACGGTTGGCAGGATCATCCCGTCTATGGAAAGCTGCCGCTGAGGACGGATTTCGTAAAAATGCCCCCTATCGATACGTCCTATGAAAGTATCGCTTTGACGGCCAAGAAATAGCCCCAACCAGGCCCAGGGAAAATTTACCCGGGCCTTTACCTACATTTTTGGTTTTTTTTCAGGGGATTTTTTTTCATATCAGTTTTGCTTTTTGAAATTTAAATACTTATCTTAGACAGGATTTACAGGATTACTATGATTTTTGTACCTTTCGACTTGTCTGCATGCAATAAAACAGACAAGCATAGGGAAGAAAGGCACAAAATGAATCGTCCTTCGGACGGTCTTAATTTTCGCTGAGAGCGGATTGAGTTTGCTCAGGGTCGTCCGGAGCCTGAGCAAAGTAGATGTCAATCCTGTTAATCCTGTCAGATAATTTATTTTCATAAGAATGAAGTGATTTCTTAATTTCCGTGAAAGGCAGGAGAGAAAATGCTTGAAACCCGTATCGTTTACCTGAATGGGGAATTTATTGCCTGGCAGCAGGCCACGGTTCACATTATGTCTCACAGTTTTGGCCGGGGATCGGCTATTTTTGAAGTTATCAGCTTCCACGCCACCGATTCCGGACCGGTCATTTTTCGACTCGAGGAACACATCAAACGACTTTTTAAAACCGCGGAGTTTCTGGATATGAAGCTTCCCCTGTCCCCGGCGGAATTCTACCAGGCGGCGGCGGAGACGGTTAAGCGCAACCAACTCAACCAGGGCTTCATAAAGATCATCTGTTTTTATCCTCAGTTTTCCGTTCAAGTCCTTCCCCCCCACCAGCTACTGGATGTCTCCATCTTTTCCCTCGATCCGGCCCAGGATATAGCGGAAGGATTTAAGAAAGGACCCTCAACAACGGTCGCTATCAGTAAATGGCGTAAGCTTGACCCTCAAACGGTCCCGGTGCCGGCCAAGGCCGCCGCCAATTATCTCAACGGCATGGTGGCTCGGATTGAAGCCGGAAAACGTGGATTCCGGAAAACGTGGATTTGAATATGCCCTTCTGCTCGATACCCAGGGGTTTATCGCCGAAGGCGCTGCTGAATCTTTCTTTCTGGTTAAAGCCGGTCAACTGATGACCCCGTCCCTGGGGACGGTGCTGGCAGGCATCAGCCGCAGGTCTATCCTTCAGGCTGCGGAAGCCGATGGTATCCCGACCTTTGAAGGCCGGCTGGATCCCGAGCTGCTTTACGAGGCTGAAGAAATGTTTTTTTCATGCAGCCCCCTGAAAGTTTTGCCCATCAGAAAAATCGAGGACCGGGTGCTGCCCAAGGTACCGGGACCAGTAACCCAAAAGATGGCGGCACTCCTCGATACTATCGTCAGAGGAAAGGATGCCCGATTCAAAGATTGGTTATTTCCTGTAAATTAACAGTCCTGTTTTCTTAAATAAAATTCAAAATCGATCAAGTTCTCACTTGGTCTTTCCCGGGAAGCCATTCCTGTCATCTATCCTCGCCACCCCCCTTTCTTCCGGACAGCCTGGTCCATTCGGCTCAGGTAAAAATACTGTCTTTTTTTGAGCAAGATACCCGTTCCCTATTATTTATTTTACCAATTTTTTAAAATAAATTGAGCCTGGAGAAAAAATTTCTAAACGCTATAGATAGGCAGGGCCACAAAACCTCCTGGCCATGAAAGGAGAAACCTATGAAAAAAATAACAACTCCCCCGGGTTTTCAGAGCCTGCTATCCTTTCCTCTCCTGGAAGCCCTTTTGGGCCGTCGGTCCCGCAGATTCTTTATGGGAGCAGAAATTCCCGACGGAGTGTTCGCTTATAAGTCGGGCCACAAAGCATTACCGTTAACCGATCTTGAAAAAATGCTGGTGGTTTCCGCTTGCGGGGGCAATACCTCCTGGCATCACCTGATTTCCCGTGCAGCCCGCTACGCCCCCCACCTGGCCAATTACGCCGGATCTGCCGGCGGTCGGGTCTTTCCATCATCAGCGGGATTTCACACCAGCCAGACCTTCTTTACGGATGACGAAGGCCTATACCTGTTGGATATGCGTGACGCGCCGGCCTTTGATGACCGTGCCGAAGACGGATCATTGAGTGCGGAGGCCTTTGTTGCTAATGTCCAAAAACGGATACGTAAACTCCGGGACAGGCGCCTTCGGTTTTCTTCCGAAGTTCCGTACACCGAGGCCCATAACACCTGGGTATTTAACAAACCGTCTACCCTGGTTGTCATCCCCGTTGGAGATCTTTCGCAGCACGTCCTGCTCAATATTTGTTATATGCTTCAGAACGGTCTGGTACTGCGCGATGACATCAACCAATGCTCCATTCCGGGCATCGAGCAGTTTGGAGAAATGGTAGACAGTGCCAACGCCTGGCCTATCACCTTTTTGGAACAATGGTCACTTTCAGAGCTGACCGTGGAACTGGGGACCAGCTGTTATGCCGGTGCGTTGATGCTTCAGGCCATGGGTCTTGGTGGCTGGATGTTCAACGGGATTGATTCCTTTTCCCTGCTTGGCGCCAGCGGCAATCCCGATTTGCCGGGCTTGGGATTCCGCTATGACCAGGATGAACGCTGGCCTTACCCGAATCCCACTGGACTGGAAGGAGTGATGGAAGGCTACTGCCCGCCCCATCACCCGGATATGCGAGCCGCCGTGGAGGCGCTTTGCGAGCGCAAGTTCGGCCCCGGAGGGCCTTTTCATCCCGACACTCCCGGTCCGTGGAAAGACAGTCGCAAAGTTCGTTCGGCCGCGCAATTACACGACGAAAGATTCAGGGAGTGTGTCGCCTTACAAGCCCAGTATGTATATGACACCTTTGGCAAGTTCCCTGGTACCGTACCCTCCATGTTCCTCATCATGTATCTGCAGGCGCATCACCTGGACCTGGATTTTTATGACCATTTCTACAAGCCCGGAGCTTACTTGGAGACCCATGCCAACCATATGACCCTCTGGCATTCAGATAAATCAGCCTGAATTGGGGGGCCCTCAGGTCGAATCCTGCCCGAGGCCCAAAAGCCGGAATAGCTTAACGGGGCCTTTCCAATAAGAGAAAGGGAAGGGAAGTTAAGAGTAAATTAAATTAGTAAAGTAATGTAATAAATAGAGCAATTTTTGGCACGAAACAATCAAGAGGCCTTTGGGGGAAACAAACGCTTATGATATATAACTAAATTAAATAACTATATATTTTTATGTTCTGATTAAAAAAATTTGATTGGCTTAAAAATTGCAACTATACAGGTAAAAAGAAATTAAAGAAAGGAATGCTTTTGAAAAAAAGATTAATTTCACTGATCTGTTTATTTCTGTTTGGATGGAGTCTGCCTGTTTTGGCCGTTCCGGTTTTACAACTGGATATCGAGGGAGGGTATTATAATCCGGCCTCTAATCATCCGGCGTATAATCCTCTCTTTGATCCTGAAACGATTGTGGCTCCCGGAAACGTATTCACTCTTTATGCCCTGATGCAGAAAAGCCAAAAGACTTCTTTGTCTAATGATTACTATTTGAGTATAGCCTTGTATCCGGGCCTTGAAGGAGCATCCCCGGTCCCCGACTACGGGTCTTTCAGTCTTAATGGAACAGTAAAGAATACCCAAGACATGCGCTATGGTGATCCGGGCCTCCCCGGCCATGGGGTATTCGATACTTATTTCCTGACCTACGAGTTTAATTTTAATCCCCATGATCAGGCCGGTGTATATAACACTCAGGATAAACCCGGCCAGTTCAGCAGCTTTTCCACGAGTACCGGTCTCTATTTTGCCGCGTTCACTATTGATACAACCGACTTGAGCAACGATGTTACCCTTCATTTTGACCTTTTTAAAAACGATAAGGTTTTTGCTCCTTTTTCGCACGACGCCCAAAGTGATCCCCCTTTGGGAGTCCCCGAACCCCTTACTATGCTCCTTCTCGGTTCCGGCTTAATCGGTTTGGCGGCACTTAGCAGGAAATTCAGGAAGTAAAAACAGGGGACCTTATAGTTTCAAGCAGGCCGGGTAAGAGACAACCCGGCCTTTTTTATTTTACCATCAAAAAGTAAATTCTAATCAAAAGGATTTATTTCCCCTTGATCTTTAAAGGCAAGGCCAGCTTTAACAGCTTTTGGGCATCGGGAACCTGATCTTTGGTGAGGGTGAAATGGAGGGTGGGCCCGGCGAGGGATGGACTGTTGAGATGGAATTTCAAACGCGTTTGAAACCATCCACGGTTTACTTCAACAGAATTAACCACCTGGTAGGGAATCTCGAAGTTGAAACGATGGCCGGCCAATAACTCATCAAAACCCTTTTCCTCGTAAGCGCGCAATCGTTCCTCAGCAGATTTCTTCCTATCAAATCGCTCCCTTTGCTTGGTCAGCAGTCCGCCAAAAAGTAACTCTTTGACCCCAAAATTGTAAGGTACCTCGGATGGGTGTTGGATATTGAGGGCTATGACCCTTTCCGTTGTGAAAAGAAGATCGTAAATTATATCGTACGTATGTCCGCTGACCCCCTCCAGGAAACCGATACTCTTCTCCATATTAAATCATATCCCTTCCGGAAATATTTTCGTATTAAGCCCTCATGCCCCTGGGGGGCACCACGAAACATGAAAATTGGGGTTCTCCGAACTCCCAACTAAAGCTCGATCTCTCGCCCGCTCCGCTAGAGCCCACAGAGATCACTGAGGACGAATTAATTTTTTCATTGCGGTTGAGAGGACCGCAATGAAAAACCGGTCCAGCGCTGCTGCGATCTTTACCGGAGGCTGAGTCCGGGGTCTTAATCCCCTTCTCAGGGATTCAGACCTGTTAATGGTCTCTCTGGGTCCTCTGCGCTCTCGAGCGAAGCGGGCGAGAGATAAACGACTTTGAGTTTTTAAATATTTTCGAACTAAACAGCCAAAACTTTTCTTACCGCCAGATCCCCGGTGATATCCTCCAACCCCAGTTGATTAAGTTTATCCCTGGTCTGTAGTCCGGTATCCGGATCCCAGCCCCGCAACCGGTAATACTCCGTTTTCATAGACTCGAATTTCTCCCGGTCGAAAACAGCCCCTTTTTTGCTGATCGTTTCACCTCCCGGGCCGGGGACCAGGCATTCGGGGTTCAGGAAGGCCTCTTTTAAAGGCACTGTGTAAAACATTTCGTGGACCCGGTCGGCATCCCGGCCAACATGCCCTTCCCGGGTCAAAATGGCCCTTTGTAAGTTAAAGACCCGCTCTCCGATTTCATTCAAACCGGCCTCGTCGGTTTCCCGGCCGGTCACCGCCGAGTAAAGCCGACTCTCCACTGCAGGATCACCTTTATGATCTTCTGAACAATCCACATCGGTGATCGGCCAGGCGAAATCGCAAAGGATCAGGCTTTCCTTGGCATATTCCCGGTCCTGGATTTTTTTGGCCGCCAGCGCTTTCCCTTCATAAGTCGAAAAATCGGCCCCTTCTTCACCACCCCAAAAGTTCTTTCCGATCCAGCGGACCAGATCGGTGGTCATATGGGAATCGGGATTGCCCCCCAGCCAGCTCACCCATTTGAGGGTGGGACGGCTGATAGCATGAAGGTTTTGAATCGGCTGCCGGGGTTCGGTGGCATAAAAAATCCCGGTGGTGATATACATGCGGGGGCAATAAGCCGGACCATGATCGGCAATAGAAATCTGGTCGGCTATCAACTCCGGTGCCCCCTGCCCTATTATTTTCGCCGCCCGGGTAGTTCCCTGGGCCAGGATATCCCCGATTCCTTCACGAAAAGAAATTTTTTTAGCCAGAGCTTCCATGAATTCCAGGCTGCCGATTTGAGCCAGGGGCAGACCGGTGTTTTCATCCGTAAATATACCGGTCCTGTGGCCTTTAAAAAGTAGAGTGATGATCGAATCCACAACCATCGTGTCAAATCCGTAACGGTCAGCGATACGGTTGGCGAAGAAGGGGACTTCCGTCCGTTTCCCATAATATTTCCAGGCCGCCCGGGCGTAATACATCCCCGATTGACACATGACCTTTCCCCGTGTGCCGTCCTCGGCCCGATACACCATCCTTCCGATGCAGGACCCGATACAACCGAAACAGGCCTCCCTTTTCAACCCGGAGCCCTCCGGCATCAGTTTTTCGAGAGTTCCGGGTTTCAATTTTTTAAGCTGCCGCACATAGTCGGTCAGTTCCTTTAGTTTTTCCGGGTCCGCGGCCCGGACCCTCTGTTCACCATGAACGACAATGGCCTTCAGCTTCTTTGAGCCCATGATCGCTCCGAATCCGCTGGAACCACTGGCGTCATTGTCGGCCAGGAGACCGGCAAAGACCACCCGGTTATCCCCGGCCGGCCCGGTGGCCAGGACCCGTACTTCCCGGCCCAAATCCTCTTTGAGGGTTTGACGAACCTCCAGGGCTGTTTTCAACCACAGATTAGAGGCATCTTTAATTTCCGCTTTACCGTTTTCGATCACCATAAAGACCGGTTTATCGGCAGCCCCTTCTACCACCAATCCATCATATCCGGCGAACTTGAGCTGGGCCCCCCAGTGTCCCCCCATATTGGAATAGCTGAAAGTATGGGGATCGGCAGACGGTGATTTTGAGCAGACCTGCCAGCGTGATCCGGACAGGCCGCCGAAGCCGGCCAGGGGTCCGGTGACAAATATCAGACAATTCCTGGGATCGAAAGCATCCGCTTCCGGCGGCACCAGGTCCCAATAGATTTTGGCGGCCAGGCCTCGACCTCCGATAAAACGGTCGGCATATTGGGCTGTGGGAATGGTGCTGATCTGTCCTGTGGACAGGTTGACTCTCAAAATTTTACCAGCATAACCATATTCATTTTCCACAGAATTCATCCTTTCAGTGATCAAAAAATCGCATGTTAAATGTACATCGATAAAAATTTTATCGATGGTTATTTTCTAATGCGCTTCCTTATCCGTCATTCCGGCAAGTTCTTAGCCGGAATCCAGGGATTTTGATTGCTCATTTTTTTAAAACTGGATTCCCGATAAAGACGTTCGGGAATGACGAAAAAAAGTGCCGGTTATTTAGGATTCATTCAAGATTAACCCTTTACGCGTTCCAATCCGAAAATAACCGTATTGGTATTATCCGGGCATTGGAGTTCTTTTTTCAGATTGATCCAATCATCCGGAGAGGTTTCGCGGCAATAGGCAGTCAGGTAAGGAATAAGGGCCGGCAGAGCATACATACAAATCCCCTGCGGTTTGCCCGCTTCAATCATCAACCCGCCTTTGACCTGAAAAAAATCCCCCACCTGGTATCCGGCCGCGCAAAATCCCTTTACCGACTTGACCGTCAGTTTAGCATCCATAACCCACCTCCTGGTTAAATGACTTTTTTACATACTATTCAGGGGAAATTAAGAAATCAAGATTAAAAACCAAACATTAAACATACCAATCTTATCAGGCCTCCGCCCAATAAGGAGGCATGCCCTTTTTCAGAAAAAAGGAAACCTTCTCCCGTTGTATCGTCTTATGGGCTTTAGAGTCAAAGGTTAGCCAGACTCCTTTCATATCCTGGGCCAGGGCGGCATAGCAAGCGTCATACCCGATTTCTCGTTGTTAATCTCTTCAGCGAATTCCTTCGAAAGAAAAAGCTTCTGTGCGAAAAGAGGCACGGCGCGTCCTTCTCCAAGCAATGAGCCGAAGAGCTCCAGACTATATTCGCCGGGCAGGAAAGTATATTTGGTGCCGTCTTTGGGAAGCAAGAAGTGGTGATTGCAGGCTATTCCCTCTCTGCCTACAAACAGACCGCTACCCCGTGCGAGAGTTTCTTTATCACCATATACCCAGATGTTGAAATTTTGCACGGACTCTCCTCTCTGAAGCCTGACAAACATGTTTTCTAAAATGCGGCCTTTCTTCGAGGTGCTAAAGAGCAAGGTTCTCAGAAATATCTTCGGAGGATCAGAAGACCGTCGGGGCCGAAAAAGAATATTGTGGGTTGGGTCATCCTAATCGTGCCTCGATGAAACAAAGAAACCCAAGCCGTCAAAGCGGACACGACAAATGCCAAAGCAGATATTATGATTGAAATCACCGGAATCAGTTTAACATCCATAATTCCTCTTCGCTTTTGCTATAACGGTATGCGTTACCTGCTGGCGGGATTGGTGAGATAACGCTTGGGAGCAGTATAGGCCTGAAGCCAAGAAAATGCTTGAAAACGCGGCACGTACCCGCCAGTCAGGTGCAGGCTGTGTTGGGCTGCCGCCCACCTTGTTACTCAGAAGTATCCAAAGGTTTCTTCTTCAAAAGCTTCCAACAGTCTTTCCATCTTCTCCAATCGCTGCACTGCGATTGTCTTGGATGTCTCCAGGCAGATGGACTGGCGCAGCTTCTCTTTTCGGTTTTGCACTACTTCATAGGCTTTCCGTAAATCACTGGGCTTCTTTGAAAAATCACGCAACACACCAACGACTCCTAAGAAGTCCAGCGCATCAGCATCGCTCAGCAGAATAGTTTCTATCCGGCGGGTTGGATCGCTGCCATGATGATATTCGATGCACTCCAAGGTTGGCGTCAAGAGTTCGGGAGCAAAACTCCTTTCTACCAGAAACCCTTCAGCGACTTGCCGGGATCGTAATGCATGATCCACGCCTGCTTGCATCCACTTGGGATAGCCTCCCCAATCATGCAAATGAGCTGCAACCCAAATCACTTCGGCATTATATTGCCGGTCTTTACCAATAACTGAAATCAATTCCAAAAGTCGACGTGTGTGGTTGATGCCCCATTGTCCTCCATATTCTTCTGTCAGGCGAACAATCTCGTCTTTATCAATTTCACTCATTTAATTCATCCTCCGTGAACAAAATCGTATTGGCAAGCAGCCCAACAATATATTGAATAGTTTCTTTTCAATTACCAAGAAATTTTAATATTGATCATTCAACCATAAATAATTCAACCATATTTATTTGATATTATTATTTTAATTTAGTTGTTCAACACCTGATTTCTATCCTTAGATTGGCAATGGTTCTGGATGAACCAAGAGAAGAAGATGAAATCTTGCATTTACAAGGCATCGAGTTCGTTTATAATAAACAGGAGAAAGATCTATTTAATCAAACTCTTATAGACTATAAAGATTCCTGGTATGGTGAAGGATTTACGGTCTGCTCTCCGGCCTCCGAGCCATGTTGAAATAGATTTTACTTTGAAGCAGCAGTGGGGATCATAAATCGAATTCAGCCACTCATTTTTTCAATCTAATAAATAACGTGTCAATTTAGCTCTTTGAACATCCAATCTTTTATCCGACAGGATTTACCGGATTACCTGGATTTTTGTGCCTTTCCAGAAGAAAGGCACAAACCAAATCATCCTGCGGAGAAAGGCCCTTCCTTCCGCTGGGATGGAGCTAAGGTGCTCAGTATCACCGGAGCCTGAGTAATAAACGTGTAAATCCTGTTATCCTGTCAGAAAATCTTTTCATACGTCTAAAGTATTACTAAATAACAAAACCCCGGTGGTCATCCGACCGCCGGGGTTTTTCTCTTAAATAGTCAGACGATGACCTAACTCGTCATTCGTCACTTTCACAGTTTGTTAAGTTCCCATCTCCCAGGAGGCCAGATATTTTTTCTGTTCGGCAGTCAGATTGTCTATTTTGATGCCCATGGAGGCCAGTTTGAGCCTGGCGATTTCCTGGTCGATCTCTACCGGAACGCCGTAAACCATCTTCTTCAAGGTCTTGCCCTTTTTAACTATATATTCGGCACATAAGGCCTGATTGGCAAAGCTCATGTCCATGACGCTGGGAGGATGGCCCTCGGCGGCGGCCAGATTAATCAACCGGCCCTCCCCCAGGACGTTGATTTTCTTTCCGCCGTTCAGTGTATATTCCTCCACATATTCCCGGATGAAGCGTCGTTTCTTACTGATCTGCCCCAGGGATTTCAGGTCCAGCTCGACATTGAAATGTCCCGAGTTGGCCACGATGGCCCCGTTTTTCATGGTCAGGAAATGCTCCTTGCGAATCACATTGATGTCCCCGGTCAGAGTACAGAAAATATCCCCCACTTTGGCCGCCTCAGCCACCGGCATCACCCGGAAGCCGTCCATGACCGCCTCCAGGGCTTTGAGGGCATCCACTTCCACAACAACCACATCGGCTCCCATTCCCTTGGCCCGCATGGATACGCCCCTTCCGCACCAGCCGTACCCGCAGATCACCAGGGTGCTCCCGGCCAAGAGGCGGTTGGTGGCCCGGATGATCCCGTCAATCGTGCTTTGCCCGGTGCCGTAGCGGTTATCGAATAAATGTTTGGTGTTGGCGTCGTTGACGGCAACGATCGGGTAAGACAGCACCTTTTTTTCGGCCATGCTTCGCAGACGGATCACACCGGTGGTGGTTTCCTCAGTGCCGCCGATAATCCCTTTCAACAATCCCCTTTTCTCGGAGTGTATGGTGGACACCAGATCGGCCCCGTCATCCATGGTCAGATGAGGCTTAACCTCCAGGGCCTGATAGATATGCTTATAATAGGTTTGGCCGTCTTCCCCCTTGATGGAAAAGACCGGTACCCGGTCTTGTTGAACCAGGGCCGCGGCTACGTCATCCTGAGTGCTTAAGGGGTTGGAAGCACACAAGGACACCTCGGCTCCGCCGGCTTTGAGGGTCCGGATCAGGCCGGCGGTCTCAGTGGTGACGTGCAGGCAGGCGGCCAGGCGAACCCCCTTCAAGGGTTTTTCTTTGGCAAAACGTTTCCGGATGCTTTCCAGGACCGGCATGCTCTGGTTGGCCCATTCGATCCTTAAAGCCCCGGGCGTGGAAACTAAAACCCTCGAACCCTTGAAACCTGGAACCCTTGAAACCTTAAAATTTACTTTTTTTTCAATCCCGCCTTCTCCCGAAGGATGTCCACCTTATCTATTTTTTCCCAGGAAAAGCCGGGTTCATTTCTTCCGAAATGCCCATAGGCGGCCGTCTTTTTATAAATAGGCCGCAATAAATCCAGATAGGCAATGACCTCAGCCGGCTTAAAACTAAAGACCTGCCTGATAATCTGATTGATCTGGAAGTCCGGTATCTTCCCGGTTCCTCTGGTATCCACAAAAATAGATAGAGGTTCGGCCTTGCCAATGGTATAGGATACCTGTAACCGGCAGACATCGGCCAGACCGGAGGCCACTACATTTTTAGCCACATGCCGAGCCATATAAGAAGAACTCCGATCCACCTTGGAGGGGTCCTTGCCGGAAAAGGCCCCGCCGCCGTGGCTTCCCCGGCCTCCATAGGTATCGGCAATGATCTTCCGGCCGGTCACCCCACAGTCCCCCATGGGTCCGCCTACCACAAAACGTCCGGTGGTGTTGATATAATACTGGGTCTTCTTGGTCAGTAAGCTGGCCGGAATGACCTTCTTAATGACCATTTCAATAATCCCTTCCTGTAATTTTTTATAGCTTATATCGGGATTATGCTGAGCGGCAATAACCACCGCCGGTATCGATATCGGCTTCCCGTCTTGATATTCGACAGTCACCTGGGTTTTGCCGTCCGGTCTCAGGAAATCAAGGATCTTCTTTTTTCGAACTTCGGCCAGACGCCTGGCCAGACGATGGGCATACCAGATGGGCATAGGCATAAAATCTTTGGTCTCATTACAGGCATAGCCGAACATCATGCCCTGATCCCCGGCTCCTTGTTCTTTTTTCTCTCCCAGGCTGTTGACCCCTTGGGCAATGTCGGGAGATTGTTTGTCGATGGTGGTCAGGACCGCACAGGTTTCCCAATCAAATCCCATGGAAGTTAAGCTGTTTTTGCCACTTTGCCGCGGATACTTCAAAAGGATCGAGAATTCCTAAGAGGTATTCTTCTGCTCAACCAACTTGATGATCATGGCCGTTATGGAGGAAAAATCCAGACTGCTGGAGTCGATACACAGGTGATAATTCCGTGCGTCTGTCCAATCCACTCCGGTCATTTCTCGAATAAATCTTGCCCGGATCTGATCCGATTCTTTAACTCTGGCCTGTATTTTCTTTATATCGTTATTTTTTTGGGCTTCCAGGATTCTTTTGACCCGAAATTCCTGAGGAGCATGGATAAAGATCCGCAACACCTCCGGCCGATCTTTCAGGGCATAAAATCCTCCCCGGCCGACGATCACGGCATTATACCGGTCGGCAATTTCATTCATGATTTTACCCTCCAGTGCAAACAATTCCCTATGATCCACCGTTCGTTTCTGGGGAAGGGGGACGGATATTTCCGGCATGCCGAAAGAAAACCCTTTGGTAAGCTTCTCGATCAGGCCGGGAGATCTTTCATCCAGATATTCCAAGGCCCCGGGATCCGTGCCCAGACGTTCAGCGGCCTGGCGTAAAATTTCGCGGTCAATGTAGTTGAACCCGAGTTCTTTGGCCGCCAAATAGCCGATATAAGAACCCCCGCTGCCTATTTGTCTCGATACGGTAATAACCACAGGTTTTTTCTCCTTCATAAATCCTCCTTAAAACCGGAAATTCTTATATCTTTAATAAAAAAGACCAAAGGAATAGAAAACAGGAACATGACCGCCAGGATCAGATAGATGTAATTATAAGCCATCATAGTTGATTGGCGGAGGATGATCCCTTCCAGTAATTTTAAGGCCCGTTTTTCCGCACCTATCTGGTCAAACCCCCGTAACATAAAGTAAGATGAAAGGTTGTTTAACAGATCACCGGTGATGTCCCTGAAAGGATTAATGTGTTCTATCAGCACGGACCGGTTCCGGGTCTGCCCCCAGGATAACAGGGTGGCGGAAACGGCAATGCCGATACTCCCGAATACCTGGCGGATGACATTGAAAAGACCGGTGGCTTGGGTCATGATGGGATTGGCGATCGTCGACAGAGAGGCCGTGCTCAGCGAAACAAAAATAAACCCGAATCCGGCCCCCTGCAGGAACTGGATGGAAAAAATATCCCAATACCCGACCACCAGCGAAAGGCGGGAAAATTGGTATAAGGAAACCGCCACCACAAAAAGACCGGTTCCGACCAGCCATCGCGGTCCTATATGATTGTAAAGACGGCCGCTGACCGGCATAGCGAAGGCCATGGCAATACTTCTGGGAAGAACCGCCAGTCCGGAATGATAGGCCGGGTAATTCAGGAGCTGCTGCAAAAAGAGGGGCAGGATGAAAAGACCGCCCATAAAGGCCAGACTGAGGACTGCCATCAGTAGGGCGCCCGCGGTGAAATTAAGGTCCTTCATAATGCGCAGGTTAACGGCCGGTTTATCAGTGGTCAACTCCCTCCAGATGAAAAGGATGAGGCCTAAACCGGAAACAATGGCCAGCAGGATGATAAAATCGGATGAAAACCAATCTTTCTGCTGGCCTCTTTCCAACAGGATCTGAAGCCCCCCCAGACCGGCGCAGAGGAAGAACAGGCCGCTGAAGTCCATTTTTCCTTTTTCCCGGATAAGATAAGGCGGGTCTTTGATGAAGCGGGTAACCAGAAGGATATTGATGATACTGACCGGCACGCTGACATAAAAGACCCAGGGCCAGGAATAGTTGTCGGTTATCCACCCTCCCAGGGTGGGGGCGAAAGCCGGCCCCAGAATAACCCCCAGCCCGTAGATACCCATAGCTCGGGCCTGTTCTTTAGGAGGAAAAGTCTCTCTAAGAATGGCCTGGGCCAGCGGCATCAAGGGGCCGCCGCCTAACCCTTGAAAAACCCGGAAAAATATCAGGGATTCCAGATTCCAGGCCAATCCGCAAAGCATGGAAGAGAAGGCAAAGAGCATGGCCGAAAAAATGAGGAACCGTTTCCTTCCGAACCGGGAACTCAACATGGCCACGAGGGGCATGATGAGGACGCTGGAGATAATGAAACCGGTTGGGACCCAGGCAATTTCCTCAACCGAGGCCCCCAGTGTTCCCCGCATATGGGGCAAGGCCACATTGACAATACTGCCGTTGATGCCCACCATGAGGCTGCCGGTCATCATCGACAGGGCGATCATCCACTTCTGAATCGGACTTTCCTGTTTTTCGTCCACGAGATCTCTATTTTTGGGTAAGTTTGGAACCGGTTTGACGGCTCACATCCACATCCGGAACAACGGACATGCCTGGCCACAGGGGATAATCAGGGTCAAAGGGGGTTTCGCTAACGATTTTCACCGGGCTGCGCTGAACGACCTTGATAAAATTTCCGGTCGCATTCTCAGGGGGGAGCAGGCTGAAGACCGACCCGGTACCGGGTTGGAGACTTTCGACATGTCCCTTAAAAATCTTCCCGGGGTAGGCATCGACTTTTATCCGGACCGGCTGGCCAACCGCCATTTTTTTAATTTGGGTTTCCTTAAAATTGGCCACCACCCAGGTGTTCTCCTGGATGATGGAAAGCAGGGTCTGGCCGGCTTGAACGTATTTCCCCACATCAATATTTTTCATGGCGATGATACCCGAAATGGGGGCCATGACCACCGTTTTTGATAAATCCGATTCGGCCCTGCTCCGGGTTATGGCGGCCTCCCTGATCCTGAAATTCTGGGTGATCAAGCGGGACTCCAGGGTTTTGATCGCGGTTTCCGCTCCGGCCACCGCCGCTGCCGCTGCTTCTTTTCGGGCCCGGGCCACATTCAAAAGGGACTCTGCGTGTTCAAATTGACTGGTAGTGACCAACCCTTCTTTATACAGATTTTTACTCCGTCCCAATTCTTTACCGGCCAGAATTTCCTCGGATAGACTGGCATTCAAACTGGCCTGGGCCTGTAAAAGACCCCGTTTTTTTTCCTCAATAGCTGCCTTGATTTCCTGTTCTTCCGCTTTCAAGCGGGCAACCGTTTCCTTTTTTTCCTGAAATACCGAAGTGAAATCATCAGGGGCTATTTCGAACAAAGGGGTTCCGGTTTCGACCGATTGGTGATCTTTAAAGTGAATTTTAACCACTCGTCCTCTGACCTCGGAGGCGATGGGGACAATAGTCCCGGCCACATGGGCGTCGTCCACCTTCTCGTGAGAAAGGGAACGGATAAAATAATGGGCCAGATAAATTCCCCCGGCCAGGACTACCAATAGTACCAATCCCCGAAATTTCCATTTCTTCATAAACTCTTAACCCCTTCGTCCCCTTTTGCCGGTCAGTTCGCCGGCTTTTAAACAAAGCCCATTTGCCGAATTGGATTATTTATTTTTTTCAACTTCTTATCTATTCAGCCTGATGTTATCAGGCCTGCAATATTTTTTCTACCATTAATTTTTAAAATTCCGTTAACCGGTAACCTGTTATTTATGGATCCTCTCCAAAAGAGTTGCAGGCGATCCAGGGTTCAAGAATTCAAAGAAAATGAAAGAAAAAACGAAGAGGAATATTTTTCTTTAAAAAATGTGGGGAAAGATGCCGTCACCAACTAATATATCTTTTCTCAAGTCGAGTCTTTTTGCCGGAAATAATCTTTCAGCATATTCACGAAAACTTGAGCCGCCGGGGAGAAAATACCTTTGGCCGGATAGACCATTCCCAGGGTACGGCATTCTTTTTTTTTAAAAATAGTCATGGCCGCGAGTGTTCCCCTCTCTAATTCCTCCCTCACTGAAATGCGGGGGACAATGGAAACCCCAAAGTCAAGCTGAACCAGCCTTTTGACGACCTCGATACTGCCTAATTCCATGGTAATTCTCGGTTTAAGCCCGGTTTCATTAAGTCGTTGGTCAATATAAGACCGGGTATTCGATCCTCGATCCAGAAGCAGAAGAGGGTAATGGACCAGTTCGGCAAAGGATATCCTGCTCCGACCGCGCAGCGGATTATCCGGCGAGCAAATCGCTACATCTTCCCGGATGATCAAATGCTCCGAGGCCAGCTTGGGATGTTCTAAAGGTAGGGTGACAATTCCGATATCGGCTTCATGGGACAAGACCTGTTCGGCGACCAGGGGCGACGGCTTACAGCGGATGTTGACCTCCACTTCCGGATAACCTTTCCGGAAAGCAGACAGCACTTCGGGCAAAAGATAGCAGGCAGTGGTGTCACTGGTACTGATGGTCAGCCGCCCTCCCTTAAGGTCCTTCAAGGTCTCCAGGCGAAAACGCCCTCTTTCCAGAGTTTCAAAAACCTCTTCCACATGTTCCAATAAGATCTGCCCGGCCTGGGTCAGGGTAGTGGTCCGGCCTTGTCTCAAAAACAAGGGCTGGCCTAATTGATCTTCCAGGGAATGGATGGACTGGCTCACCGCAGGCTGGGTTCGAAACAACTTTTCAGCAGCCCGGGAAAAGTTTTTTTCCAGGGCGACGGCGTAAAAAGTGTTGAGTTGTTCGGTACTAATTATCATAATTTTTTCTTATCTATTCTATAATAATTATTAATTTGATTTATACTATAAACCGGTTTATTTTCACAATGCAAGTGAATTTTTCTTAACCAGAATGGCTTTATCCAGGAATGACCTTAGGAGGTGCAACCATGCCGGTTCAAGCGGTGGTCGGAGCCAATTGGGGGGATGAGGGCAAAGGGAAAATAACCGATTTTTTAGCCGGTCAGGTGAACTTCGTCGTTCGCTATCAGGGAGGGCGCAACGCCGGACACACGATCATCAACCAATACGGAAAGAACGTTCTGCATCTTCTGCCATCCGGGGTCTTTTATCCCCAGGTGAGGAATATATTAGGATCGGGAATGGCCCTGGACCTTCAGTGTTTTTTTGATGAACTGGCCGATCTGGCGGCACAGGGAGTACCCCAGCCCAAGGTTCAGGTATCCAACCGGGCCCAGATTGTCATGCCCTATCATGTCCTGCTTGACCAATATGAAGAAGAACGTCTGGGACGAAATTGTTTCGGATCCACTTTAGCCGGTATAGCCCCCTTTTATAGCGATAAATACGGGAAGTTGGGAATCCAGGTAGCGGATTTATTCGATAGGAAAAGGCTCCGGCGGCGGATCGATCAGAGTCTGACCCCCAAAAATATCCTCCTAAAATATCTTTACGGCCGCCCCACTCTTTCCGCCGATGAACTGATATCTGATTTGATCCAGGCCGGGGAAAAGCTGGCTCCTTTTGTCTGTGACAGCTCATCTCTGCTTGATGAAGCCTTGGCGCAAAACAGAAGCATCCTTCTTGAAGGACAACTGGGAGCCCTCAGAGATCCCGATCACGGCATCTATCCTTTCACCACCTCCTCTTCGACCCTGGCCGGATTCGCCAGCGTGGGAGCGGGGCTGCCGGCCGGGGCTATCGGGGAGGTTGTCGCGGTCACCAAAGCCTATTCAACCTGTGTGGGAGACGGCCCTTTTATTACGGAAATATTCGGTTCCGAGGCGGAAAGGCTTAGAGAGCGCGGCGGCGATGCCGGGGAATACGGGGCCACTACCGGACGGCCCAGACGGATAGGCTGGTTCGATGTCGTGGCTACTCGCTATGGCTGCCGCCTCCAGGGGGCGACCGAGGTCGCCCTTTCTATGTTGGATGTCCTGGGTTTTCTGGATGAAATACCCATCTGTACCGCCTATGCCATAGACGGCCAGACAACAAATGACTTTCCCCCTTCGGCGATTCTGGAAAGGGCTAAGCCGCTCTATGAATTTCTGTCCGGTTGGAAAACAGATATTTCCGGAGCGAGGTCTTTAAGGGATCTTCCAACTGAAGCTAGAACCTATATCCGACGCATCGAGGCGCTGATCGAAGTGCCCATTCGCTGGATTTCAGTCGGACCTGAACGGGAAGCCATCTTTCAGAACAAGGCCTGTGTGTGAAGAGGACTTTTATCCTTGAGACAAATAAAAACGGGCGAAAAACAATATTAATTTTTCTCTTTGACAAAGTATTCTTAACGGAGTATAAAAGTAGTATGAAAGTAAAGACATCTATAACACTATCTGGGGACTTATTGAAAGCGATTGATGAATACGCAAGGGAGTACAATAATCGCTCCGAGTTCATCGAGGAGGCGATCAGGTTTTTTATCAAGCTGTTGATTCGTCGTCAGCAGGAAGCCAGAGACCTTGAAATAATCGATCGACGCGCGGATTATCTAAATCAGGAAGCAAAGGAAGTCCTTGGCTATCAGGTGGATCTGTGAAACGTGGGGAACTGTATCGTGTGGCTAATCCTTCAGCCAAGGATCCCAAAAAATCCAGAGTATTTGTTATTGTTAGCCGCCAAGTTCTCATAGATTCGCGTTTCTCCACGGTTGTCTGTGCTCCAATTTATTCTGTTCATGACAGCCTTTCCACTCAAGTCTCGGTTGGTGTAAAAGATGGGTTAAAGCACGACAGCAGTATCCATTGTGATGAACTGGTAAGTCTGCCCAAGTCGATTCTAACGAACTTCGTTGGGTCGCTTTCCCCGCAAAAGATCGAAGAGCTTAATCGTGCCCTCAGTATTGCTTTGGATATTCAAGATCTGCAGGGATAACAAGTCACTTCTTTTCAGAGCCGTTATTTAACCACCACCAGCCAAACACCGATGACACTGATCATGACTCCCAACAGGGTATATCTCGTAGGTTTTTCACCGAGGATGAAGATGGCAAAAGGCAAGGCGAAGATGGGGGCAATGGCGGTCAGAAGCACCGTTTTCCCCGCGCCGATCAATTGAATGGCCGATATGTATCCTACCGCCGCCACACCGTAAGTGAGAAACCCGGCGGAGGCCACCAGGGCCAGGTTTTTTTTGCTGATCTGCCTCAATGGGGTGTTTTCCTTGTTCGGCCTGGAATGGAAAAAAAAGAATAAAACAATCGCCGAAGTGGATATTCTCAAACAGGCGGCGATAAAAGGGTCCACTCCAGTGACCCCGATTTTCAATAAGAGGGTGGCCCCGGTCCAGGCCAGAATGGCGATCAGAATGAAAAACAAACCCTTGGGATTGACCCGTTTTCTATCCGTTGGGACGCCTCCCCGGCCCCGGGATGAGGTCATCAAGTAAATGCCCAGAACCACCAAAACGCCCCCGGTGATGGTGATCCAGGTAAACTGTTCTCCTAAAAATAAAATCGCCGACAGGACCGTTAAAAGGATGAAAGCGCACTGGGAGAGAGGAAAGGCGATGGAGACGTCCAAAAGGGATACACTTTTAATATAGATCGTGTCCCCGATGGCCATGGCCAGAATACCGGAGCTGACCACATAGACGAATGATTCCCAAGAAATTTGGGAAAGAGTCTCATAGCGGCCGGTAACCATGACTAAGGAGATGAGCAGGGCCGAACCGACCCAGGTGCGAAGGGTGTTGATGATCAGCGACTCAACTCTGTCAGCCACCAGCTTGACACAGATACTGCTTATCGACCAGGCCAGCGACGTGAGCAGCGCAATACCGGCACCTAACATACCTTAACTCCATAACTGCCATTACCTCCCTCCCCCGCAAGAGGGTGTGCCGTAAATACTAAAAGTGCCAGCAAAACCGTCATACCGGTCGGTCGGGCCGCTCGATTTCATCGAGCTTTTGAAGAGGCATCCATTCGGATGCCGAATACCGACCTCAATTAAGAGACCTCCAAAGGAGGTCGAGCGAAAGCCGGTATCCAGAACTTCCTAAAAATACAGGATTCCGTCTCGCGCTTCGCTGCAAGGAATGAAAGAATTGCCATTGCGACACAACCTCCAAGTTGGGAGGGTCAGGGTGGGTTAGGATTTCACCCCCCATTCAGGGCTTGAAAAATGAGGACCTGTGATCCGGGGAACACCTTTTCCTCCCTGGACAAAAACCGGCTGCCCATCAATACCGTTCCCCCCGGTCATCGGAAATATCCAGAAGGGTTAAAAGATCGGCCACTTTCGAGCCTTCGGGCAGATCCAATTCCAGACCTTTCTCAAAATCATACTCCGGGAAAAGGTCACTCAAGGTCCCGAATAATTTAACGGTGACGTTCGTAAAGAAGACTTCGCCTGAAAAAGAGGTTGCCTCCCTGATCCCCTTTTACCAGTCAGATGTATCCAACCAGGTATCCTAAAGGGAAAAAGAGGGGGATGATCATGTTCCGGTTCCGCTTGATATTACAATGAGACCCGCACTAATGTCAAAAATTATGATCAGCCCCTGTTCCTCTTTTGCGGGCCGTTCAAGAATCACTTGACATAAATTCAATCTGAGGTAGTTATAAGGTAAATAAAATTTTTGCAGGTGAGACGGCAAGGCCTAAAGAAAATTTGAATGGTCAAATCAAGAGAGAAAGGACTAATCATGAACAAGCCGGAGATTTTATTTAAAAAAGAGAATGGGATTGCCACGATTACTTTAAATTGCCCCGAGAGGAAAAACTCCTTTTCCATGGACATGATTGACCAATGGGCCAATGCCCTGCAGGAATGGCGTACCGACCCGGAGGTCAAGGTCATTGTCCTGACGGGGAGCGGCGATTCTTTCTGCGCCGGTGCCTATTTTGCGCCGGCTCAAGAGGGGGCCACCGCGGCCCCGACGGCCTTTGATCACAAAAGCAACTTATGGGAACGGATCCACCGTATTCCCCTGACCCTGGAGGATACGGATAAACCGGTCATCGCCGCCTTAAACGGTGTGGCCGTCGGCGCCGGGCTGGACATGGCCCTGATGTGCGATATCCGCTTTGCCGCCGAGTCGGCCAGGTTTTCGGAAGGATACGTCAAGGTCGGATTTGTCCCCGGAGACGGAGGGGCTTACTATCTGCCCAGACTGGTCGGGGTTGCCAAAGCCCTGGAGCTTCTGATGACCGGTGACTTTATTTTCGCGCCGGAGGCGGAGCGTATCGGAATGGTCAATAAGGTCTTCCCCGACAACCAATTGATGGAAGAGACCTACCAATTTGCCCGGCAGTTGGCCGACGGACCGACCAAGGTCATTCAACTGATCAAACGCGCCGTCTATCAGAGCAGTCGTGTTGATTTGCGGACGGCCCTGGATATGATCTCATCCCATATGGGAGTGATTCGTACCACCCAAGACAGTCAAGATGCCATGAAAGCGTCCATGACCAGACTTAGAGGCGGGAAAAAATAACAACGACCTGCGCAATAAAGGTACCCATTGAAAGAAACCGTTCAAGAAATCGCCCCGGGGCTATACCGGATCAGCATCCCACTGGCCTTTGGACTTGATTTTGTCCATACCTATGCCGCTTTGGAACAGGATCGGGTCGCCCTTTTCGATACCGGGCCCTCCCTCCCTTCCAGCTTTTCCATGTATAAAAGCGCTTTAGCCCGCATCGGGCGGTCTATCGAGGATGTGGACCGGATTTTCATCACCCATTCCCATGTGGACCATTGCGGATTCGCCGGACGAATCAAAGAAATCTCAGAAGCCCGTATCTTTTTGTCTGAGGTAGAATTCGAGGCCATTACCCGGGCTCATCGGGATCATCGAAAAATTGAGTCAATCGGAAACTTTTGGCGGCAGTATGGACTGGATGAAAAAACCATCGTTGCCTTTAGCACCGTATTAGACGCTTTCACTTCGGCCACTGCCCCATTCCTCACCAATCATTTTTTGAATGACGGAGCATTGATAAAAATTGGAGGCAGGACCTTTTGCGCCCTCTTTACTCCGGGCCACACCCGGGGTCATCTTTCCTTTTATTTACCGGAAGAACAAATCTTTCTCTCCGGGGATTGTATCCTGCCCCATATAACCCCAAACCTGAGTCCGGACCCGGCCTGTCCGACCTTCCTCCCCCTGGAAAATTTCATAGGGTCGTTGGAGCGGATCAGGGCCTTGCCGGTCAAGACGGTCTATCCCGCCCATGGGGAGCCTTTTGAGGATCTCCCCGGGCGGGTGAAAGAAATTATCGAGCATCATATCCAGAGAAAAGATTTGACCTGGCGATCCGTTTCTAATACTCCCCAACTGACCTCCGAAATATCAAAAAGGATTTTCGGGGACTCCCTTTCCGGTTTTGACCAGGGCCTGGCCTTCAATGAAACCTATGTTCATTTGCTGCAACTGGAAAAAGAGGGAAAAATTGGAAGGAGTCAAATAAATGGGCGGATCTTCTTTTATCAAAAAGAACCAAGAGGCGCTCATCATTGAAGGCATTAAACCTTGGCAAGCAGCGACCTTTCTTTTCCGACATTTTGGTCAAATCTCAGGAAATTAATATCGGTGTGATGAAAAAGTCAGTCTTGGACCGGGACCCTAATGAATTAAGATTTGTCTATCGGCTCAGCCGCTTCCTTTTTTATTGGGTATATAAAATCGTCTGGAGATTGCAAATAAGGCATGCTGAACGTGTTCCCCTAAAAGGGTCGCTCATTATTGCCAGCAACCATAAATCCTATGCCGATCCGCAAGTCGTTGGAATAACCATCCCCCGCCCGGTTCATTTTCTGGCCAAAGAAGAGCTTTTTAGATTCCGACCTTTTGGTTGGATCATCACCCAATGCAATGCTCATCCGCTGAAGCGTCGAGGGGGAGATATCGCGGCCCTTCGGTTGTCAGTGGCAATTCTCTCAAAAAATGGGGCGTTGATTATTTTCCCGGAAGGGGGACGCGGCAAAACCGATCACTTTCAGCCGGCCAAGGCGGGCCTGGGTCTCCTGGCCCAAAAAACCGGCGCCCCTATTCTTCCCATGTACATTCACAATTCAGGACATATCGGAAAATTTAAAAAATTGATTGTGAGTTTTGGAAAGCCGATTTATGCCAATCATCATCACAGCCATCAGGCGTTAGCGGATGAAGCGATGAGTCAGATTGCCAAACTCAAACAAGAGTTAGAAGAATATTTGTAAGTTTGTATTGGGGTGGTGGAGTCCCATTAAAATAGTACAAAGGAAATTGATATTGGATCACTGGGCTTTTGATTCGGTTTTCTATCACATTTATCCGTTTGGTTTTTGCGGGGCTCCTCCTAAAAATGACTTTTGCTCTCCCGTTAATCCTTGGCTGGATCACCAGCCGCCTGTCTCATATCCGGCTCCACTCCCCTGCCCTGCGCCCCGGCGATTATCGTCCGCTTCTGGTTAAGTCCGAGCAATTAGCTTTCGCCCGGGAAACCCCCGAAGAAGATGTCATCGTGGCCGTCAACGCCCCGGACAAACCGGTTCCCTGAGAATTAATCTTACCAATAAAGGTTGGAGGTGTGTTGGTCGATCTTCTAAAACAGGGTGATTGATTTCCGGTCCGTGACGGGAAAGCACCTATTAATCCTGTCAACCCCTCTTGGTCACGGATTCTATTATTGCAATAACATACTGCATTCATTTCTCTCCTTGCTGTCCCTATCTGGTTCTTTTCTCCACAATAAGATTATTGAAAAAAATCGCTTGACTTTATTTTTTTAAAGTAATATTTTTTTACTATCAATAAAACATACTATCATATATAATAACTATTAAAGATAATCTCTAAAGATAATACCTTCCCATAGAAAAGAGTTAGGAGGTTTACCATTATGTTGACTGATGATTTTTCATTAGAAACCGTTGAGGTGGGAGGTTATCCGATACAGACCTTCAAGAACCGTTTCCGAAATATGTGGGAAATGTTTCTTCAAAGCACCATCACTTATAAGGATGAAATTTATCTGATCGAGGAACAAAACCGGATCACATTCGGCCAGGCTGCGGACCTGGCGGTCAGGCTGGCCTCCCGTATCAAAGAGAAGGCCGAGGCCGGTCCAGGGGACCAAGTTGGCATCCTGATGGAGAATTCCATCGGTTTTGTTATCTCCTTCTGGGCTATCCAGAACCTGGGAGCCACGGCGGTCATTTTTAATACCCGATTAGCCACTCCGGAACTGGAACGACAGTTACAATTTTCAGATCTTAAGCTGTTAATTTCTTCACTGCTGATGTCGGAAAAGTTAAGAGAACTGCCTTCCGAGAACCTTACCTTCCAGCAGTTTGTACTTGGAGATGGTTGGATAAGGGACCTGCCTGCCGGGAAACAAACCGGGCCGGCAGAGCTAATTTCCGAAGAAGATACGGCCTTCATCCTATTCACCTCCGGGACCTCCGGAATACCCAAAGGGGTCATGCTCACTCATCGCAACATCATTACTTGTGCCTTCAGGTCCGGGGCAACGATCGCTCGAGGATTGGCCCTGTCGGCCTCTTCAGGTTCCCCAGCCCCGGAACTGCCTCAAAAGCAATATATGTTGATCGTCGCTCCCCTTTTTCACATCATGGCTATTGAGCAGATGGTAGCAGCCGTATTTCTAGGACGTGGCAGTATTCTGCTGGCCTCTTTCAACCCCCAGGAAATTATGGATCTCATAAACCGGGGGGAACTTTTTGGTTTAACCGGAACACCGACCATGTATTGGCTGCTGCTTAATAAAACGGCCATTCGCGGTTCCAGGGTGGACAGTATCCGGAGGCTTGGTTTTGGTGCGGCCCCCATGGCCCCCGATCTGTTAAAAGAACTTAAAGAAGTTTTTCCCTCGGCCCGCCTCAGGAATGGATATGGGATGACGGAGGCCCCCTCCATCAGCGCGCTACCGGATTTATACCTGGAAACTCACCCCACCTCCGTAGGAAAACCGAACTTGTGTACCGAAGTTAAAATCGTCGATCTCCTGACCAGGAAAGAATTGGGCCCGAATGCCGTCGGTGAACTGGCGGTGCGCGGTGCGCTGGTCACCAAAGGGTATTATAAAGTACCCGAAGAAACCGCCAAAGTATTTCAACAGGGATGGTTTTATACCGGCGACATGGCCTATCAGGATAAGGATGGATTCCTCTATCTGGTGGGACGCAGCCGGGAGATGATCAACCGTGGAGGGGAAAATGTCTATCCGGTCGAGGTGGAAAACGTCCTCCATCTCCACCCCAAGATTCTGGATGTGGCGGTTTTCAGCCTGCCCGATCCGGTCATGGGCGGTAGGGTGGCCTGTGCCGTCGTCCCCCGGCCGGGCGCCGGAAAAATTACCCTGGAAGAAATAAAGGAGTACTGCCGGGATCAGTTAGCCTCTTATAAAATACCTCAAAAGGTTTTCTTTTTATCGGAGATGCCGACCAATCCGGGGGGAAAGGTGATGAAGAATAAACTCGTCGAACAATTTGGGGAAAAGAACTAATTTAGACAGGATTTACAGGATAATCTGGATTGTTTTGCCTTTCCGGAAGAAAGGCAAAGGAGAATCGTCCTACAGACGAAGCCCAAGTCTCCGCTGAAAGCGGATTAAAGTTGCTCAGGGTCTTCTGGAGCCTGAGCAAAAATCATGTAAATCCTGTTAATCCTGTCAACAAAGATTTTTTAAAATAGGAAGGAGAAAAAATGGATTTTCAATTGACCGAAGAACAAAATATTTTCAAACAAACCGTACATGATTTTGCCGATACCCGCATCGCACCAATAGTCGATTTCTGGGAAAAAGGAGATCTTTCCCTGGCCCCCAGGGATCTGATCGCCGAATACCGGGAGTTAGGCTTATTAGGCATCACTCTGCCGGAACAATACGGCGGCCAGGAGCTGCCGGCCATTTATGCCATTTTGGCCATGGAAGAATTGGCCCGGGTCACAACCCGAGCCTCCGGGGTGGTCATGGAGAGCAGTTTCGGTCCGATCCGGGCCGTAGAGAAATTCGGCACGGAAGAACAAAAACAACGATTTATTCCCCCCTGTGCGCGAGGGGAGAAGTTCATGTCGGTAGGCATGACCGAACCGGGGGCCGGATCGGCCCTGACCGATTTAACAACTCGGGCTATCCTAAAAGGAGATCACTATGTGCTCAACGGTCAAAAAAGATTTATTTCCGGAGGAGGTCATTCGGACTGGTATATGGTTTATGTTCGCCTGAGCGATCGTAAAGGACACAAGGGAATCGGCGGGATTGTGGCCGAAAAGGGCTCCCCGGGATTCACTTTCGGGAAACAGGAAGAATTCATGGGACTCCACGGCATGCACAGCTGCGATCTTATCTTCGAGGATTGTCTGGTCCCCAAAGAGAATCTGATTATTCCGGAAGGCGGCTTCGCTAAATTGATGCAGGCCTTTGACGTGGAACGCTGCGGGAACGCCACCCAATCTCTGGGGATCGCCTGGGGGGCCCTGGAAGCGGCCAAAAAATATTCCAAAGAACGAATGGCTTTCGGAAAACCCATCTGTGAATTTCAGGCTATTCAATTACTCCTGGCCGACATGGCCATGAAGGTCGAGGCCGCCCGGCTCCTGATCTACCGGGCCGTAGTTAATGCCGGTAATGGATTGCCCTCGGTCTTCGAATCCTCCGTGGCCAAATGCTTTGCCAATGAGATCGGCAAGGAGGTCACGGACATGGCCCTGCAGATCTTCGGGGGTTATGGCTACTCGAAAGAGTACCCCATAGAAAGGATGCTGCGGGACAGCCGCGGCTGGCCTCTGGCCGGCGGAACGGTTCAGATTCAACGGATCAACATCGCCTCGGCCATGCTGGGGAGGAGGTTTGACCAGAGATAAAAGCGATTTGATAAAAAGGAGGGTGAAATGATTTCACGATTTAAACGGCCCCTTGTCTTTTCCATAATAGGGTTGATGGTCTTTGTAGCCCCCGTCGCCGCCCAGGATGCCGGGCAGGTGCTCCGCCTTTCAATAGGATATAACAATTTAAAGAAGACCGCTGAAAAGCTGGATCCGGAAAAGCGCCCCGAGGTTGAAAAACTTGGCCAATTGGCTAAGGAAGCCACCGGCGCCCGCAAGTACGGAGACGCGCTCAAATATTACTATCAGGCGATTACGCTTCTGCGGGGCTCGGTGTGGACTCCTGAATCGGCCCTGTCCAGTGCACTTTCCTTCAAGGCGGATCGGCTGGTGATCGAACCATCGGATTCTCTAAAACTCCATCTGGGGCAGATTTTCGTATTGGATGAGAAGGTTCCAGGTAAAATAAGCGGTTCGATCGATTTGCTGGCCATGGGAGGAGATAAGTCTCTGAAGACCATAAAAACCATTGAGTCCTTAGAGCCTGATTTCTTTGCTCATCCTCTGGTTATAGAAGTGACCGTACCCGAAATGGAACCGGGCAAATACCGCCTTCGGCTCAAGCTGAAACTAGTGACTTCGGCCGGGTCCATAACCAAAATCGTCATCGTTCATATCGAGGGAGGGCTTATCGCCTCTTTAAAGACCGCCAAGGACCGATGGGTCAAGATCGAAAAGGAGCCGCCAGTCACCGGTAAGGGTTCGATTCTAACGGCCCTGCGATCGGCCCGTTATCAAATAGATCTGATCGATAAGGCCAATGCCGGAGAAATCAACCATGAACGACTGAATTTTAGAAATGAACTCAGAGAAGCCAACACAATCCTCGACGAACTTGAAGCCGGGCGCGATCCGTTCGCTTCCCGTCGGGGAGATTTTCGTAAGGCTTATCTATCCAATGTGGACCATACGCTGCAGCCCTATCGTATATTTATTCCCTCAACCTATGATGGTTCTAAAGCGTTTCCCCTGATCATTTCCCTCCACGGGGTGGGCGGAGATGAGAACAGTTATTTCGAAGAATATGGCTCAGGGGCCTTCAAGATCGAAGCGGAAGAACGAGGGTACCTGGTGGCTTGTCCCAAGGGTCGCCAACCGGCCTCCATGTACCTTGGCCCGGCAGAGCAAGATATAATGGATGTGATCGCCGAAGCCAAAAAGGCTTACCACATCGATGAAAACAGAATCTATCTGACCGGACATTCCATGGGAGGGTTTGGAACCTGGTCTGTGGCCATGAATCACCCGCAAGTATTTGCTGCCTTGGCACCGGTCGCCGGTGGCGGAAACCCAGGGCGAATGGGTAAGATAGCTCACATCCCCCAACTGGTCGTTCATGGAGAAAAAGACCAAATCGTTTCTGTTGAAAGATCCCGTCAGATGGTAGAAGCGGCCCAAAAGTTAAACGTAAAATTGAAGTACTTCGAAATTCCCGACGGAGATCATGACTCGGTAGCGCTGCAGACTTTTAAAGAGGTATTTGACTGGTTCGACTCTCACCGGCGCCAGGACAAAGACGAGAAAGCTGCTTCGGCTGGGGAGAAATCGAATTAAATGGACAATTTCAAAAACAAGATCCCTGGCCACCTAAATTTCAAATATCTTTGGTTAGTATTTGGTTAAAAAGAGGATGCTGGCAGTTTAGCAACCCAGCAGCGTATAACCCTAAGGACCTGACAAGGAGAACCAGATGAAAATGACAAAAAGGAAACAAGGGTTGCAATTTGGGGAACGGTTTTTATGGCCGATGGTATTAAGTGTTATTTTTTTAATGATTCTCGTCTCAGTTGCCATGGCAGCCACCAAACAACCCCAGCCCAAGAAACAAACCAAGGCTGCCGATGCGATCAAGCCGCAATATGGAGGAATATTCAGGTCGGCCTTATCCGCCGATCCCAGGTCCCTGGACCCCCATATGGAGGTCTCTGTCGGTACGACCCTGGTCACCACCAATACCTATAACAATCTTCTGCGATTCAACCCGGAGATGACCGGCTGGGAACTGGATTTGGCCAAAAGCATGAAACAGATCGACGATACGACCTATGAATTCAAGATCCATCAAGGGGTATTTTTTCAAAACATTCCTCCGGTCAATGGGCGGGAACTGACCTCCGAAGACGTTAAATACAGCATCGAACGCATGGCCGGTGTGCACGGACGCAAAAATGATTTTAAGCATAACTGGTACTTCGCAGGAAAGATCAAGTCAATTGAAACACCGGATAAATACACCATCATTTTTAAAACCATAGAGCCCTATGCTTCCTTCCTTAGACACCTTTCCTCTCCCTGGTGCGCCATTGTGCCCAAAGAAGTAGTCGACAAGTTCGGAGATTTGAAGACTCGAGCCATTGGGACCGGTCCCTTTATCCTCAAGGAATGGGTCAAAGGCTCGCACTTTACCCTGGTGAAAAACCCCGGTTATTGGAAAAAAGGATTGCCGTTCGTGGACGGTATTCATTTCAAGGTCATGCCGGATCCCTCCAGTGTCCTTTCCGCCTTCATAGCCGGAAGGCTGGATGGAACCTCGACCTATCACCAGAATATTGAAACAATCAAGAAAGCGGCCCCGGATACTGTTATCGAAACTTTCCCGAGCGTCCATATGTTCGTCTTGCGGATTCAGCCCTGGATCGAAGGGGAAAAACCCCTCAAGCCACCTTTTGATAATAAAAAAGTAAGACAGGCCCTGGCCATGTCCATTGACAAGAAAAAATTACTGAAATTGGCTATGGGAGGACATGGAAGACTTGGGATCGGACCCATACCCCCAGTTTTGGAGTATTCCCTCAAAGAAAGCGATCAGGTGAAATTCAATCCTCAAATGGCCAAAAAACTTCTGGCCGAAGCCGGGTATCCCAATGGTTTTTCGGTCGAGCTTTTGACCTGGAATCTGCCGTATATGACCGCACCGGTCCAGGTTATCCAGAAGATGCTTAAAGACGTCGGTATCGAGGCCAAGCTGACCCTTCTGGAACTGGCTCAGTACTTAAACCGCGCTTACCGGTTCGATTATGATTTATCTTTTCATGTCACCACCGCCGGGGTTGATCCGGAGGATTGGCTGACCCCCTATTTCGGACAGGTGAACGAATCCACCGTCTATAAGTGGAGCAACCCGGAAATCTGGAAGATGATCAAAAAACAATCCAATATCCTGGATGTGAAAAAGCGGAAGGCGCTGATCAGAAACATCCAATTGAAACTCCTGGAGGACTCCCCTTTCGTCTGCCTCTATACCCCAATCCGGTTTTCCGTTCGAAAACCTTATGTTCATGCCCTCAAGCGGTACAAGCTTGATTATCAACCATTGTATGGGGAATATCTTTGGATGGAAAAACATTAATATAAATCGGGTTTCGGACTATCGCCTGTTGCCCATAGCCTGTTTTAATCTAAAAGGAAAACATCCATGCTGCGAAGATATCTCTTGAGGAGAATATTGCTGATTATTCCGACCCTCCTGTTGGTTTCTTTTTTTGTCTTCAGTATCGTGCGTCTTCTGCCAGGGGATGTGGTCACGATTATGATGGCCGATCATGGCTTTGCCAAAGACAAAGAAGAAATGAGAGAAATACTTGGTCTGAATAAACCGCTGGTCATCCAGTATGTTTTTTACCTGAAAAATGTCTTAAAAGGCGACTTGGGTATATCTCTTTGGAGCGGGGAACCGGTCCGTGAGGAAATCTTCAGGCGTCTGCCTATTACCATTCGTCTTGGGCTCATGGCCCTTTTTTGGACCTTCCTCCTGGGAGTGCCCATAGGAATTATTTCCGCCCTCTACCAGGACAGGTGGTTGGATTATGTAATTCGAAGTTTAGCTATAGCCGGACTTTCCATTCCCGGGTTCTGGATCGCCATTTTGGTCCTCATTTTCGGCTCCATCTGGTTCAAATGGGTCCCACCCATGGATTACATCCCTTTCCTGGAAAGTCCGGTCAAGAGTCTTTCTCAGCTTCTGGCTCCCTCACTGATCTTGGCTGTTCACCTTTCGGCCAGCATCATGCGGATGACCAGAACCATGATGCTGGAAGTGTTGAAGGAAGACTATATACGAACGGCCCGGGCCAAGGGGCTTTCCCGCTGGGTGGTGATTACCCGGCATGCCCTGAAAAATGCCCTGATCCCCGTTCTAAGCATAATGGGTATTCAGATAGCCTATCTAATCGGGGGAACGGTGATCATGGAAAGTATCTTCGTCCTGCCGGGCATGGGGAAATATCTCCTCGATGCCATTATCTGGCGCGATTATCCCGCCATACAGGGCATCAATCTGTTTATCTGTATCTGGATCATCACCATCAATCTGCTGGTGGACTCACTCTATGGATTGCTGGACCCCAGAATCCGTTACCGTAAATAATCCAAATCGAGCTTGAAAAGAAAAGGACAAAGCATGGATTTTAACCCGATAGAAAAAAACCTGACTGGAGCCCCGCCGGACATCATCGAACAATCCAACAAGCCTATAACCAGGCACCATTGGATCCTCGATCTGTTCCTGCAACTAATAAAAACCAAGCCTCTGGGGGCTTTTGGCGGAGTCCTGATAATGGTTATGTTGATAATGGCCTTTTTTGCCCCGATTATTGCCCCCTATTCCCCGAATGATATCCTTGATGAGAAAATTCTCGTCCCCCCCGGCGGCAGTTTCTATATGGGCACGGACTCCCTGGGCCGAGACGTCTTCAGCCGTATTGTTTACGGGGCTCGGGTCTCCTTGACTGTAGGCTTAGGCGCTATCGGTCTGAGTACAATTTTGTCAACGCTTATCGGAATCTTGTCCGGCTATTTTGGAGGCCTATTTGATACGATCACCCAAAGGATCGTGGATGCCGTCATGTCCTTCCCCTGGCTGGTCATCATGCTGACTGTAATGGCCGTCTTGGGGCCAGGCATGCTCAATCTCATCCTGGCCCTGGCCCTGGGGGGATTTGCCGGGGCCTCCCGTGTTGTCCGCAGCGCGGTCCTGGCCATCAAAGAGAGTGACTACCTGACAGCCGCCAAGTCAGTTGGATGCAAGGATCTAACGATTCTGGTCCGACATATCCTTCCTAATGTGGCCGCCCCTATTATCGTTCTTTCTACCCTTGGCCTGGGGAATATCATCTTGGCTGAAGCCGCCCTCAGCTTTCTCGGGTTGGGTGTTCCGCCGCCGGCGCCCTCCTGGGGAAGGATGTTGACCGGAGACGGGATGGCTTACATGCTCAAAAGCCCCTGGTTGGCCATCTTCCCCGGCCTGGCCATCAGCGCCGGGGTATTCGGTTTTAACATGCTGGGAGATGCCCTGCGGGACCTGCTGGATCCCAAGCTGACCGGCGGAATGAGATTAGGGAGATTGGGGAGACTCAGGCGATAATGGAAACGACACAAACCATAAAAAAACCCATTCTGGACGTGGAGGGACTGGATGTTAAATTCTACCTCCGCGATGGCACATTGAACGCGGTCCGGGATATCTCTTTCGCCCTTTTCCCCGGGGAATCCCTGGGGGTGGTCGGGGAAAGCGGCTGCGGGAAATCCACCACGGCCCGAGGCGTGCTGCAGCTTTACCGGCCTACCGAAGGAATGGGTTCCGCAAGAGGAATCTGTCCTAATGGATAGTAATACAATTTGATTGATAACTAATGTTAAAAATTATTAAGATATTTTATTTCTCGACTATTTATATCAAAAAATGTTTGACTTTATAAGAATAACAGGTAATTATATATTACTATCATAAATATATACCATTATAAAAGAAAAAAGATCGCTTGAATCAACCCATCCGGGCTCTTCGCCCCGGCTATAGGGCCGATTTATGGCTTCAGCGCCGCGATTTCAAAAAAAGCCCAAGCGGCATAGCCGTTTGACTCTGACCTGGCCCAGAGAGCCGGGGTTTATACTTCGACTTAAGGAGTAATTATGCGGGAAAAACAAATCGACGGTATCTCTGAAAGCGCGCTTCAACTCTTCCCTTTACTGAAACGACTTTTCAATGCTGATCCCAGTGACCCAGCGCTTGCCCCATTAAGAAATCAAACCTACTCTATCCTTCGAATATTGGAAAGAAGCGGTCCGCTTTCTCTGTCAGCCGTCGGAAGGCAACTGATTATTGCCAAACAAAACATGACCACTATCGTCGACAAACTTATGAAAGACGGACTGGTTGAACGGAGATACGATGCCAACGACAGACGAGTCATAAATGTCCTAATAACCGAAAAGGGAATTAGGTTTTTAAAAGAGAGTATGCTGGGCCTAAAAAATATCGTTCGTATAAACCTGTCGGAATTGAGTGATGAGGACATCGAATCCCTATATAAAGCTTTGCAGACAGTTAGAAACATTGCTCCAAAATTGTGTTAAACCGCCATCCCCCGCCTTTTGGGGCGTGGCACCACCAGACATGGAAATAGTCTCGTAGGCTCGGATCCTATTTTCGAACTAAAGAGGACTTAGCCTGCTGATAATAGACCGGAATGGTGTAAAGATCCTTAGGGAATCCATAAAATGCCTGGTAGTGAATGATCGGCTTCTTTTTATATAATCTATGAGAAAAATAGAAATTATCAAATAGAATTAGTATCTTTTTTGAGGAGGTTTTTCTTGGCGCATTGGGCATATGATGCGTTTTTTTATCACATTTATCCGTTCGGGTTCTGTGGCGCTCCTTTTGAGAATGACTTCTGCTCCCCACCCGAACCTCGGCTGGAACAATTGTATCCCTGGATAGACCATTTAAAGCAATTGGGAGTGAATGCCCTTTATCTGGGACCATTATTTGAATCCACTTCCCATGGCTATGACACAGCCGATTATTTTCAGGTGGACCGCCGGCTGGGAAGCAATAAAACTTTGACAGACCTGAGCACCCGTCTCCATCAAAAGGGAATTCGACTGGTTTCAGGGGCTCGACTTCAGCAAGCGCAGCCCCTATAATGATCCCTTCACCTACGATAACTGGAACGGCCATTGCAGCCTGGTTAAGCTCAATTTACTTAATCCCTCGATTAAGGCCCATCTTTTTCAGGCCATCGAATCATGGATTCGGGAATTTAATATTGATGGACTGAGACTGGATGTAGCCGACAGTCTCGATCTTTCTTTTTTAAAAGACTTAAGGTCTTTTTGTAAGACCCGCCGGGCCGATTTCTGGTTGATGGGCGAAGTGATCCACGGCGATTACCGGAAATGGGTCAACCCGGAAACCCTGGATTCGGTCACCAACTATGTCGGTTACAAGGGTTTATACTCAAGCCACGCCGACCGGAATTATTTTGAACTGGCCCACACCCTGAATCGGCAGTTTGGAGAAAAGGGGATCTATCGGGATCTCCTCCTCTATTCATTCGCCGACAACCATGATGTCCATCGCGTGGCCAGCCAGCTCAAAAACCCGGCCCATCTCTACCCGCTTTACAGCCTGTTGTTTACCATGCCGGGTATCCCTTCCATTTACTATGGAAGTGAATGGGGAATCGCCGGGAAAAGAAGCAGCCGAAGCGACCGGGCCCTTCGACCCTGTCTCGATTATTCCCAGATCTCTCAGAACAGCCCGCACCCGGATTTGCCCGGTGTCCTAAACCGCCTGGCTCAAATCCGGCATCACTCCCAGGCCCTGCGCTATGGCCTTTATCGCCCCCTCTTAGTCAAGTCCGAGCAAATGGCCTTTGCCCGGCAGACGCCGGAAGAATGTGTCATTGTGGCCGTTAACGCCGCGGACAAACCGGTTCCCCTGGATTTACCGGTTCCGGAGCCGGACAAGAAGCAGTTGATTGATCTGCTGAACCAGGGCGACCGGTTTCCGATCCGCGGCGGAAAAGTCCGCATCCCGGTTGTCAATCCCTGCTGGGCGCGGATCATGGCAGTCAAGTGACAATCGAACTCGTGGATTTTAAATGCTATTGAAATTCCCTGGTCCAATCCTGCAAAGTGGGATTCCATACAACCCTTTTCCACCCGTTTGGCTGATCTGAATCCATTCCAATCCAATGCATAAATACTTCCTCGGTTAATCTTAGCCACTACTCCCTGGTCATATTTCGTTCTTTTCAAGAAGGCTGTAATAACTCGTCCTATTGAAAATAATATGATCGAGGAGTTTGATGCCCAGGATCTCCCCTGCTGATTTAAGCTGTTTGGTGATTTCAAGGTCTTCCTTGCCTGGTTCCACATTTCCCGAAGGATGGTTGTGAGCGACGATGATCGCGCTGGCCCGGTCCGTTATGGCATCGGCAAAAACCTCGCGGGGGTGAACATGGGTCTTATTGACCAGCCCAACAGAGATGACCCTCACGGCTATGACTTCATTGGAACCGTTTAGAGAAACGCAGAGGAAATGTTCCTGCTTCCTGTCGGCATAATGCTGAATCAAAGGGAGCACGTCAGATGGAAAAGCTATTTTAAATCCTTCCGGCTTGATCCTTCTTCGGGCAAACTCAAGGGCAGCGGCAATCAGGGTAGCCTTGGCCGGTCCCATGCCGGCGATATTCTGAAGCGCCGCACAATCGGGCGTTCCCCCGTTGGAATCAATGGCGATCAAGACCTGATTTGCCACGGACATCACATCATGCCCTTCTATGCCCCGGCCAAGGAGAATAGCAATCAGTTCCACATCGGATAACGCTTGCGGTCCTTTCTTGGCCAGCTTTTCCCTCGGCCTTTCATCTTTTGGAATATCTTTGACCCGTTTCATTTATCTTCCTCGTCATTTCGTATCAATGTAGATCCCAAGCCGACCTCCACATGGATATCCGTCCTTATCTTTATGAGGACGCAGTGATGCATCGTATGATCTATGGGTAAACTTCTTTTCGCAAATTGGACATTCGAAAATATATTTTGGGCCATACCCTGAAGCAAGCCGCTTAGTTCCAAAACCAATTGTCAAGGGGCTTCTCGTCTTAGTTGGGCGATAAATTTCAGGATTTCGGCTAATGGGTGGTGCGGAAATGGAACCAGATTCTGAGAATTCAATAGTATAACGAGGAGTAAAGGGTTTATTGGTTACGGCGGCTCCTTCAATACGATCCACTCTGTATGCTCTTGGTTCTCCCGATATATGCTTTGCTGCGTACAGGAGCAAATTCCCTTCGCGGGAACGACGCAAAGAATAGGGCTCAATAAGTCTCTTGTTTCCTTGATACTGCAAGTCAACACAAAGACGATTCGCCCCGGCATATCGAATGACTTCAATCGGCACTTTGGAGTGCCAGGCCGTTGCCATAGTGGGCGCTCGCCATCGATCATCACCGGGAATTCCAATGGACGGAATCACCGGTTGAACCACCTTCTCTACCTTCCCATACAGCCAGTTAAACATGTCGGGAAGCTCGTTCCAAAATTGTTCAAAGGGAGGCAAAACCGGCAATTGATGGGCCAACATGTTTTGCCATTCCGATTTAAGTTCACTATACTCAGGACTGGTGGCCAGGGTGTCAAAGGAAGGCAGAGGTATTCCTTTAAATGCGCACTTCTTCTCCAACGTTTTCACCAAAAGTGGTCTATCCACCGCTTCATTGGAATGTCTGAAGAGATGGATCACGTCATAAAGGTCGCGGGGCCTTTCCCTTTCAGCCAAGGCACGAATCTTCTCGGCAAAAACTTCTTCGAAACAATAGGATAAAACGTGGATACCATCAGTCGGTGAATCGGAATGAGGATGGTGTACTTCTCTCATCTCCGGATTTAAAACTACCAATTCATCTTTGGTTAGGTCAAATCTTATACGAGGCAGATCCCCGCCCGGCTTCAGGGGCCCTCGATAGCCGATGCGTCCCTGAACAGAGGTTTTTCCCCGTGGGGTAGTATAGCTTTCAAAGCGAATTGTATCTCTAGGAATCTCAAGGCCTGCCTGTTCGTATACCCAATCACCAATCTTGCGAAATATCTCGGTCAGAGAGTCTGGGTCCAGATACTTTTCCTCAGTGACTGTAAAATCCAGGTCCTCCGAGAATCGATAGGTTTCAAAGAAACATTTCTTGAGAGCGGTCCCGCCTTTAAAAACCCAGACAGTACCAAGTCCTTCGGTATTTGCAATTCCGGCAAGCACCCATCCGAGGGCATAGTCCTTTTCGATCACATTCGGCGCAAGTCCGAACTCTCTCGAAAAATCCATTATTTCTTGACGGCTGATCAACGAAAATATCCTCTATTTCTTAGCCTGCTTCCAATTCTTTGGAACCCACAACTTCCATCGGGTGACCAATCTTTCGGATTGAAGGTCTGGGTCAAACTTGACTTTTCCTGTTTTCATGTTGAGAAGGCAGGTTTTAATGGCTTCCGCCTCTTCCGGTGCGACAGATTCCAGGAGAAAACCAAGGCGCTTAAAGACAGCGCTATTGCCCAATCGTTTGGCGTATCCAATCAGACGCGCAGAATCCTCGGTCTCAGACTTCAGGTAGTTCCGAAGGATATCGACAACTGTACGCATACCTCCCCCGAGCTGAGGGTTATCCAACATATCAACAATCGTTCGTGCCGGATCGGATACAGCTACCTTAACCTGTCCTCTCCAGACCGGGTTGAGGCCGAACATAGCCTTAGGCGATATGGTTCGCAACAAAAAATCGGTTCCCTTGATTTTAGGACTGCGGTTTCTTGGTTTCCGAGTTGTCAAAACAACTACTGTCCGAAAAATTTGCTCGGTAAGACCCCAATGTTCAGCGGCGCTCCACCCTCCGATATAACAAGGTGAGAATAATTTTTCGGCAATAATCCAAGGGTCTTCGAGGGACACGTCAGGGGATTCAGCATTGAGTGGAACAGGAACGTATACTCCTCGCATAACGCGGGAGACCCAACCCTGTTCATTCCATCCCCAAAGAAGTTTTGCGGCTTTGATCGAAGGGAGATTAAGAATACTCGCAGCTTGGGCGACCGATATCGTTCCGGTCGTTCCGCGTAGTACCTTCGTTAATTGTTTTCTCGACTCTTTTCCTAACCCCGAAACGGACTTCATTGGTACATCCTTTGCGCAGTAGTTCCAATCTGGATGGAATTATAGCACACGGAGTATACTATATCTATCCCTTTTTCCTTTCGGCTGAAATTCTGGGCTGCCTATAGTCCGCCTTTAATAATCATGTCAATGAAAATAGGGATTCTTGCTGAAAATCTTCAAATGAGACCACATGTAAAGATGAGATACGTTTTAAGCCTGAGGTATGCACTTCAATTTCTTTCAATATGTTTAATGTTACCGAGGAATGCATCATCGCAACTATAAATTTTCTATAATCTCCCGATGCAATAGGTTTGAAATTATATTCGCCCGGTGGAACTGGTTCTCCCGGAGAAACCCGCAATTTACCGATGTTTGCTTCTTTGTCGAATCGAAAGACACTGCATCGAACTTTAAGAACTTCTTTTTCCACCGTAACCTTAGGGTTAAATAGTTTTTTCTCGTTCTCGGTCAGTTCAATCCCTTCTCCAGACGAATCCATTCCAGTGATAGAATCAATTTTATTTTTTTCAATAACAGAAGTAAGCTTCTTATAATGCGGTTCTGACAAGTCTGCAGCATTATAAACATGTTGGCTTATTTTAATCACATTATCGTTCATAATATAGACATGGTTGCCGTGTCCTTCAATATTGACAGTGGGTTCGGTCTCTGAATTCCTTGCGGTAATAATTGCTTTCAAAAAGGAGAACGATGCTTTAACGAGATCCCACAGTTCTTTCGGGCCAAATGCTTGAATGCTTGGGAGAAGCAATTGAGTGCCAGATGCGATGACGAACATCAAATCGGCCTCAAATGATCCTTTCTGAAAATTCTGTGCAATAATGCTATAATGTTGTCTCTCTTTCTTTGTTAATTTTGCGATATTAAAATTCGCAGAGTATGCTTTATCAATAATAAAATGAAATTCTTGTAAGGCTACGATTGTCTCTAATAAAGGAATACCAGTTTGGAAAATCGGACCCTCCAGCCTGAATTTAATTTCAAGATTATCATTCGCCTCCATGTGTTCCCTCTCTAGTTTTTATTTTATGTTTTTCTCTCATCTTTGATCTTTTGAGAAGGGTGTTTTTAAAGTATTTCTTGCCAATATCAATTTCACTCAACAAAATTATCGCAGGTGTATCGTTTGGGTCTTGGGGGACGAGTTCGCCACGGAAGGCTTTGGCCAGGATGGATTGGGTGAGTTTGTCCACATGGGCTTTTGCTTTCTGGTAACGGGCTTCGATCTGGTCGGCAAGGGCAAAGAGTTCTTCCACACGGCGGACGATTTCATGTTGTTCTATTAGAGGGGGGAGAGGGACAGCCACCTCATTTAAAATGGCAATATTGATGTTCTTCTGGGCCGTCGCAGGGGCAAATGTCGATAGATCTGTTTTCGCTACCCGGATGAAAAATTCAACATACTCTGCCAAACAGACCACAGAATTTGCAATGATCCCGACAATGCTGTCGGGAAAACATGCTGGATAGGTCAAAATGGCCGACTCAGCAATGTTCGCAGCGATCGTGATGCAAATGGTGTTAGCTGGCCAAAGACGGCTCTGGGCAAGACCTGCCTCATTATAAGTTTGCTTATGGGAGGTAATTCTACCCCCTGACTGGGCAATATCACCAGTTTGGATGAAAGGGTATTGTCCATCAAATAATGAAGGCTCATTTCTTGGTCTATGCCGCGACTTTCCACGACTCATTTCCCCTGTATCCGGAAGTTTTACCCATCGCCAACTTTCGGGAATTTCAGGCAGGGCAGTATTGTTATCTCTGATGATATGTTCGATTGATTGTTTTGATTGCTCCCTCCAATCGGCAGTGAGACGGCCAGAGCAGGCGGCGGCGAGGACGGATTGGCGAAAGCGTTTGAGGACGACGGGAATCTTTTCAAGACGTGTCCGGCTGGATTCGACTTTCTCCAAAAGTTTTTCCAGCTTTACCACGATACGGCGCTGTTCCTCCAAAGGTGCCAGTGGAACCAGAATCTTTGCTATATTGCCCTTCCGAAGACTCGGAACTGTTGTAGCTTGAGTTAAAGGCATAAAATCAACCGTCTCAAGAAAGCGTAAGAGATAACTGGGATGTATAGCCTCGTTTGGTATAGCAGCCATCATGTTGTTATCAATACAAGCAGGCCTTCCAATCAGACGTCTTCGGTTTAAGCTTATAGCCATGCCGATTTTTGCAAACACAGTGGCTTCCTCTGGGATAATCCTAGCCCGGAGCGAGTAGGCGGCTCTTTCAGAAATCGTGTGTTCGGAAGAGACTAAAGGTTTTCCTGAAGCTACATCCTTCAAATTTCCAACTTTAAAAAACGGGAAAGTAAATCCTGTCTGGCTTTGGAGGTTCAAAGGAAAACCAGCCCCGCTGACAAGTTCGGCAACGCTCTCTAATTCTGCCATACTCCATCCTCGTGGCAACTCTTCTCTCACTCCTCCACACCTTCTTCCTTCTCCAGCAACTCTACAATATCCCTCAGACTATCTACCACCGCTTCCAATTCCGTAATCGCCTCAGCGGCTAAATCCTGCGGCTCGGGCAAGTCATTGGCGTCTTCGAGGGATTCGTCTCTGAGCCAGGTGATGTCGAGCTTGTAGGAGCGGTCTTTGATGTCTTTGATATGAAATCGTCTGAACCGGCCCTGTTCGCCGGTATCCTTTCTTTTGCTTTGCCCGTTGGGGTCTTTGCCGTAGGCGGCCTCGAATTCGGTAAAATGTTCGGGTCCTAGGGGGCGTTCCTTCTTGGTGATGCCCGGCACATTGGAGCGGGCATCGAATATCCAGACCTGTTCGGTTTTCATGCCTTTCTGGAAAAAGATGACATTGGCTTTCACGCCGGGGCTGTAGGGGGTGAAGGTCCCTCTGGGCAGGCGGAGGATCGTGTGGAGGTTGCAGTCCTGCATAAGGATTTCAAAGACCTCGGCCGCTTTGTCTTCAAAGAGACAGTTGTCAGGCAGGACAATGGCCGCCCGGCCTCCTTCCTTGAGGATATTCATGACGTGCTGGACGAAATTGAGCTGTTTGTTGCTGGTGGCAATGGTAAAGTCATCCCGCTCCGGGGCTTGATTGGCCCCCTTGGTGCCGAAGGGTGGATTGGTCAGGACGCAACTATGCAGTTTTCCCCGGTAGGGTTCATAGATGGCATCGCCCAAATAAATATGGGGTTCCAGACCGTGGAGAAAGAGATTCATCAGGGAAAGACGTCTGGGGCGGGGCACCAGTTCCTGTCCATAATAGGTTTTGGTCTTTACCCGTTTGGCAATATCCCGTTCGATGGCCCCGCCGGTGATCTCCATCAGCCACTCATAGGCGCACATCAGAAAGCCTCCGGTGCCGCAGGCCGGATCGCAGATGGTAAATTCCGCGTTTGTCCGGGGATCGGGCCTCATGACCCGGACAATGGACTTGATCAGGACCCTGGGGGCGAAGTATTGCCCGGCGCCCTTTTTCCCTTCGCTGGCCGCTTTTTCCAATAGCCCTTCAAAGGCCGCCCCTTTGACATCGACATCAAGGGCCGACCATTCTTCTTCATCGATCATGGTAATGAGACGTTTTAGATTTACGGGATTATTAAAGCGGGGCACTGACTGGGTAAAGATGTCGCCGAGCAGGCCCTTTTCATCACGCAATTTGCGCAGTATCTCCGAATAGAGATCGATCAGGGCCGGGCCGGACTCTTTCTTCAAGGCCTCCCAGGTACAACCCTTAGGGATGGTGATCCCTTTTTCGTCGGCCATTTTAAGAAAAAGCAGATAGGTAAGCTGTTCGATGTAATCGCCGTAATCCACGCCGTCATGCCGTAGAGTGTGACAAAATCCCCAGAGTTTATTGACAATATCCGTCAAGACCGGTCCTTTCTATGCGGCCACCGCATAGTTGATGTCGTTTATCCATCTTTCCAATTCATTATTAAAAACCGTATTGGCCCGGTTACGTCCACCATGCCGTTCAAAGACAGGCAGGGTGTCAAAATCATTAAGGTCGATGGTCAAGTTCTCAATAAGATGATTTCGAATATATTCCAGCCATTTTTGTTGTTCGTCGGTCATGGGAACCCCTGCTGTAACTTTGGCCACGGCCCGGTCAACCCGCTCCTGGGCCGAGGTAATCGGCTCTTCCTCCCTGGCGGCGTGTTTTACCATAGAGATGATGTCGGCCAGGGCCTTTTTATAAACCAGTTGATGGGCCTTTTGTAGCTCCTTCTCAGGAAATTTATTGAGATTTAATTTCGCCCTCAACTCGGTAAGCGCCTTGGCGTTCCACTGTTTCGGCCTTTCCATGAGGATTTTGATGGCCTCGATCTGCTCCGGATTTTCTTTGACGAAACGGGCAAAGGCCTCCAGATAATCTTCCGGTTTCTGATAGTCGGAGCCGAGACGGATCATGACCTCCGATGACACGGTATCCTCAACCTCATATCCCACAACAAAGGTCCTTTTAGCCCGTTCATAATTGACCAAGAGGTCCTGAAAGTCTTTCTGACGAAGAAGGGCCAGAGTATTGGTAAAATCGTTCTTGATCTTTTCCGGCAATTCTTTGGCAAATTTACCGAGGTCACCCTCAGGGATGAAAGCTCTGAATTGCTCGTGGGCCTGACCGCTCATGGTGCGGTCAATGCGGTGAAGCCGCTTAACCAGGACCTTGGTATAGTAGTCCCGGTCGATGTTCTGATAGATGTTTTCAATGACCTGATCGATAGGCAGAGGTTCTTGGCTGGATACCTGGACGTCAAAATCGGTAGTGTTCTTGAAATACTCAATCAATGTGCCGTCGAAACAATCGAAGATGACAAATTTCTCTTTATTGATGAGGTCGCATTTTCTCGTACCCCGGCCGAGCATCTGCACCCAAAGGATCCTTGATTTGACAGGGCGCAGGAAAACGATGAATTCCAGAGCAGGAATATCGACACCGGTGGAGAGCATATCAACAGTCACCACGATTTTGGGATTCGGCCTGTTCCTGAACTCCCGTATCTTCTGAAGGGGTCTGTCCACCGTGGGACTTCCGGTGATTTTCTGAACAAAACTGTCACCCTGACCGAATTCCTGCCGGCAGATTCGAACGATTTGGTCGGCATGAGAGGTGTGGGGCAGGTCGTTGGCGGCAAAGATGAGGGTTTTAGGGAAACGGCCGTTTTCCTTTTCGTGAGCAAAAGCATATCGGGCAAGCTCTTTGATAATCTTGCGGTTGCTGTCCGGGGAAGTAATTTTTACCTCGATTTCTTCCGTGCCAAACTGTCGCTCATCCTCGAGATGGTCGAAAGTCTCCTTTCCCGTCTCCGTGTCGATGAAACCCACCTGCTCACCCTCTTTGAGGAAGGCCCCTTGCATACGCACGTCGGACCTGATCTTTACCGCCTCATAATCCACCAGCCAGCCGTCAAGCACGGCCTCTTCCATTGAGTAACGGTAGATTACTTCATTGAAAAGAGACAGAGTGTGGAGGGCCGGGGTGGCCGTTAGGCCGATTTTCACGGCGTCGAAATGATTCATAACACCTCGCCAGACGGCATCATCCCTGGCCGTGTATCCGCGGTGACATTCATCGGCGATAATCAGATCAAAAGCATGAATGGGGATGTCCAGTTTATCCGCCTCGTCTTCATAATCGGGATCACTCCGGCTTTGAGAAAAAGCGGATTCAAACCCAAAGAGATTGATGGCCATCCGCTGGATGGTGGAGACGTAGACAAAGGTATGGGAGGCCTGCGGAGCAGTCAGATAGGCATTGGGCAGCACCTTGGGATCGAAAGGTTGGTCTTCATCAAAATCTTCACGTCGGAAGCGCTGGCTGTAGACCTCATATTCCTGATCGAACTTATGCCCTCCAGGGGTATTGAAGGAAGCGAACTCTCGAACCGCCTGGGCTGCCAGTGCCCGGCGATCGACCAAAAAAAGAACCCGTCTGGCGCATTTGGCCTGGAGGAGACGATAGATTTGAGAGACGGTGAGAAAGGTCTTGCCCGTTCCGGTGGCCATGGCCACGAGCATGGCCCGCTTGCCTTGGCTGATGGCCGTTTCGATGGCCTCGATGGCCTTTTTCTGATATGGTCGTATCCCCTCGATGTCGATGGGGGTATCTCTCAGAAGAACGTATAGGTTGGCGCCGTCGTTCTCCAGGAATTCTTTGAGGGCCTCGGCGGTATGGAAATGGAATATTTGGCGGGATAGGTTTTTCTCATCCCTGACATCAATGTGCCAGATCACCTCTCCATTCGTGGCGTATAGAAAGGGAACCCGATACCCGTCCCAATTTCCGATACCCTGGAAGACCCCTCTGGCGTACCGCTTGGCCTGTTCGAGTACATTGTATGGACCAACGCCGACCTTTTTTGCCTCTATGATACCAAGACACATCCCCTTCACAAAAAGGGCGTAATCGGCCGGACCGTTGGCGGTAGGAAATTCTTCGACAGCGTATCCGTTGAGGCCCTTAGTATCCAGTTCATTGAAATATTTGATGATTTTCCAGGCAGGACTGAGGGCTTTTAGCTTTTTATCGATTCTCTCTTTTCTGGTTTTCCATTCATTTTCAGTCATTAAGAACCTTCAGATAAAACATGAAAATGGGAGGACAGGCCCTTCTTTTTAATAAGAATGCCTTGTCGAACTACTTCATGGACCAGCCTTTCGGTTATGGGTTGCCGGAATCATTAAAGCCAAAATCAAATTTTTATAATATTAACCATAACAAATGGTTAAAGTCAACCTCTGTTATTTATTTCCATCCTTTCTTCCCAAACGGGGATAGCTTCTATTTGTGGTCGTCGAATTTCTTGGGAGGGATAATCAGCAGATATTGAGGTGGAAAGCCGGGTCCAGAGGACCCGGCTTCTTCGATTCGCTTGAACCTTATTTTTTCTTTTTTCTTTCTTTTTTCCTCTTCTCAATGGCTTCCCAGCGTTCCCTCCAGGGCTGCCAGTAGGGTATCTGTTTCTCCCTGGGGATGTCAAAAATACCCAGGGCTTTTCCTCTGAATTTTTCGGGTGCGGGCCATTTTTCAACGTCCTGCATCAGTTTTTCCAGATAAAAATCGGAATCACCCAGATAGAGCTGCTTGGTCTTCCCCCTTCTGGAAAAGAGGGGCAGAAGCCCCCGGTCCACCTCATAACCCACCCCGGCCAGGACCTGGTGTCCGCGCCAGCAGGCCCGCTCATGGGAATCGCTGGTCCAGGCCTTGGCCATGGCCACTTCCAGATTGCAGGGGAGGTTGTCATTGAGTTTCCAGACCGCCTGATAGGTCAGCCATCGAGAGGCATCGACTTCGCTTACCAGGAAGACACAATGGTCCTGAACATATTGGTTGATGCCGATGGGCATATCAAACTGGACCCTGGCCTTGGCGTATCCGACGGTAATTTCCAGAACGCGCTGTCCGGCGCCGACCATATCGGCACAAAGCAGGACGGCCCCTTTTTGCATGACCTTTTCCAGAGGGGCCCACCCCTTATGAAGAAGGCCGACCATATTTTCTTTGGGCACCTTAACCCTTCGAAAGGTCACCTCGCACTGTTTGTCCCCCGCCGTCGTCTCCAGAATTTCATAACTTATCCCGGGGTCTTTGGCATCCGCCAGAAAGAGGGTGATTCCGTCTTCCGGGTTTTTTCCCTCCCTCGTCCTGGTTACACACAGCAGTTTATCGGCGATATGGGCGTCAGGGACGAACAATTTCGTTCCATTGATAATATAATTATCCCCCTGGGGCGTTGCCTTTAGGGTTACTCCTTCAGGCTTCCAGGCCGTGCCGTCCCAACTGGATTCCGGTTCGGTGAGGGCCAGCGAAAGGATCAGTTCACCTTTGGCGATCTTTGGCAGCAGGTCGTTTTTCTGCCTCTCGTTTCCCGCCTCCAAAATAGTCAGACCCCCCAAAATAACCGTGGACAAATAAGGACTGGGCAGCATGGCCCTCCCCATTTCTTCGAACAGGAGGGCCAGATCAAAGAAACTGCCTCCCTGGCCTCCGAGCGTCTTGGGATAGGCCAGTCCCAGCCAGCCTAAATCGGCCATTTTCCGCCAGAGTTCCCTGGAAAAACCCTGATCATCTTCTTCCATTTCCCTGATAAAACTCTCGGGGCATTCCTTTTCCAGAAATACCCGGGCTTCTTTCTTCAGTCTTTCCTGCGCTTCGCTTAAAGAAAAATCCATAGTCCCGCTCCTTTCTGTATACGGCAATACCCCTGAGTTATTTTTTCTTTTCCTGCAAAGATTCGGCGATAACCTTATTAAACTTGGCCGGTATTCTTGGCAAACCCAGGCCCCGTCCGGCTACCACGATCTTATTCACTTCCAGCGTTCCGGCCGGGTGGACGCTGCGGGCGATCTGCCAGCGGCGTTCTATCTTTCCGGCAAACTTGGCCCATTTCGACCCGGTTCTGAGCTGGCCGTAGAGCCCCAGGATATTCATCATCTTCTCGGGGTGATGAGTCGAAATCAGCTTGTTGAAAAAACCGCTCAGGTCATAGGGTTTCGAACCCAGCTCTTTCCTTTTGGAATGCCGCCAAACCGCTTCCCAGGCGATAAGTCGTTGAATCTCAATATCGATGGCCATTTTGGCCAGGGTCTTCCTGACCTCCGGATCCTTGATAAGCGGCTTTCCGTCGCGCCTGGTTTTCTTACAGAATTGAATAAAATCCACCAGGAAACGTTTATGGGTCGCGGGATTGCCCGTTCCGCTGCGTTCGAATTCAAAGGCGGCCATGGCATGGTAGAAGCCCCGGTTGAGTTCTCCGAGGAGGTTTTCCTGGTGAACTTTCACGTCCTGGTAATAAATATTGACCTGGGTCCCGAGGCCCATGGTTCCCTGGGCCTGGTAGGTAATCCCCGGTGTATCCCCCGGTACCAGGAAGAGGCTGATGCCCTGATGTTTGGGTTCGGTGTCGGCGGTCCGGGCCAGGGTATAAAGATAATCAGGTTTAGTGAGGGTACTGATGAAAGTCTTCTGACCGTTCAGGATGTAATAATCCCCCTCCAGAACGGCCCTGACTTTTTGGTTGGCTTCATCCGAACCGGCCTCGGGTTCGGTGAAGGCCTGATTCCAGACCGCCGTTCCCTTGGCGATGCCCGGTAAAAACTTTTTCTTTTGTTCTTCCGTACCAAAGATCTGCACGGCCGGGCCGGCAATATGGAGCCCTGAAAAGTTGGGCCACCGTCCTCCGGTATAGCCCCATTCTTCTTCCACAATCCCCTGTTCTATGGGACTGAGGCCGAGACCGCCTGTTTCCTTGGACCAGCCGGGGGTCAGATATCCTTTCTGACCCGCCTTTTTCTGGAATTTCATCCAGAACTCGGTCTGGGCCTTGGTCAAGGAAAACATCGTTTCCGCGCCTGGGTCAAAATCTTCCGGTATTCCATTCAGAAAAAAATCCCGGGCGCTCTTTCTCAACTTTTCCTGTTTTTCAGTAAATCCGAAGTCCATATCCTTCCTCCTTATTCATAAGGTTAATCAATCTTTATCGAGACGGGAAATGAGAAATTTCCATCACCCCCTCTCCTGACCTCCTGAATTTTCCTGAATAGGTAAAGGGTTCGCTTTCCTGAGTTATTAATCGTCTCATAATAGTACTCGCCCGGTGGGGTTGCATTTTTTTTCGTCTGTGACTTCAGTGCTGGTCTTTTCTTCGGACTTATCCACGGGGGATCCTTTGCCCCCTCCGCATTCCCGCCCGCTAAAACCAACGGGCGGGCTGCGGTTTCCCCCGTGGATAAGTCCGGAAAAGACGGCGCCCTAAAGCCAATGACTCCAAAAAATGCAACCCCACCTGCTTTGGAAGATGTCAGTATTATTTTGAGATAGTTAATAAGAGTAAAGTATTTAGTTTTAATTTGGGGGAATCGACCGGAAAAACTTTTTGTGATCGAGTCAAAGACCATCACTGTTCTCGGAAATCTAAAAAGGAGGGGTTAAAAGCATTAAATCATGCGTTTTCTATATCATAACCGTTTAATTAGTCAATAGCTTAATACGAAAATAACGTTCAGCGTTCGTCGTTCAGCGTTCAGCGAAAATCTATTTTCATGTCCTGGCTTCTGTTAAGAAGCCTTCTGATTAGGTCACCAAAGGTGACCGTATCGTTGGCGCCCCGCAGGGGATGATGCATTGGGAACACCCCCTATGGCTGGGATTCCTTCTCCGTTCCTTGATGACCCGGGCCAGGGTTTCTCCGCTGATCTTTTCCCAATCTTCAAACACCCCTTTGGAAGCATTATAACTGGGGAAAGCACCCATGGCATTGACCGGAGCCAGCAAACCGGCCGTCCCCAAATTGGGAAGAACCTGACCGGAATGAGGAAAGGCCCGGATCGCTTTGGCCAGAACCCGGCCCGCTTCCCTAAAGGCCTCCGGATCGGCAATGGCATCAGGACTGTTGCCCCCCTGATCCACCACCAGGGCCTTCAAACCTTTGGCCCCCAGTCCTCCCCGCCCCGCTGCCCGGCAGGGACGGCCGTCGATATCAGACCCTTGTATGGAGACGGCTTTCAGACGGTATTCTCCGGCCGGTCCGATGCACATGGCTGGTATTGACCAGACTCGTTCCGCTTAAAAACCCCGGCGCAAAAATAAGTTTATTTTCCGGGCCCAAAGGATCGCATTTCGGGGGGACTTCGGCATTGATCATCACCGAAGTCAAAGCGCGGCCGCCCAAACCGAGATACTCCGGGGGGACCTCCTCGACCCGGGTAGTTTTTCTCGACATATCGATTCTGATAATTTTCACAATACTACCCTTTTCGGTAAGGTTCTTTTTGAGACCTTTAATAGTGATGGGCTCGCAACAAGTCGTCATTCCCGCGGAGGCGGGAATCCAGATTATCCTCAACCTATTAGAAACCCTGGATTCCCTTTTTCATTCGACTCCCTATGGGAGTCTCCCCAAGAGATCGGCATAGCCGATCGGCAGGAAGCCGAATCGCCGAGCTTTCGAAGAAGCTCCCTTTGGGAGCTGATAAGCCGACCGGACGGAATGACGGAAATTGGATTGCGGCGACTTTTTAAATGTTCATCAAATACTTCAAGGAAAAGGGATTCAAGGGTTTTTAATTGTCAAGCCTTTCACGACTCGGCTGAGCTCGCCGCAAGCCTCG